>DATDKX010000495.1:0-2181 GCA_036519615.1 Propionibacteriaceae bacterium
CTAGCGAGATCATCGGATACACGCCGAGCGGCATAGCCATCGCTCCGGGAACCGGCGACAACATGGCGGGAGGTTTGGGCCTAGGTGTCACGACCGGCGACGCCATTGTTTCTCTGGGCACCAGCGGAACGGCCTTCACAAAGAGCAACCAACAAACACACGAGCCGACTGGAACCGTAGCCGGCTTTGCCGACGCAACCGGCGAATTCCTTCCACTCGTCTGCACCCTCAACGGCGCTCGCAATCTTGTTGCAACTGCGCAGGTCCTCGGCGTAACGCTGAGCGAGCTGAGCGAGCTCGCCATGAGCGCCGAACCCGGCAGTCAAGGCGTCACTTTCGTGCCATACCTGGAGGGTGAGCGGACGCCACCCTTGCCAGATGCACGCGGTCAGCTCGTCGGTCTCACCCTGGCCAATATGACTCCGGCCAATATCGCGCGCGCCACAATCGAGGGCGTGCTGTGGAGCCTCGCCTACGGTGTCGAAGTATTGCGAGAACAGATCGGCGAAATTTCCTCGATCACTCTGACTGGCGGGGCATCTCAATCCGAGGCAGTACGCGGGATCGCTACGGCGGTGTTCGGCTTGCCCGTTGTGATCACCGACACCTTTGAAAGCGTGGCCGTCGGCGCCGCACGGCAAGCGGCATGGGCGTTGACGGGCACGCTCCCCGACTGGCAGGTGCCCATCATTAGTCAGCAAGACCCCACAGCGGATGACCAGCGCGCTGCCGGCGAGATCATGGACCGCTATCGTTCGGTGCTTAGCGCGAATTTCGGCGTTTAACAATGTGGGCCATCCGCGGGCGGCTTGTGCCGCTGGCCTCCGATCCGACGGTGGCCCCGAACGAGACCGCGGTGTTCACCGGCAAGGTCTGGATGAGCGACGACGGAATCATCATCGCGGTGACAAAAGGCTCCCAGCCCGGCCCACCCGGTTCCGAGGCTGCGGCGATCATTGACGTTGGCAGCTCGCTCGTGTTGCCCGGACTGATCGACCTGCACAACCACCTCGCGTACAACACGCTGCCGCTGTGGACCGAGCCAGGCCAGCAGACCCCGTTTCTGCATCACAACTCCTGGACTCGAGCCAAGACCTATGCGGCCAGCACCACGTGGCCGGCGTACGCGCTGATCACCGCATGCCCAGAAGAACTGTTGGCGTACGTTGAGGCCAAGGCCATCGTCGGTGGTACTACGTCGATCCAGGGATCTCCGCCGAAGAATCGGCCGCGAGATGGCTGGCTGGTCCGCAACATTGAGGATGAGACCTTTGGCTCGCACGATGCCAATCTGATCTATGCCTCTGTCTTGACAGCGAAGCCAGCCGCACTGGCTGAGCGCGCCAACAAGATGAGAGCCGGTTCAGCCTTCATCTATCACTGCTCTGAAGGCCAGCGCGGCAGTCTCGTGGCGCGGGAGTTCAGCGATGCCGAGGCCGCAGGGTGCTTGCAGCCGCGGTTCATAGCGGTACATGCCAATGCCGTTGACCCCGCTGTCTACTCACACTGGAAATCCCCCGGCGCCATCGCGTGGTCGCCGTTCTCCAATTTGTGGCTATACGGGCAGACCACCGATGTCCCGGCAGCGCGAGCCCAGGGAATTCGCGTCTGTCTCGGCTCAGATTGGGCGCCGTCGGGCACCAAGCAGGTACTTGGTGAGCTGAAATCGGCACGGCTCACCGCCGACCACTTGGGCTGGTCTCTGAGTGACCAGGACCTGGTGATGATGGCGACCTGCTTGCCGGGCGACATCCTGGCCCGCGCCTGGGCACGACAGATCGGCCGGCTGCAGCCCGGCGCGCAAGCCGACATTGTGGTGATCAACGCCAAGCGCGGAGTGAGCGCATTTCCCACGATCGTGCAAGCCACCGAGGAAGACGTCGACCTCGTCGTCATCAGCGGACAACGGCGTTACGGCACCGCAAAGCTGATGTCCGGGGCCAGCACGGTGACCACGCTTAGCGTGGCCGGACGCCCAATGCAGCTCTCGCTCAGCCAGCCAAGCGATGCCAGCAAAGCGTGGGAATGGTCGGAGGTGATCGACCGGCTCGAAGAAGTGCGAGTCCATCCCAAGCGGGAGGTGGACGCCGCCAACGCGATGTACGCGCGCTGGGCAGGTCGACTCGACGATCGGGAAGCGCCGCTGCGAGTGGCCCTAGATATGCCAACTGGGCTGGCACC
>DATDKX010000496.1:0-10331 GCA_036519615.1 Propionibacteriaceae bacterium
GCCAACGGCGATGGACAAGACAACGACGCCAGTCATATGGCCGGACGGATACGCGTAGCCCGTTGCGGTCAGTAGGTCGAGGGCATGCTCCGGTCGCGGTCGTTGAAAGACAATCTTAAGGAGGTTGCTGCCGCCCCAGCCAAGGATGATCACCAGGACGAGGGCGGCCGCCAGCTGACGCAGCCGATGTCGTATTGCCCACAAGGCAATTCCTGCCAGCGCTGCATACTCGAATCCCGGCCAGGTCAGCAGGGCGAAGGCGCTGATGATCTCTGCGGTTCGAGAGGTCGGGTCCACGGGAGGTGGCAATGTACGCTCGTCGAAGGCCGCGAGGGCTGGCGAGTTGAAGGTGAGCCAAGTCCACACGGCGAAAGCCACCAGTAACGTGATCGCGATCAGGACCGACGATCGGCTCGGGGGGCGACGAACCATAACCGCTCAATCATCGCAGCAGGACCCAACACGCGGTGTCGGTTTGCACCATCACAATCGGATCGCTTCGGCTGACACAGCTGGTTAGGCTTGGCCGGTGATTGATGTCAAGGTGCTCCGCCTCGATCCAGACCGGGTACGGGCCTCGCAGCGGGCTCGCGGTGAGTCGGAGTCTCTGGTTGATGACCTGATCAAGGCTGACGAGGCGCGTCGCAACGCAATTGCCCAATTCGAAGAGCTCCGGGCCGAGCAGAAGGCGCTTGGCAAGCGAGTAGCGCAAACCCGCGGTGAGGACCGTACGGCGCTGTTGAGCCGCAGCAAGGAGCTCGCCGATATGGTCAAGAAGGCCGAGGCGGCACAGAACGAGATCAGCATCGCTTTCGATCAGATGTTGCGTCAGGTGGGAAATCTGGTCTTCGATGACGTACCGCCGGGCGGTGAGGACGACTATCTGGTGTTGGAGACCCTGGGTACGCCGCGGGATTTCGCTGCGGAGGGTTTTCAGCCCAAAGATCATCTTGAGCTCGGCCAGTTGCTTGGCGCGATCGATGTCGAGCGCGGCGCCAAGGTCTCTGGGTCTCGCTTCTACTACCTCACCGGCCAGGGAGCCGAGCTTGAGCTGGCCTTGATCAACTTGGCGATGAGCACTGCGATCGGCAACGGCTTCATTCCGTTCATTCCGCCTTCGCTGGTCAAGCCGCAGGCGATGGAGGGCACCGGCTTCCTCGGCCAGGCCGCGCAGGATGTCTATCATCTCGAAGAAGATGATCTTTACTTAGTGGGTACCTCCGAGGTGCCGCTTGCGGCCTACCACGCCGATGAAATCCTCGATCTTGACACGCTGCCGCGCCGCTATGTCGGCTTCAGCCCGTGTTATCGACGAGAGGCGGGTTCCCACGGCAAGGACACCAGGGGCATCTTTCGGGTGCACTGGTTCGACAAGGTCGAGATGTTTGTCTTCTGTGCACCCGAGCATGCGGAGTCAGAGCACCAAAGGTTGCTGCAGTGGGAGAAGGACTTCATCTCTGCGCTGGAAATTCCATTCCAGGTGATCGAGCTTGCCGCCGGTGATCTTGGCTTAAGCGCAGCACGCAAGTACGACTGCAATGGCTGGTTGCCTACTCAAGATCGCTATCGGGAGATCACCTCGACCTCGAACTGCACCGATTTCCAAGCCCGACGGCTCAACATTAGAGCCCGGTTCGACTCTGGCACTGCACCCGTCGCAACCTTGAATGGGACGCTGTGCGCTATGACCCGAACCATCATCATGATCTTGGAGAATCACCAGCAGGCGGATGGATCGGTACGCATTCCGGAAGCGTTGCGCCAGTACCTAGGAGGCCGAGAGGCGCTGACGCCAGGTTGAGCCAGTCAACTGATGAGGCCTGGCATCCGCGCATGGTCGCGCTGGACATTGACGGCACGTTGGTCGATGCCAATGGATTCTTGCCGGATGCGGTCGCAGAAGCGGTAGAGCTGGTAGTTCAAGCCGGTGTGCCGGTGGTGCTGTCAACCGGCAGATCCTGGCACGGCACTCGGCCGCTTTTCGAGCGGCTTCATTTGCCGTCCGGACCGACTGTTTGCTCCAACGGTGCCGTAGTGGTGCGATACCCGCCACAGGAGATCGTCAAGGCGATCACCTTTGACCCGCGGCCGGTGATCACTCGGGTTGAAGAGTTTGCGCCGGGCACATTGATCGCGGTCGAGGAAATCGGTATTGGCTATCGGCTAAATGATCGTTTCCCCGGTGAGGATCTGACCGGGGAGTTGATCATCGAAGATCCGGAGCAGCTCAGATCGCGACCGGTGACTAGGGTGATCTTGAGAGATCCGACTCGCTCGGAGGAGGAGTTTCTGGCCTTGGCACGCCACCTCGGCATGCATGGTGTGACTTACTTCATCGGGTGGGGCAGCTGGCTTGATATAGCTCCCGATGGAGTGAAAAGGGCAACCGCGCTTGCCGAGGTGGCGGCCGGCTTCGGAGTGCAAGCTGCCGACGTCCTTGCGTTCGGTGACGGCCGAAACGACATCGAGATGCTCCATTGGGCCGGTCGGGGCGCAGCAATGGGCGACGCCCCGGATGAGGTAAAGGCCGCCGCCGACGACGTCACCAGGACGATTGCCGACGGCGGTCCGGCTGCGGAGCTGCGTGCCTGGTTCGGATAGCAGCTTCGGTTAGCGAAAGCTAGCGGCGGGGACCCTCATCGCGGCGGATGTCGTCTCGGGCCGAACTGTCATCATCGACATCGAGCCGAGTCGAGCTGACCTGGTCATCGCGTACGGCGGGGCCACCTCGGTCATCTCGCGCAGTGGCAGTGCCTTGGTCGTCGCGCACGGTGTTATCGCCGACGTCTGTGCGATCGCGTACATCAGTGCGGTCCCCGACGTCTGTGCGATCGCGTACGTCAGTGCGGTCCCCGACGTCTGTGCGGTCTCCAACGTCTGTGCGATCGCGAACATCCGCGCGATCGCCTACGTCAGTGCGGTCTCCAACGTCTGTGCGATCGCGAACATCCGCGCGATCGCGAACATCCGCGCGATCGCGGACGTCCTCATCAGCTGCTGTCACATCGGAAGCGCGCCTGGGGCTGGTATCGGCACGTCTTGCCCCCGTCCGTACGTCGGGGTCGATTCGGTCTGCCTTGCGCAGCGAATCCTCAACATCGGCACGTGCAGCGGCCGTTTGCTCGCGTTGCTCCGAGGACACCGACTCCAGCCGGTCGGCCTCGGCTCGAGCGTCCTGAGCCTGTGCCGCCATGGCGTTCGCCTCGGCTTCCTTGCGCTCAAGCTCCGCGGCCCGCTGGGCCGCCTCCTGCCTGATCTGCTCAGCGCGGGCGCGGCGTGCACCGGCACGGCTCCTCATCAAGACGTACGCCAACACGGCCACGATGACGACAATGACGATCACGAGAATGATCCATGCAGTGGTGCTCATTGCCGGTTCCCTTCTGCCAGGCGGACCTAGGGCATGTTATCCGGATGCATGCTGCTGGCACGCAAACGTCCGCTTATTATGGGTACCCGCCGCCGCTCAATCCAAAACTCATGCCACAACCTGCGGGGTTTAGGGCCAGGGCGTAGAAGCGCTGTCGGGCGGGTCTCAGGCAGCCCTCGGGCGGCGTACCAGAGGGGAGCCGGTGACGACAGCCGCGACGGCAACTACCTCGGCGACAGTTGGCTTCGCAGCGGCGGTACGTGCGAAGGGCTGCCGGCGCTCACGGCGTAAGATGTCAATGCCAGCTGGTGGCGCCGTACAACTCCGGGTGCGCTTGCCGAAAGCGGCTGCTCCAGCAGTTGATCTTGGAAGGCGGCGGCTAGTTCGATGCATCGGGCGGCGGCGCAGTTGTCGATCTTGGTGCTCGATGTAGGAATGTGATCTCTCCCCGAGGTCTCGTAGTCTCAACGGACCTCGCCTGGGACGGCAACATGCGATGCCCGGTTCCACCGATCGGAGGTTTCTGAGCGTGTGAAGAAGGTCTTAGAGGTACATGCCGCTGGTGCCCTCACGAGGCCGACCTTCCGGCCCAGGTGGCACCGGTGTGGGACCTTGCGGTAGGGCTCGTCGCATCTGCTCCAGTTGCGCCCGTGCCGCCATCTGCTGGGCGAACAATGCGGTTTGGATGCCGTGGAACAAGCCCTCCAGCCAGCCCACTAATTGCGCCTGGGCGATCCGCAATTCATCGTCGCTGGGGATGGCGTCATCGCTGAAGGGCAATGTGATGCGATCCAACTCCTCGGCCAACTCGGGCGACAGCCCATCTTTGAGCTCTCGGACCGAGGTTTCCTGGATTGACCGCAGCCGCTGCCGGCTGGCCTCATCCAGCGGAGCCGACTTCACCTCGGCAAGCAGCTGTCGGATCATGTTGCCGATTCGCATGACCTTTGCGGGCTCTTCGACCAACTCGGTCACCGATTTCGGCTCCTCGTCCTGGTCTTGGTCGCCTTCCCGCGGTGGCCCTTCGACGGCCATGGCTTGTGGCGTCACCACATAAACCCGTCCGTCATCGGTCTGACCCGCGACTCCGGGCGTCTCAGGCTGTTGTTCATTGCCGGCTGTCGAGTCAGTGGTCATGTCTATAGATCCTAGATACGACCTCTCGGCCCCAGGGCAGGCGAGCCGAAAATGGCTGGAGCCGGTCAGCGTCGACGTCCTACGCTGAATTGGTCATGCATGATTTCCCGCCGCTGGTCCCGGACTTGGCGGGGCCGGACTCATCCGCATACACCACATCCAATCGCAGAGGTCAGGTGGTGGTGCGCCGCCGGCTGCCCAGACGAGACTTCGCCGATCCTGAAACCCGCGGCGGCGCTCGATTCCTCGGCTGGTTGATGTGGCAACAGCTGCCGGCGCTCATGCTGAGCTCCCTGATCAGCGTGATCGAGTGGTTGCCCGGTTCAGTCGGTCCCTACATCGTCGGCAAGATCGTTGACGACGGGATTGTGCCGCACGACATGGCGACCGTCCTCCGCCTCAGCTTGATCATGTTCGGCCTGGTGATCATGGGGATCGTTGCAAGCGTGCTCGGTCACACCATGGTGGTCCGAACCTGGCTGGTCGCGATGTACGGCACCATGAAACTGGTCACCCGCAAGGTGACTCAGATGGGCCACGTGCTGCCGCAGCGTACGCCGACCGGCGAGGTGCTCAGCGTCTCGGTGGGCGACTCCGACGAATTCGGATCATTGACCGAGATCGTGTCACGCTTCGCCGGCGCCTTGATCGCCTACCTAGTGATCGCCGGCTTGGTGCTCTCGACTTCAATCAAGATGGGCATTGTGGTGCTGCTCACGGCGCCATTGATCGTCTTGTTTGCTATGCCGTTGCTGCGGCCGTTGCAGCGGCGGGAAGAGATCGAGCGCAACAGGACCTCGGATCTCACCTCGATGGCAACCGACATTGTGGCGGGGCTGCGGATTCTCCGCGGTATCGGCGGCGAGCAGACCTTCGCTCGCAACTACGCCTACGAGTCGCAGCGCACCCGCGAGGCAGCTGTCTCGGCTGGCATATGGCAGGGCGCTGTTGATGCCACCAGCGTGCTGTTCTCAGGTCTGTTTTTGGTCGCCCTGACCTGGCTTGGAGCTCGTGAGGTCGTTGCCGGGGAACTCACCGTTGGCCAGCTGATCAGCTTCTTCGGTTACGCGATCTTTATGGTGTGGCCAATCCAGACTTTCTTCGAGCTGGCGCAGAAGTGGGTTCGCAGTGTCGTGTCGGCGCGCAAGACCGTTGCCGTACTCGATCACCAGCCGCCGTGGCGGACCCCCGAGCCGCCGCTGACGTTGCCTGATCATGATGTCTTGCATGATCAAGAGTCCGGCTTCGTTGCTCGGCCGAGTGAGTTCACGATCATTGTGAGCGCGGTTCCGGACGACTCGGCTGCGTTGGCGGACCGGCTCGGCCGCTACCTTCCAGGTGATCAGGAACCGGTAAGTCTCGTCGTTGCGGATGGGCTCAAGGGCCGTGCGGCGCGGCGGGCCTGGAAGCGGCAACGGGCAGAGTACGCCCGCCAGGTGGAGCGGGACCGGCAGCTTGCGGGCCAGAAGTGGGGCGTGAGCCTGGGCTCAGTGGACCTCGCGGATGTGCCGATTGATCAGGTTCGGGAGCGGATCGTGGTCAGCGATACCGCAAGTCAGGTATTTGCCGGCACGTTGCAGTCAGTGATTGATCCCCATGGACGTCTCAGCCTTTCCGAGGCCGAGACGGCGCTCCGCGTGGCCGCGGCCGAAGACGTGTTTACCGGCTTGCAGGGAGGCTGGCAAGGCCGGATCGACGAGCGTGGTCGCGGGCTGTCCGGCGGCCAGCGACAGCGCGTTGTACTCGCGCGAGCGCTGAGCCTCGACCCTCAGATCTTGATCTTGGTTGACCCAACGTCAGCCGTCGATGCACATACCGAGGCCTTGATCGCCGAGCGGCTGGTGGCCCATCGCCGCGGCAGAACGACGATCGTGACGACGGCCTCGCCACTCCTACTGCATCACGCGGACCGAGTGGCATTTTTGTTCAACAAGCAAATCACTGCGTATGGCACTCACGAGGAATTGCTGGAGACCAACCCGGACTACCGGCGTACCGTCGCACGGGCGCTAGATGAGGCCCCCATTATGGGCACTGCTCGCGCGACCGACGCTCGCAGTGCGGATGCAGAGGACTCCGATGACTGACCTGCAGACCGGCCTTCGGGGTTCTGCCGAGACCTGGCAGGTGACTCCGCCGGCGCCGGAGGTCCCCGAGGAGTTGCTGCCTCCGAGGAGTGGGTCGCTGGGTTCACGGCTGCGGGCCTGGCGGCAGCGCCACCTGCTCCGTGAGCGTCGGGCTGAAGAGTTCTTCGCGGCCTCGCGCAACCCTGATCGCGGGCTTCCGGTTGCTGATCGTCGGGAGGTTGGCGCCTTCGCATCTCGGCTGCTGGGTGCCAGACGGTTCATGATCACCGCGCTCTTGGTCTTGCACGCATTGGCTGCCTTGGCGGGCCTAGTGGTGCCGCGGATTCTGGGCTCTCTAGTGGACAAGATGTCTGCGCCTGGGACTGTGGCAGCCACGGTGGACGCGCTCGCCTTGGCGGTGACCAGCGTCGTCGTGGTGCAGGCGATCCTGACTTTCTTTGCGCTGCGGATGTCAACGATCTTTGGTCAAGATTTGCTGGCGGAGGCGCGCGAATACGTCGTACGCACAGTCCTCGGGCTGCCGCTGAGCAAGGTCGAAAGCGCGAGCACGGGTGATCTTGTCACGCGGGTTACTCGTGACGTGAGCACGATGAGCATGAGTGTCCGCTTTGGCCTGCCCGAGTCGGTGATAGCCGGTATGACGACGCTGCTGACCGTAGTCGCCATGCTGCTGAACTCGCCGCTGCTCACCCTGCCGTTGCTGGTGACGGCGCCGTTGTTGATCATCGCCGCGAGACGCTACATCAAGCGGGCGCCGAAGGGCTACATCACTGAGGGCGGTACGTACTCGCAGATCAACTCGACGTTCACCGAGACCGTCGAGGGTGCGCGCACAGTCGAGGCGCTTGGCCTGCAGCGCACTCGGATCGAGCGCGGGGATTCCGACATCGCAGTCTCCGGCCAGGCTGAGCGCTACACCATGAGCCTGCGCAACCTGCTGTTCATTGTGATCGGTTTCGCGTACGACACGCCTTTGGTCATGGTGCTGATCTTGGGCGGCATCGGCTACGCGAATGGCTGGGTGAGCTTGGGCCAGGTGACTGCAGCGACCCTCTATGTCCAGGCGCTCGTCGAGCCACTGGACCGGCTGATCCGCAACGTTGACCGGCTGCAGGTCGGCATTGCCTCGACCTGCCGGCTGCTAGGCATCGCCGCCGTTCCACAAGATCGCGAGGCGGGGGACAGGCTGCCGCTCGGCAATCGGTTGATCGGCCGTAACCTGCGCTTCGCCTACTACGACGAGCATGACGTGCTGCACGGAATTGATCTTGCACTGCGTCCCGGAGAGCGGCTGGCCATTGTCGGGCCGAGCGGCTCCGGTAAGTCCACGCTGGGCCGACTGCTAGCCGGCATCAACAGGCCGCGTAAAGGGTCGGTCACCGTGGGCGGCGTGGAGCTCACCGAGCTGCCGCTGCCGGTGCTGCGTACCGAGGTTGCTCTCGTGACACAGGAACATCATGTGTTCGTCGGTACGGTACGCGACAACATCATCTTGGCTCGGGAGTCATCACCGGATGACGTAGTGATCGAGGCGCTGCGGACTGTCGATGCCTGGGACTGGGTGGAGCGATTGCCGCAGCAACTCAGCACCATGCTCGGTTCTGGCCATCAGAAACTGACACCCGCGCAGGCCCAGCAGGTGGCGTTGGCGCGGCTGGTGGTTGCCGACCCTCACACGCTGGTCCTGGATGAGGCCACATCGTTGATCGATCCGCATACGGCTCGACACATGGAGGGCTCGATGGCCGCGCTGCTTGAAGATCGGACGGTCGTCGCGATTGCGCATCGGCTGCATACCGCGCACGATGCCGACCGGATTGCGGTAGTGATCAACGGCCGGATCGCTGAGCTCGGCAGTCATCACGACCTCGTGGCAGCCAACGGCGAATACGCCCGGCTGTGGCGCGCCTGGACCTCGTAGGGCAGCAGTTGGCGAGGGTGCACATGCCGGGCGTTGACGTATGGGAGAGGGTTTTTGAATGCGAGCCATTCGTCTGTACTCGCCTGGTGGGATCGAGGACCTCCGACTGGAGGAGATCGAGGCGCCGCGCTCCCGTCCGGGACAGGTGCTGGTGCGTGTCCATGCTGCTGCGATTACGCGTGGCGAGCTGGAGTGGCCCCTCGACCGGCTGCCGGCGATCCCGTCTTATGAGCTGTCCGGTGTCGTCGTCGAGGACACGGATGGGTTTGTCGGTGGCGATGAGGTCATCGCGCTCATGCCGTTCGACCGTGACGGCGCGGCGGCCGAATACGCGCTCGTGCCGGCGGAGGCGCTTGGGCCAAAACCGGGCTCGCTGAGCCATATCGAGGCGGCAGCGCTACCAATGCCCGGCCTCAGCGCATGGCAGGCGCTGATAGTCCATGGGCGACTTCAGCCGGGTGAGCGCGTCGGTGTCACGGGTGCAAACGGCGGTGTCGGTCATTTAGCCGTGCAGCTCGCACGAAGCCGAGGAGCGGAGGTGGTGGCGGCTGGCGAGCCCTGCGACCTGCTGTTCGATACCGCGGGAGGGGAAGAGCTGGTGCACGCCGCGAGCCGTGCCGGTCGAGTTGTCACGGTTGTCGAGGAGACGCCCGGCGCCCACTACTTCGTCGTCGAGCCCAACCGCGAGCAGCTGATCGAGGTAGCTGGGCTCGTTGACAGGGGTGACGTGAGACCTGAAATCGATTCCATCTTCCCGCTTGCTGATGCCCTCGCGGCATTCTCGCGCAGTGCCGCCCACGGTAAGCATGGAAAGGTGGTCCTGCGCGTTAGCGAGTAGGTCGTTTGGGCGCTTGTGATCGCCAGATGATCCTGTTTCGGGGCGGTCGTTGGGTCGTTTGGGCGCTTGCGATCGGAGAAGTCCTCAGCAGCCGTGCGTGATGGGCATTACTCCGACTCCACATGACGGGCTGAACCTGGGGGTGACCTGCGACGCCGTCGCCGATACGTTTGTGCTGGACGGTAACCCCCGCATCTAGTCCTTTCGCAGTGAGGTAAGAGCGGTCTCAGGAAAGAGAGCTGCCATGACTGACACGATCACTAACCCGCCGACAGGCAGCATGACCGGACCCGCAATGGACGGCATGACCGACGTTGACCCGACCGAGACTGAAGAGTGGCTCGAGGCACTCGGCTCGGTCCTCGAGTTTGAGGGTGGCGACCGGGCCCACTACCTGCTGGACCGGCTCATCGAGGAAGGCCGTCATCGCGGCGCGCCGGTCCCGTACTCCACCACTACTCCCTACATCAATACGATTCCGGTCGAAAAGCAGCCGCCATATCCGGGTGATCTTGCGACCGAGTGGCGTATTCGATCAATGAACCGGTGGAACGCAATCGCCATGGTGCTGCGCGCCAACAAGGAATCGTCCGAGCTCGGCGGGCACATTGCCAGCTTCCAGTCCGCCGCCACGCTGTATGACGTCGGTTGGACGCACTTCTGGCGCGGCGTGACCGAGGACCAGCCCGGTGACCTGGTCTTCTTCCAAGGTCACTCTTCACCTGGGTTCTACGCCCGGGCCTTCATGGAGGACCGGCTAACGGAAGCGCAACTCGACAACTTCCGGCAGGAGGCCTTCCGTGACGGCCTGCCGTCTTATCCGCACCCATTCCTGAAGCCAGATTTTTGGCAGTTCCCCACGGTATCCATGGGCCTCGGGCCCCTTATGGCGATCTACCAGGCAAGATTCCTGAAGTACCTTCACGGTCGGGAAATCGCATCGACCGTTGATCGGCACGTCTGGGCGTTCCTCGGCGA
>DATDKX010000497.1:0-2466 GCA_036519615.1 Propionibacteriaceae bacterium
ACAGCTGACATCAGCTGAGGCTCAGCTGACCACCGCACTCGGCCAGCTCCGCACTGGAATCCCGAAGCTAGAGAATGCCATCACCAAGATCGACGCCGGGTTGGCCAAGGCCCGAACTCAGCGAGCCAAGCTGCACAAGGCCAGAACCAAGATCATCGACGCGCGCGCCGAGCTGCGCAGGACCCGCAAGCTCGCCGTCGTGGCGGCCGACGCTGCGACAGTTGGTGTCCATGTCGCCGAGAACCAGAAGTCGCTGGCCACGGTGACAGCGCCTGCATCAGGAGCTGTGGTCCATGCGCCCACGGTCGGGGATGTCCTGGCCCCCGGTGCGACGATCGCCACGATCCGCAAGGGCGATGCCACATCCCTTACGACGTGGCTTTCAGCGGCCCAGTTGGCTCAGGTTTGTCTGGGCTCCCAGGTCTCGGTGCACGCGGACTGGATGACCGGAGACCCGCTGGGCGCCATGATCACGTTGATCGGCGATCGGGCGGATTATCCTCCGACAGCGTTCGCCACTGACGAGGTGCATCTGACCCGAGCGGTGCCCGTACGTCTGTCGCTGACAAGATCATCGGGGCAGCCGCGGTCGTTGCCGCCCGGCGCACCGGTAGATATCGAGATCTTGCCGGCGTCGAACGACCATAGCTGTTCAACTGGTACCACGAGCAGGTGAGGAGATGGCGGAACACAACCGGAGGCGTCCACTGATCCCATTGCTGATCTTGCTGGTGCTGGCCCTCGCGGCAGGTGGGTACTTCTGGTGGCGATCGGCTCGCGCCACGGAACCGACCGGATTGTCTGCTAGCGGCGCTGTGGAGGCGCAGCAGTATCAGGTCGCTGCGGTGATCCCAGGCCGAGTGACCAAGGTCGCAGTGTCGGAGGGCGACGTTGTGAAGGAAGGCCAGACTCTGGTCGTTTTGGATCGGTCGGCGCTGATGCTTCAGGTCGATCAAGCGGAGCAGGGTGTGAAGGCGGCCCGGGCGTCACTCAGCAACGCCAAGAAGGACGGTACGAAAGCCGACGTTTCGGCAGCTCGAGCTCGACTTAATCAAGCTAAGGCCGCAGTCGATCTGGCGAAGGTGCAGCTTGGTTATGCCACCGTTGCCGCGCCCCACAGTGGCGTGGTGGTCACCGTCACGACTAATGCAGGCCAAAACGCCAGCCCCGGCAAGACCCTGCTCACATTGACTGATCCCAGCAGTCTCTTCGTCCGCGTGTTCGTCCCGGAGACCCAGATCGGCGGCGTGAAGGTTGGGCAGCAGGTCACGGTAACCCCGGACTCCCCAGGTGAGCCCTACACAGGCAGCGTTAGCTTCGTTGCCTCAGAGGCCGAGTTCACGCCTAACAACGTGGAGACCAAAGATCAGCGAACCAAGCTCGTGTTCGAGGTCCGGGTGCGGATCAGCGACACGTCCGGTGCGCTCAAGGCCGGCATGCCGGTCGACGTGAACTTCCAATGAACACCCCAATCAATGCTGACGCTCTCGCCGTCCAGGCTCTTGGACTCGGCCGTTCGTTTGGGACTAACCGGGCCGTCGACGGGGTGGACCTGACCATTCCGACCGGAATGATCTTTGGTCTGCTGGGACCCGATGGCGCCGGCAAGTCGACCTTGATCAGGATGCTGGCGACGGTGCTGGCGCCCGAGACGGGCGACTCGACGATCTTTGGCAATTCGGTAAGGCGGTCACCTGACCGGGTGATCCCACGGATCGGCTATATGTCCCAGCACTTCTCCCTGTACCCCGACCTCAGCGTCGCCGAAAACCTCAACTTCTTCGCCACTCTTCGAGGAGTCGGTCGAGCCGAGCGCAGGCAGCGGGCGGCCGAGCTCATGTCCGCGATGGGTCTGGTCGAGTTCGCACGCAGGCGGGCCAGATATCTCTCCGGCGGCATGAAGCAGAAGCTGATGTTGGCGGCGACGTTGATGCATCAGCCGGACCTGCTGCTGCTCGACGAGCCGACCACGGGCGTCGACCCGGTCTCGCGCCGAGAATTCTGGCGCATTCTGGCCGGGTTGCACCGCGCAGGCAAGACGGTACTCGTGGCGACGCCGTACATGGATGAAGCAGAGCGCTGCGGCTATCTGGCCTTCCTGAGCAGCGGGCGGATCATCCGCGAGGGGTCACCGGCCGACATCAAGGCCGTGGTGCCAGGAACGCTGTTCGAGCTCACGACGCCGCAGCCCAGAGCGGTCTTGGCTGCGGTGATCGGTATTCCCAGTGTTCGGTCGGCGCACCTGTACGGCGATGTGGTCCGAGTGCTGTGGACTGGCGATGACAGGGGTGCCGCGGAACTGACCTCCCGGCTGCTCGCCGCAGACATGCCCGTCAGTGCCGTGAGACCTGCCCGGGTGGATATGGAAGCGGCGTTCGCGTTCTTGACCGAATCCGAGCACCTGATCGAGGTCGCCGGGCCATGAAAGCCGCCCGACCATGAAATCTGCCCAACCATGAAATCTGC
>DATDKX010000498.1:0-6479 GCA_036519615.1 Propionibacteriaceae bacterium
GTAGATCTCACTGGTCGACGCGAGCACAAACCGGGCACCATGACGCTCCGCAAGCTGCAGTCCGTGCTCGGTGCCAAGCGAACCAGCTCGCAGCGTCTCAATCGGCAGCCGATGGTACGCGTCGGGTGAGGCCGCTGAGGCCAGGTGGAAAATCGCATCCAACGGACCGAGATCGGGCAGTGGATCTGTCACATCGTGCTCGACAAGAGTGAAACCAGGCGTATCAACCAGATTGGCAATGTTGGCTTGACGTCCGGTGCAGAAATTGTCGACGCAGACGACCTGAGTTCCTGCGTCGAGTAGCGCGTCGCATAAGTGAGATCAGATGAAGCCAGCGCCACCGAGCACCACTGCGCGATTAAAGTCCCCCGACACTCCGCTCACGTCTGGATGGCTCCTTCAGCCTAGGGGTGCTGTCAGTGCGTGTTCGGTCCCCTGCCGCCGTACCGTCCGCTGGTATACCGCTGCGGTGTCAGCAGCGACCCGATCCCAGGAATATCGGCTTCGGACCCGTTCTAAGCCGGCCCGCGCGAATTCGGCGCGGCGGCTCGGCGATTCCAGCAATGCACTGAGCACCTCTGCCAGCGCAGCAGGATCACGCGGCGGTACGTGGGCGCCGGTGACGCCGTCGACGACGGTGTCCAGCATGCCGCCGACAGCACTGGCAACAACCGGGACGCCACAGGCCATGGCCTCCAACGGCACAATGCCGAACGGCTCGTACCAGGGTGAGCAGACCACCAGATCCGCAGAGCGCAATAGCGCCGGCATGTCCGCCCGCGCCACCTGGCCAACGAGCCGTACCCGGTCAGCCACCCCGAGCCTCTTCGCAAACCCAATCAGCCGAGCATGCTCGGGCTCTGGCGTCGCATCCGCACCTCCAGCAATCAGCAATTCGGTGTCTGGTAGCAGCGTCAGAGCTTCAATAGTGGTGTCGTAACCCTTACGCGGCACCAGTCGACCCACGCTCAGCAACCGGTAACGGCAAGCTCTCAGTGGCACGGCTGCTGAGGAGTTCGTTGCCGGAGCTGGCGAGAAGTGCACAAGATCAACACCGCATGGCACCACCGAAACCTTACTGGCAGGTACTCCCAAAAGGCCCAACTCCCGAACTTCGTCCACGCAGGTGGCCACAATGTGATCGGCCGCACCGGCCACCGCCGTCTCGACGCGGATCCGATTCAGGGGACTGGTGTCCGATGGGCCTTGGTAGCGCCGCTTGACCGTGCCCAGCGCATGAAAGGTGACTAGCAGCGGGAGACCCAGCCGTGCTGCGGCAGCTGCGGAGGCCCAGGCCGACATCCAGAAGTGCGCATGCACGAGGTCAGGCCTTTGAAACTTCAACATCTCGGTAAGACAGTCAGCAAAGGCGCTCATGTGGGGCCATAACTCGTCCTTGGAGACCGGCGCCGCGGGCCCAGCGGGAACGTGTACCACCTCATAGCCTGCGGAGGTGGTCAGCCGCTCAGCCAGGTCTGGATCGTCGCGCCGGGTGTAAACCGCGACCGAGTGACCGAACCGAACCAGCCCGGCAGCCAGCTCCGCGACGTGAACGTTCTGACCTCCGGCATCGACGCCGCCGATCGCGGCCAATGGGCTTGCGTGTTCAGACACCAAGGCGATGCGCACGGCAATATCCCCATCCTCTGGGCAGTGGTCTTTGAGGAGGTACCCGGCTCTTCTTTGACTAAACTCCGGGGAGCGAAGGCAGGGCAGGCGGCAACCGTGGGGCCGCGTAGCGCTGATTTCTCATTGCGCCACTGCGTGCGTCTTCCACCAAAAGCGCGAAAACGATGCGTAAACCGGCTCCCACACGCAGGTCTTCCACCAGAAGTGCGAAAACGATCAGCGAGCCGGACCCAACCCATACAGCTGGGCTGGCGCCCCGTGAAAGATAGCCGTATGACCCACGCAGCCAAGCCGCCAGACTCAGCACCCTCGCAGCAGGTTGACCGCTTCCATGCCATGTACGACGCCGGAGCTCCGCCATGGGATATTGGGCGGCCCCAGCCGGCTTTCCTGGAACTGGCTGAACGCGATCTGCTGTCAGGACGAGTGCTTGACGTCGGGTGCGGAACCGGTGAACACGCACTCATGGCAGCCGCTCGCCGCCTGGACGCTACCGGCATCGATGCCGTTCCGAGGGCGATCAGCATCGCGCAGCGCAAGGCCCAGGATCGCGGCCTTAGCGCGCGGTTCTTGGTTTGGGATGCAATGAGATTGCCTGACCTTAGGGAGCAATTCGACACCGTGTTGGATAGCGGGCTGTTTCACGTCTTCGACGATGATGATCGCCTCCAGTTCGTTGCCGCGCTGGCTGCTGTCATACCGAGCGGCGGGCGCTACTACATGCTGTGCTTCAGCGATAAGCAGCCCGGAACCTTGGGTCCCCGACGGATCAAGCAATCGGAGATCAGGCAGGCGTTCCGGCCAGCGGACTGGCTCGTAGAGGCCATCGATGCCGTGATGATGCACACCAATATGGACGACATCGGTGTGTACGCCTGGCGAGCCAGCATCGTCCGCCGCTAGGTCACGACCGCCTCTTCGCTGCCCGCCTAGTGACGTAGCGGCGGATCTTCTCGTGAGTGCCACAGTCCTCCATGGCACACCAGCGCCGGCTGTGGTTCTTGGACTGATCAAGGAACAGCCACGGGCACCCTCCGCACTGTTTGAGCCGAGCCAGCTGTGGAGCGGTGAGTAGCTCAGCCGCTGCGGCGGCGATGGGCCAGAGCATCGCATCAAGCCGGGCGGTCACCGGCCAGGTCAGCTCGTACGTCGCGCCGACGGCAAGCAAATCCGCGTGCCCTAGCGCGTCTGTGACGAAAGGTCTCAGGTCGGCCCAAGACTCTGCCGGCATCCGCTCGCCGGTCGTGGTTTGGGCGCTGTTCATCGCGGCAATCTCGCTGAAGATCTCGTTCAAGAGGCGCCGCAATTCGTGCGTCTTCCTCAGCGCGGCAGATGCAGCACGCGGGTGTTTCCGAGCGGTATCCAACAGCTCATCTGCCTGATCCGGCCCAAGAATGCCAATCCGGGCCGACCAACCAACCAGCTCGGGATAGGTCCCTGCGTGGTCGTATCGCTCGGGCCCTTCAGGATCGTCAACCGTATTGGCGAAGTCCAGCGCAAGGTGTCCACCCAGAATGGGCAACTCACGCGGGGTACGCGTCGCTTGAACTGCTGTTTCCATCAAAATCCACTTTACCAGTTGCATATCTTGAGATGCGCTGGGTATGTTGCCAGCGTGAGCGCTTTTGGTGGTAACAGGCAAGACAACGAACGAACAATAGCTCTGGCAGTTGTCTGTGTTGCCCAATTCGTGGTGGTGCTCGATGTCACGATCGTCACCACCGCCTTGCCGGCGATCCGCCAGGCGCTGGGGTTTGGCGATGCTCAGCTGCAATGGGTTTTCACCGCCTATGCGCTGGTGTTCGGGGGGTTGTTGATCTTTGGCGGCCGAGTTGCCGACCTCGCGGGCCGCCGCCGAACCTTCCTGATCGGGCTTGTTCTGTTTGCTGTTGCCTCCGCAGGTTGTGCGTTGGCGTGGTCTCCCGGCGCACTCGTCGCGGCTCGTCTCCTCCAAGGCGCCGGGGCGGCACTGCTGTCGCCAGCGGCCTTGGCACTACTGACAACGCTTACCGAGCCTGGCGAATCGCGGCGACGCGCCGTGGGTTGGTGGACAGCAGTCGCGGCCACTGGCGGCGCGAGCGGCTGGGTGCTCGGCGGACTGATCAGCGAATCTGTCGGGTGGCGTTGGGTCTTTGCGGTCAATGTGCCGATCGCGGCCGTTGCCTTGGTCATTGCGCCCCGGGCACTGCGCGCCGATCGCCCAGCAAGGAATGCGTCTCGGCTCGATCTTGGCGGCGCCTTGACCGCCACGGCCGGCCTGGCGCTCCTGGCCTACGGCCTAACCAGCGCCGGGGAGCGAGGTCTCGATCGGGTGGCGAGCTGGCTTCCGCTGCTGTTGGCGGCCATAGCCTTTGTGATCTTCGTACGCCATGAGGGACGGACGGCCGATCCCCTGCTACCGCTTGGATTGCTGCGGTCGCGGCCAGTGGCCGGCGCAAATCTCACGGCTATGGCCATCACCGCCTCGACGTCGCCTGCCATGTACCTGGCTGTCCTCTACGTGCAGCAGGTGTTGGGGATCCCAGCCGGCCGCGCCTCGCTGCTTTTCCCCGGTGTCAACCTGGGCGTCATTGTGGGATCGTTGGCTGGCCCGCGACTACTCGCACGGCTGCGGGCTCGCCGCACGCTCGTGACGGGCTTCGGCGGCATCGCCATCGGCACGATGCTGCTGCTACTCCTGCCTGATGATGGTCTGCCCGTAGTCCAGCTCCTGATGGCCTTTGCGGTTATGGGGGTGGGACTCGGCATAGCTTCTGTGGCCTCCACCCAGACTGGAACAGATGCGGCTGACTCCGCTTATCGCGGTGTCGCCTCCGGCGTACTCAACTCTGCAGCCCAGGTCGGTACGGCAATCGGAGTCGCCTTCTTGTTGCCGGTTGCCGCTGCCGTCGGGCTGGACACGATGACCGGCTATCGCATCGGTTTCATTGGCGCCGGAGCCATCGCAGTCGCCGGCGTCCTCGCCAGTCTCTTGGTACCGGCTGCGGCGCGCTCTCGGTCGAAAAGTCCGCAACAGCCGGAAATTCAACCAGTCAGGGACGCGGCAGAGATCGAAAACTCCGCACAAGTCGGAAACTGTAAACCCTGATTACCTGCTCCAGTTCCGGGTACTTTACAACGTAAGCAAGACGAGCTCCACGCCCCGCCAGTCGGGGCGTTTGATTCAGATTTGAAGGGGAACGATCATCACGACCACCCAAGACCAACAAGACCAAGTCGAGGTGCCGGGGGAAAAAGCAGAGAAGCCCACGGAAATTCCGGCCCGCGGCTGGCGACAGGTAGCCAAGCGCGGCTGGAAGGAGGCCAAGGCAGATCACGTCCCGCTGCTCGCCGCCGGCGTCGCCTTTTACGCGTTCCTGGCCATATTTCCTGCGCTGATCGCCCTCGTGTCGATCTACGGACTCTTCGCAGATCCGGCGACGATCGCGACGCAACTGAACTCGATGACGGAGGCACTTCCTCCTGACGCCCGCAAGGTGATCGTCGACCAGGTCACCATGCTCGCCTCGCGGCGGGCGGCGCTGAGTCTCGGCCTTATCATCTCGGTCGTCATTGCGTTGTGGAGCGCATCGGGTGGTATTAGCAACCTGCTCAGCGCAGTCAACGTGGCCTACGACGAGGAAGAGAAGCGAGGCTTTGTCAAGAAGCGGCTGATGTCACTTGGGCTGACTATTGCCGCCATCGTCTTCATGGTGATCATGCTCGGCATCATCGCCGTGTTGCCAGCGCTGCTGAAATCCGTCTTCGGGACTGGCGCACTTCGCTGGGTCTTCCAGATTATTGGCTGGCTGATTCTGGTCGTCTTGGTCATGGCGGCGCTGGCGGTCATCTATCGCTTGGGACCGGAGCGCGATGCCCCGAAGATGAGATGGGTATCTGTCGGCGCCATCGTCGCCACGGTGATTTGGCTCATTGCTTCGATCGGCTTCTCGATCTATTCGTCGACCTTTGGCAATTACGCGAAGACCTACGGCGTTTTTGCCGGCATCGTGGTGCTGCTGTTCTGGCTCTGGATCACCGCGTACGCGATCTTGCTCGGCGCCGAGATCAACGCCGAGTCCGAGCAGCAGACGGTCGCCGACACCACTAAAGGTGAAGCGCAGCCGCTTGGTGAGCGTGGTGCGGTCAAGGCCGACTCGGTCCCCAGCGGGGACCCCGAGGTACCGCAACAGGAACGCTGATTAAGGAACGCTGACATGGCCGAACATCGCCGACTGAAGTCCTCGCCAGAGCAAGTGTTCGCCGTACTCAACGACGGGTGGATGTACCCGCTCTGGGTGGTGGGCGCATCTCGGATGCGTGACGTGGATGACGGCTGGCCGGCTTCCGGCGCCAAGCTGCACCATTCGTTCGGGGTATGGCCGCTACTGATCGACGACACCACCGAGGTACTTGAGATCGAGCCCAGCAAACGCCTGGTGTTGGAGGCTCGCGGTTGGCCGGTTGGCAAAGCTCGGGTAGAGATCACTGTCGAGCCAAACGGTGAGGGCTCCTTAGTTTCGATCTCTGAGGACGCCAGCGGCGGCCCGGCGCGCTTGGTTCCGGAACCGATACGGCAGCCCGTCATCGACTTCCGCAATCGCGAGACGCTACGGCGGCTTGCCTACCTGGCCGAAGGCCGCCACGATCAGGCGGATATCGCCGAGCGATCAGAGCGATCCGGCTCCGCTGAAACTTGAGCTCGACCGCGAGCGCTGATCCGAGGAGTGAGCCTGGCGGAGGCCAGCGCCGCTCGCGCCGCGTTCATCCCGCAGGCGCCATGCACGGCTCCGCCGGGATGTGCTGAGGATGACGCCAGATAGAGCCCACGGATCGGCGTGTTCGCCCGACCCAGACCCGGAATAGGCCGG
>DATDKX010000499.1:0-6388 GCA_036519615.1 Propionibacteriaceae bacterium
GTCCCGAGGATTCTTGGCGCCGGACAAGATGGTCCACATCGCCAGTAGCGCATGAGTGATCAAAATCGTCTCCGCGATGATCACCAGCGCGTAGGGCAGGAAGTCGCCGCGATTGGCGGGATTGAGCAGGAACTGGGCGTATAGCAAGATCCCAAGCGTCGCGATGAGCGAGATCAAGATCATCACCGGCGAGTACGTGTTGGCCGTCTCTGCTCGACGAGTTACTGGTACGTGCCTATCGACGCGTGCATAGTCGTGGGCCGGTTTGGCCATGATTGTGACTCTCCGTGACTGGGTGTGTGCGGAAAACAGCCCGGCCCTGCGAGCGCCGGATGCGTGAGCAGGGCGCAAGGTGTGCAGCAGCGTTGCCGCCGGGAGAGGTCCGTGCCTCATTGGCGAAACCCCGAGTCCGGCCGGTTTGACCGCCGGCCGGCTTGCTCACCCACGCGGTGAGCGTCTACTGACGATCCGTTCGCTGCAACACAGCGGATGACGCGCTTTCGATAGTTTCAGCGTAGAGGTTGCTGAGGGCGAGTCAACTCGACGAAGCGCGGGCCCAGGTAGTGCGCTGCAGAGGTGCCACGCGCCGATGTCCTGCCGAGGCCTCCATGATCATCACTGGTATTAGGCGATCCCAGGGCACCTTCCTCGCGACAAGCCCAGCCTTTGCACGCAAAGAGCGGCGTGCGATCAACTGTCCTACCCAGATCGCTGCAACTGGTATTAACCAGCTGCAGTGTCTGGCTGTTGATGAACTCGCTTGCGGTGACTGGCGTCCTTGTGTCCAAGCTCACACGTGCGGCTCGCGACGGAGGCCCGACTGGTTAGGCTGAGCGCCATGGGTGACCCGGTGGCCGATGAGTTGCTCCGGCTGCGGATGAGCATCGACAACATGGATGCCGCACTTGTGCATCTGCTTGCCGAACGGTTCAAGGTCACGCAGCAGGTCGGTGAGCTGAAAGCTGCGCACGGTCTGCCGCCCGCCGATCCCGCACGGGAGGCCCAGCAAATTGCGCGACTGCGCGCGCTGGCCGAGGATGCCAAGCTTGATCCCGAGTTCGCCGAGAAGTTCTTGAACTTCGTCATCGCCGAGGTTGTGCGCCACCACGAGGCCGCAGTGAATCGTCGTGACGCGGAGGCGTACGTTTCCCACCAAAACGACGGAAACGAACGGTCAATCCACTCCTGAGGCGCACGTTTCCACCAAGATTGCGCAAACACACGGCGCCCAGTGGCTGCCAAAGGAACCATCAAAGAGCCACGGCCAAGGCCCGGCCAGCAGTACGACCAGTGAACAAACAACCACCCAAGAAAGTGCCTTCTAAAGCCCGGTAGCCGTGGGCGCCTCCGCCACCGAACCCGGCCGCCTCACCCACTGCATATACGCCGGGCAGCAGGTAGCCGTCGGGCCGCAGCACCCGTCCGTCAAGGTCTGTTTCCAAACCGCCAAGAGTCTTGCGGGTCAGTACGTGCAACCGGATCGCGACCAGCGGGCCGCCGGATCCCGCGCGGCCCTCCCCGGGCGCCCTGCGATCGAGCAGCTCGTGCGGTGCCACCACTCGCAGCAGTCGATCGCCGAGGAACCGGCGCGCGGCCGCCGTGGCGACCACCTGAGGGTCCTTGCCGAGCCCGCTGCGTGCCTGAAGATCGCGCGCCTCGATCGTTTGCTGCAGGGCCTCTCCGTCAATGAGATGCTCACCGACTAGTTGATTCATCTGTGCCGCCAGCTGCAGGACCGACTCAGCCGACACGAAATCCACGCCGACCTCTTGGAAGGCCCGCACCTCAGGTGTCGGTCCGGACCGTACGCGGCCCACGAGCCGCCGCAGGTTCCTCTCAGTCAGATCGCCATTCTGCTCCGATCCCGAGAGCGCGATCTCCGCTGACACGGTTGCCCGGTCAAGCACGAACCAGGAGTAGTCGTATCCGCTCTTGATCACATGACGCAGCGCACCAAGGGTATCGAAGCCCGGAAACAGCGGAGCTGGGAAGCGTTGCCCGCGGGCATCCAGCCACAACGACGATGGCCCGGCCAGGATCCGGATTCCGTGGTGGCTCCAGATCGGGGCGTGGTTCACAATCCCCTCGGGATAGTGCCACATCCGATCGGGGTTGATCACCCGACCACCGGCGGCCTCGGTGATCTTGAGCATGGATCCGTCAACATAGTCGGGCACGCCGGCGATCATGCGTTGCGGCGGTGGGCCCCAGTCGGTGGGCCAGTTTTGTCGAATGAGGTCGAAGTTTCCGCCGATCCCGCCGCTGGCCACCACGACAGCCTGTGCTGAGAAATTGAATTCGCCGACTCCAGTTCGCGACGTTCGAACGCCACGAGGCACATCGGTCGGCTCCAGAATCTGCCCGGACACGCGTACGCCAGAATCGTCTTTCTCCAGAGAAGTGACCTGGTGTCGTGACCGGATCCGTACCCGATGCGAGTGCATCACCGCCTCGGCGAATGGCTCAACCAACGCAGGACCGGTGCCCCACGCAATGTGGAAGCGCGGAACCGAATTTCCATGGCCGGGCACGGTGTAGCCACCCCGCTCAGCCCACTGCACAAGCGGAAACCAACGCACTCCAAGCTCATGAAGCCAGCGGCGCTGCTCACCAGCCGCGAAGTGCACGTACGCCTCAGCCCAGCGGCGCGGCCAGTAGTCCTCCAACCGATCGAAGGCGGCGCTGCCCAACCAATCGGCCAGCGCCAGCTGTTCGGAGTCATGGATTCGCAGCCGACGCTGCTCCGGCGAGTTCACCATGAAAAGGCCACCGAGCGACCAGTACGCCTGGCCGCCGATCGAACCGATGGGCTCGGCGTCCAACATGATCACCGACCGATCAGCCGACGCCAGCTCGTATGCGGCGACGAGACCCGATAGCCCTGCGCCGACCACAATGACGTCAGTGTCCATAGAGCGAATGCTGCCACCAGACTCGCCATTACTCTGGCCCCATGACCGAGGCAGCAGTTGTTTCCTCCTCCGATCTGACGCGGCTACGTGGCCTGCTCACCGCGACGGGGCCCGGCATGGAGCTGATCTCGCCGGTGACTGGAGAAGTCATTGGCGAGCTACCGACGTCAACGGCAGCCGATGTCGAGGTCGGCGCACAGATAGCTCATCGAGCCCAGCAGGAATGGGCCGCCCGGCCAATCGAGGAGCGTGCCCGGCTGCTGCTCGATTTTCACGATCAGCTTTTGGACCGCCGAGACTATTTTGTTGATCTGCTGCAGGCGGACGGGAAAGACCGGATGAGTGCCGTCGCAGAGGTGCTCCATGTTGCACTCACGGCTCGCTACTACGGACGTACCGCACGTCGCTATCTGCGTTCGGAACGCGGTGTAGGCGTCCTCCCGTTCCTAACCAGAATCGAGCGGCATTACTTACCGAAGGGTCTCGTCGGTGTCATCGGGCCCTGGAACTATCCACTCACGCTGGCAATCTCCGACGGCCTGGCCGCGCTGGTCGCTGGTAATGCGATCATGGTTAAGCCTGATCACGAGACTCCGCTGGCAGCTTTGGCAGCGGTAGAGCTGCTGCGTAACACGGGCATGCCCGCCGACCTGTGGCAGGTGGTGCACGGGCGTGGCAGCGACGTCGGACGAGAGCTGATACAGGTCAGCGATTATGTTTGCTTCACCGGTTCCACTTCCGCGGGACGTACCGTGGCCGCCCAGTGCGCCGCTCGGCTGATCGGCTGCTCTCTGGAACTAGGCGGCAAGAATCCGATGGTGATCTTGGACGATGCCGAAGTGGAGGCGGCGGCAGAAGGCGCAGTGCGAGCGGCATTTGCTAGCGCCGGCCAGCTGTGCGTATCAACCGAACGTATCTACGTCGCGGAGCCGCTCCTCGAGCCATTCACCCGCGCTTTCGTCGGGCGAACGCAGGCGATCCGACTGGGCACTGGGCCAGACTTCGGCTACGAGATGGGCAGCTTGATCAATCATGATCAGCTGGCCCGAGTCAGCGGCCATGTCGAGGATGCCAGGTCCAAGGGCGCGAAAGTGCTGGCGGGCGGCCGGAGGCGCAAGGATATCGGCGAGCTGTTCTACGAGCCGACCATCCTGACCGGCGTCACGCCGGAGATGGAATGCTACGCCGAGGAGACGTTCGGCCCAGTTGTCAGCGTGTATCCGGTTGCCAACGAGGGGGAGGCCGTGGCCCGGGCCAACGACTCCGACTATGGTCTCAACGCCAGTATCTGGACCTCCAACCCTGCTCGTGGGCGTCGGATCGCTAGCAAGATCAAATGTGGCAGCGTGAATGTCAACGATGGGTTTTCTGCAACCTTTGGCAGCATCGACGCGCCGATGGGTGGAATGAAGAACTCCGGAATCGGCCGCCGTCAAGGACGGGACGGCATCCGAAGATTCGTCGATGTCCAGTCAGTGGCTACTCAGACTGTGATCCCACTCGCCCCAGGTCACGGCCTCGACGCCAAGTCTTTCACTTCGCTCATGACCGGCGTATTCAAGGTCATGAAGAAGGCCGGCCGGGCCTAGCCGTTGGGTCATAGACTCGTCGCTTTCGGGCGTGGGCGGGGGAGAGGACACGAGATGAGCCAGCGAGACCACGATCTGGTGTTGGTGGTCGACTTTGGTGCTCAGTACGCGCAGTTGATCGCACGTCGGGTGCGGGAAGCGAACGTCTATTCCGAGATCGTGCCGCACACCGCCTCGGTGGCGAAGATCATGTCGCGACGGCCCAAAGCGATCATTCTCTCCGGCGGCCCGTCGTCGGTCTACGAGGCGGGAGCCCCGCAACTTGACGCGTCGCTCGTCGAGAGTGGCACGCCAGTTCTGGGCATCTGTTATGGCTTTATGGCCATGGCTCAGGTTCTCGGTGGATCAGTCGCCCGAACAGGCATGCGTGAATACGGCCGGACGGCGGTAAGCGTGATCGATTCCAGCACGCTGCTCGCTGGCGTGCCTCCGACCGTGAGTGCCTGGATGTCCCACGGCGATGAAGTGATCGAAGCCCCGGATGGCTTTGAGGTGGTCGCGACATCGGCACGGGCTGCGGTCGCCGCGTTCGAGGACTCCGACCGCCGACTGGCAGGTGTGCAGTGGCATCCGGAGGTGCTGCACACCGAACACGGCCAGCAAGTGCTGGAAAACTTCTTGTTCCATATCGCGGGTTGCACAGCGGATTGGACGCCGGCCAGCATCGTCGATGAGTCGGTGATGGCACTTCAGCAACAGGTGGGCGGCAAGCACGTCATCTGCGGTCTCTCTGGCGGGGTCGACTCTGCGGTCGCGGCAGCCCTGGTACAGCGTGCGGTTGGTAGCCAGCTCACCTGTGTCTTCGTCGACCATGGCCTGCTACGCAAAGGTGAGGCCGAGCAGGTGGAGCGGGATTACGTCGGGGCGACCGGCGTCGAACTCAAGGTTGTCGACGCCTCGGAGCAATTCCTTTCGGCGCTCGCTGGCGTAACCGATCCCGAAGAGAAGCGCAAGATCATTGGTCGGCAGTTCATTCGGACTTTCGAGGCTGCAGCCCGCGAGGTGGTCGGGGAGGCCGGCGATGTCGAGTTTCTGGTTCAGGGCACGCTCTATCCGGACGTGGTTGAGTCCGGTGGCGGTGAAGGCGCCGCCAACATCAAGAGCCATCACAATGTCGGCGGGCTGCCTGACGACCTGCAGTTTCAACTGGTAGAGCCGCTACGCACGCTTTTCAAGGACGAGGTACGGGCGGTTGGTGCGCAGCTCGGGCTGCCGCCCGCCATCGTCTGGCGGCATCCGTTCCCCGGGCCCGGCCTGGCCATCAGAATCATTGGCGAAGTTACCCGGGAGCGGCTGGCGGTCTTGCGAGAGGCGGATGCGATCGCTCGAGCCGAACTGACGGCAGCCGGCCTCGATCGCGACATCTGGCAGTTCCCTGTGGTGCTGTTGGCAGACGTTCGCTCGGTGGGGGTGCAAGGCGATGGTCGGACGTACGGACACCCCATCGTGCTTCGCCCTGTGACCAGCGAGGACGCAATGACCGCCGATTGGGGGAGGCTGCCGTACGAGGTGCTGGAGAGGATCAGCACCCGAATCACCAACGAGGTGGATGAGGTGAATCGGGTCGTGCTAGACGTCACCAGCAAGCCGCCCGCCACCATCGAGTGGGAGTAGCGCACTTCAGCCAGGCGGGACACAGCAGATGTTCGGGAAAAGTTGTCATCGACGACAGGAGATTTCGCGAATTCGTGTCGTTCATGACCACTTATGCTGCGAATTTGACGGTAGCGCTTGAGTCATGCGAGGAGCGTGCGGGGCTGGACCGCCCCATCGTGAAAATCACCTCAGGGCCGTCCGAGGCGCACCTAGACTGAGGGTGAAAGCATCGCTGCGAGCGGTTCCCGCCGCAGCAGGCTCCATCGGGAACCACCGCAATTAAGAGGGATT
>DATDKX010000500.1:0-2491 GCA_036519615.1 Propionibacteriaceae bacterium
CTAGCGAAGGACCGGGTCTCCACGAGCCTCAGCTTGGGCAGCTCAAAGCCATCAGGGAACAGCCGGCGGCCGCGACCCTGCACCACGGGATAGATGAATAGGCGATACTCATCCACCAGTCCGGCTTCGATCAAGGTGTGACAGAGCGTGATACTGCCGGTGATCACAATGTCCTTGCCGTGTTGCTTCCTTAACGCCCGCACCCGCGGCACCGGATCGCCGGATATGACGGTGGTGTGCTCCCACTGCGGGTCGGTCATGGTCGAGGACACGACGTACTTGCTGACCTCGTTCAGGTACTTGGTGACCCCTGTCTGGTCGTCCGTCTGTTGAGGCCAATAGCTGCGTAGGTCTTGGAAGGTCTGCCGGCCTACAAGGAAGGCGTCACTTCGGCTGTCCTGCCGGTGCACTTCCTCAATGAGATCAGTCTGATCACCTTGGCCTTGGGGGTTGAACCAGTCTCCAAGCATCTCGATCGAGCCATCGACGGTCATGTTCTGCGTGATGGCGAGTGTGCGCATCGCTGCTCCTGGTTCTGGTTGCCGTCTATTGGCCGACACGTCCATCGATCCGCTCGCGCAGCAAGTCGGCATGACCATTGTGACGGGCGTACTCCTCGACCATGTGGACCAGCAGCTCCCGGAGCGATACCGGTTGGCCTGCACCGTCACGCCCGATGAAGTCAAGGTCTGTGTCGTGGGCGAACTGCTCAGCGAAGGCGACCTCATCACGCCACGCCGCCCACGCGTCATCGATGATCGCCTGATCGGCCACGGCACCGTCGAAGTCACCGTCGGGCTCAGCGTCGGACTGGTAACGAGTGGGCACGTCCTGTCCCGCGAACCGCTGTCGGAACCACTTCCGCTCGACATCGGCTAAGTGCCGCACCAGACCAAGGAGCGACATGGTTGAGGGCTCAACCGAGCGGCGGGCAAGCTCCTCGGCGTCAAGGCCTTCGCACTTGAGCTGCAACGTGAGGCGCTGGCCGCGGAGAAACTCGATCAGCGTCGCACGCTCGTCTCCAAGCGAAGGGCCACCCTCGCGCGGGTCCCCTTCGGCATCGATGAATCTGTCAGCGCGGTGCTGCGGCGTCGTCACGTCCCAATGCTTGCCGCTCCCACATCATGACGGCAACCCAGTCAGGCGACCTCGACGATAGGCTGATCACATTCCTGCTTGGAGGTCGGAGTGGCTTTCTTTGTTGGCCTGGCACTGTTCATCGGTCTGTGCGGCTTCTTGGATAGCCGGCTGCCCTGGCCACCCCGGCCTGGGCGACGAAGGTGATCGCGGGGCATTTCGGCCTGGCCGCTGGGGCCAAGTCGGCGGATTATCGCGCGCCGCTGTGGTCCTTGATGCTGGCAACGATGTGGCTGGACGTGGTGTTCGCACCGCTGTTCCTGCTCCACATCGAGACCATTGACACGCTTGCGGGTGGCGGTTACGGCAAGTCGGTGATTCATGCCTATTACACCCACTCATTGGTGGGTGCGCTCATACTGTCAGCCGTGTTCGGTGCCGTCGCGTGGTGGCGCTGGGATCGGCGGCTGGGTCTATTGCTTGGCGGCGTGGCATTTTCTCACTGGATGCTCGATCTCATCGTCCATCGCGGAGACATGCCCATCTTGCCGGCTAATGCAGGTGATCTTCCGCTGCTTGGTTTCGGGCTGTGGCGGGTGCCCATCGCCTCGATTCTGCTCGAGGCCGCGTTACTCGTGGGCGGAGTCTTCCTCTACTGGCGTGCGGCGCGCTCGCTCCCGCCGAGAGGTGGCCGGGTGACTCCATCGCTTGTCGCTGGGGTGTTGCTGTTATCCGGGGCCATCGTTCTGGCACTTGATGCTCTGGGTATCTGAGCGGTCACCCGAGGCATGGGAATGTCGGTTGACATGCTGTCCGATTTCGTCGAAGCGACGGCCGCAGAACTCGGCATTCCCGGTGTAGCCGTCGGCGTGTTGGTCGGACGGTCGAGAAATCTACGCATGTCACGGCGTGACGAGCGTTGAGAACCCGCTGCCCCATCAACCAGGACACATTGTTCGTGCTCGGCTCGATTAGCGGAGCTGCTGACCGTACCGGAACAGGACCTGGCGGTCGTTGCGCTGTCCAACGCCAGCCCCAATGGCAATCCCTGCAATCAAGCCGTCGTCCGTTGGGCGCTCCAGACCTACGTTGGGGTCATCGACCGCGACCCGGAACCGATTCCGAACGACGAGGCGCGGGCGCACGAGATCGTCGGGACGTACCAGACCGACGTCATGACCCTCGTCATCACAAGCGATGGAACGGAACTAAGGCTCAAAGTCGGAATCAAGCCGGAGATCCGTGCGGCATCGGAAACTGAGATGCCCCCGGACTACGCCCCGGCTGCCATTGGCTTGCTTCCGGGAGATACCGACGAATACATCCTGACCGAGGGTGGCATGAAGGGACAGCGCGGCTTCTTCACTCGCGAAGAGACTGGTGCAATTCGTCGGAATCGACCTCGCGGGCCGGC
>DATDKX010000501.1:0-3154 GCA_036519615.1 Propionibacteriaceae bacterium
CTGCTGCTTGCTGCGTCTCCGACCCGCCGACATGCTCAAGTTTGGACAGCTCTATCTCGACCTCGGCACGTGGCACGGCCGACAGCTAGTTCCCAAGAAGTGGGTTGCGGATTCGGTCGCGCCCAGCCCCACCAGTAGCCAGTACGGATACATGTGGTGGTTAGAAACAACCCCCAGCGGCGATCCGGCGTATGCGGCGAGGGGATCTGGCGGAGAGCTGATCGTTGTGGTCCCCGAACACCGGCTAGTCGTTGCGGTGGCCTCTCAACCCGCCAAGGACTACGCCACGGACGATCAGGATGTCTTCGCCCTGGTGTCAGATGTCATTTTGAAGGCGTTCGCTTGAGCGGATAAGCATCGGATCAGCAGGTCCAACGATGGAGCAGCTGAGGTCCGCTTGCATCGGCAGTTGAACCAGCCATGACGAACCGGTCGCTCCGCAACGTGCCGCAACAGGGTCGGGTTATTGACGTTCCGATCTGTATCGTCAAGGACCCTATAGGACGCTGGCAGGGAGTGGCGGGCGTTGGCGACCTTGTACCAGGGGCGGACATGCTCCAAATGCGGCGTCGAGCTTGTGAGCGAGCAGGTTCCCGAGGTTGATCATGGCGCCGGTGTGGCCGGCTGCCGGCCGGTCGACTACGCCCATGTCAAGCCTTCATGCGATTGGGCGTTCGACGAGCCACGGATTCTTTTCGTATTTCTCGTCATTTGCAGGCTGCTGCGCAAACTATTTCGAAGACAATCACCTTGCCAACGGCTGCCCAGTGCGCGCTGCCTCGATCACTTGCTTGATCGCATCAACTGTCACTTGGGCATGTTCGCTCTTCCACAGCAGCCCCGAATGGGTTGCTCCTTGCATGACGCGATGAATGCTATTCGTCGAGAGCCCGGCGAGTTCCTGGTTGATCTCGGTCCAGACTCGCCTCGTCTCATCGTCTGGGGTGGTCGCGCTTAGGACGATCAGTGGGATTGAGCCCAGGCTCGTTACCTCTCGTTCCTGCTGATACGTCTGCGGCATGGCGCGATATTGGTCAAGGATGACTTGAAAGTATTTCGTCGTGACCCCGAACGTATCCAGAGCCGCTCCCTGCTGCATCGGCAGGTCATCGTAGTCGGCCCGCGGCAGCAGCAGCCTTACTACGCCAAATGGCGCGAGCCATCGAGCCAGGGTAATTGTGCGTTTTTCGGAGGCGAGTTCGGCTTGTCTCTCAGGTGGAAAACGCGGATCGTCGTCCAGCGTTCCGGGATCCATGAGCACCACGCCGACTACCTCGGCGGGATACTCCTTGGCATAGACCCGGGCGATTCGACCTCCATATGAGTGACCGACCAACACGTACGGCGCGTCGATCCCGGCCCCCGCCAGCAAGGCGCGCAGTTCGGCCACATGCTGGTTCATGTCACGCGGTCTAGGTCCGCGTTCGCTCCAACCCATCCCCGCCCGGTCATAGGCGCAGACACGGGTCGATTGCGCAATCTCCGGCTGCACGAGACCCCAACTGGGCGACGCGTTGCCACCCGCGGCGTCCAGAATCACGGTTGGACTTCCCTCGCCGCTGCAATTGATATGCAGCTGGTAACCGTCAACGGCGACCAATTGGCCGGGGGGCGGGAATTCCTGCCGGTCGTTCTGGGTGGCAACGGCCTGGTATATCAGGCCCGTGACGGCCAGCGTGGTAAGCAGCATGAGGAGCCTTAGAGCAATACGCCTCATCCAGCGAACAACCCCCGTCTTACGCCGTTTTTCGTTTGGCTGGGTGAAATCTTCACTCGACGTCATGATGTGTGACGCCTCCTTGACGTTTGTTGCGGCTGTTTGAGGCTACTGTGCTGGCGACCACCTTTCGTGGGTCCCTGTCCGCGGTTGCGTCCAATGTGAGCCGCCGCTTCCGGCGCCTTCATCACCGACCATGCGACAGAAGTTCGCGAACAACTCGATCGGTTTTGCGTTGGTCGACCTCGTCTCGGAGCCCAGCGACAGCCTGGTTGGGGGGAAGTTCGACGAGACCGAGAGGAGGTACCGGGCGTCGAAGTCCATCTTGCTGGAGCTGGCGACCTTCGTCTGGCCACCCACGATCCCGGGGCGTTGATCTGGGCCCAGCCCGGCCGCTCGAGTGGTGCTCACTTCGACAACCTCGGCAACGGTGGAGGTGATCTAGCTGTCCTCGACAGTCTGTGCACGCCGGACTTGGTGAACCATGCGCTTGCGCCTGGGCGCACCCAAGGGCTGGAAGGAACCCGTGAGTTCTTGCTAGCAGCGCGACGCGATCTTTACCCAGGTCGGTAAGTGAAGTCATTCGTGGTTGCCGAGGGCGACATGGTGGTGCAGTTCGGCACCCGAGAGCTGATCTGGCCCGGCGGAGCCTTCCTCGGCTTCGAGGCACCAGCTGGAACCGCAGTCACGCACGCGGAACGTTTCGTGCCCAGGAAGGAGGTCTGAAATATCTTGTGAATCTGGTCTTACCACGGGCAGTGGATTCGAACCAACTAGGCTGAGCCGATGCTCGCCGCGCGCTCCCCCTCAGGGCAGCTGGTGAGATCGTCACCCATATCACTGGTCCCGTGAGCCGGCTCCGCATACTGTCCAACGGATTGCTGCTGGCCGCACTCGTATTGGGGTTCGTCATTGTGGTCACCGCTGATGGGGGGGCGCGTACCGGCTCCGACGGCGCAATATCGTCTGCGACCGCATCGGCGGCTCATGAAACCCCGATGGTCAAGCCGCCAAGTGCGAAGGCCCCGACACACAAGAGGCCGACCGCCAGCCCCTCACCAAGGCACCCATCAGCGCAAGCCCCGCGTGCGCCGCACCCAGCCCGGCCGGATAACTCACCACCCGCACAAGCCTCCCGCAAGCAGCGATTCCGGCAAGGCGACGCGCCACCGGCGAAGCAGGGCGGCACGGTATACCTGACCTTCGACGACGGACCCAGCCAGTACACCCCGGCCATCCTCAACGTTCTGCGAGCCACGCACTCCACGGCCACGTTCTTCGAGCTCGGCTTCCGACAAGTCCAGCACGCCACAGAGGTGGCCCAGATCAGGGCCGAGGGCAGCAATATTGGCAATCACACATACAACCATCCCGACTTGGCTGCGCTGACGCCGAGACAGATTCAGTGGCAGCTTGCCCACGGACCGCGAAGTAGAT
>DATDKX010000502.1:0-3713 GCA_036519615.1 Propionibacteriaceae bacterium
CCTGAAGGCTTAAGGCTCGTTCTTCGTAAGTAATCGATTGTGGGAGCGAATGACGCACGCGACGGTGCCGATCGCGTCGGTTTCCGCAATGAACCAATGGCCGCCACGCGACCGGCGACGGTGTCGTCATACTGGCGGACCGCAGCTGCGGCAGACGACCGGAGTGATGATCTAATCAATCGGGAAGGCGTTATCCTACAGAGGAGTATCCTATGAAGTTGGCTCTAACATCAGCACTAGTCATTTGTCTGCTCGGTGCGCCGGGAATTTCGTTGGCCGCGGACGCCAAGGGCGACGTGGAGAAGGCTTACGCCGCTTGGGATGCCGCATTCAATAAGCACGACGAGAAAGCCATCGGCGCCTCCTATGTCGCGACGGCAAAATTGATGCCGCCCACACATCAGGTGGCGTCAGGCCCGGCCGAGATCGAGAGTTTCTTTGGCGGACTGTTCGCGAACGGTGTGACGGGTCACAAGTTGGAGATGATCGACGCCGGCGGAGACGATAAAGTTGTATTCGGCACAGCCAAGTGGAGTGCCACGGGTAAGGACAAGGAGGGCAAGCCGTCTCCCTTCAGTGGTTTAGCGACGCATGTCTTCGAACGCCAAGCCGATGGATCGCTCAAATTGAGGCTACAAACATCAACTGAAGCGGTCGAAGCATAATCGGTCCGGTGAGGCGGCGGCCTTACCGGACACCCAGAAGGGTTACTTGTCTCGGGTGCAACATAATGTCCGGGTTGGGTCAATCGCGTCGGTTTGCCCTTGAGCCGAGCACTTCCAGTCTAACCACATGAGCGGACATCGTAAGATTGGGCCTGCATGTCTCAAACGGGCCACAGGACTAAACCGCTCGCGCGGTAGGCACGACGGCCGGCAGCGCGGCTGAGAGGATAGCGCAACGAGGCGTCCTGTCTTGAGATGAGGGGTTCGCAACCTTCACCCAAGACAGGAGCATCCCCATGACCGACGAGGCCACGAGCCCGTTGCGGCGGCGCATGATCGAAGACATGACGATCCGCAAGTTCGCGCCGAAGACCCAACATGACTATGTGCAGAGGGTCAAGAACTTCGCGGTATTCCTCGGGCGATCGCCGGAAACGGCGAGTTTTGAGGACGTGCGGCGCTACCAGCTGCATCTGGCATCGAACGGCGTTGGCGTGCCGACTATCAACCAGACCGTCTCGACGCTGCGGTTCTTCTTCAAGGTTACGCTCAAGCGCAACGAGATCGTCGAGCACACCCACGTCATTCACGAGCCGCGCAAGCTGCCGGTGGTGCTGAGCCCGGAAGAAGTGGCGCGCCTGCTCGATGCGGCACCGGGGCTCAAGTACAAGGCGGCGCTCAGCGTAGCCTATGGCGCCGGCCTGCGGGCCAACGAGGTCGTCTCGCTCAAGATCTCCGACATCGACAGCAAGCGGATGATCATCCGGGTCGAACAGGGCAAGGGCGGCAAGGACCGTAACGTCATGCTCTCCCCACACCTGCTCGATCTGCTGCGCGCCTGGTGGAAGGCGGCACGGCCACAGGGCTGGCTCTTCCCTGGCCGCGATCCGGCCCAGCCGATGACCACGCGCCAGCTCAACCGCGCCTGCCACGCCGCTGCCCAGATGGCGGAGATCAACAAGCGGGTCTCGCTGCACACCTTGCGGCACAGCTTCGCCACTCATCTCTTGGAGCAGAACATCGACGTGCGCGTGATCCAGGTTCTGCTCGGTCACGCCAAGCTCGATACGACCGCGCTCTATACCCGCGTCGCCACCAAGACGATCAGCGAGGTCATGAGCCCGTTGGAGCACATCGCGATCAAGCTGAAGGAGGCCCGGCCGCCCGGCTGACGCGAGGCCGGCGTGTCTCGTCCGGCTCTGGAGGTTGCGGATATCTTCCGCGACCGTGGCCCGGCATGGCGGCAGGCCCATGCCGGCCGTGTCAGCCTCGACCAGTTGAAGGTGATGTCGGCGATCGAGAGCTGCCGCACGGCGGCGCTCGGCGGCCATGTCGCGCGCTGCGAGGACTGCGCCTACACGTCCATCGCCTACAACTCCTGCCGCAACCGGCACTGCCCGAAGTGCCAGGGCGCCGCGGCGAAGCAGTGGCTCGCCGATCGCCAAGCCGAGCTGCTGCCGGTGCCATATTATCACGTCGTGTTCACGCTGCCGGCCCGGATCGCCGACATCGCCTACCAGAACAGGGCCATCATCTACGATCTCCTGTTCAAGCTCTCGGCCGAGACGATGCTGACGATCGCCGCAGATCCGAAGCATCTCGGCGCCAGGATCGGTATCACGTCCGTGCTGCACACCTGGGGCTCGGCCATGACCCACCACCCGCATGTGCACATGATCGTGCCGGGCGGCGGCATCTCGCCCGACGGACAGCGCTGGGTGTCCTGCCGGCCGGGGTTCTTCCTGCCGGTGCGCGTGCTCTCACGCCTGTTTCGGCGGCTGTTCCTAGGTCGCCTCGCCGCCCTCCACCAGGCCGGGCGCCTGAGCTTCTTCGGCAACGACGCTCATCTCGCTGCAGCGCAGTCATTCGCCGCATTGCTTGCAGCGTCGCGCAAGACGGAATGGGTCGTCTATGCCAAGCGTCCGTTCGGCGGACCACAAGCCGTGCTGGCCTATCTGTCGCGCTATACTCACCGCGTCGCCATCGCCAACAGCCGCCTGATCGCCCTCGACCAGCACGATGTCACCTTCAGATGGAAGGATTATCGGGTCGAAGGCCGCGACCGGCAAAAGCGGATGACGCTCGCCACAGACGAGTTCATCCGCCGCTTCCTCATCCACGTGCTGCCAAAAGGCCTTCACCGCATCCGCCATTACGGCCTGCTCGCACGGGGCGTCTGCGCCGACAATGTCGCACGCGCGCGCGAACTGCTCGCCGTCAGCGATCGTGAGGATGAACCGACCGAGACCATCGTCGACAGCGGCAAGCCACCGTGTCCATGCTGCGGCGGCCGCATGATCGTCATCGAGGTTTTTGAGCGAGGTGCAATGCCGCACCGCCAATCGACCGCGCCAATCAGCGCCATCAGGATCGACACCTCATGACCGCGCATCGGCCATTCCGCAAAGCTGTTCGTCATGCCCGCCGCTCATCGACCGGCCACGGCGCAGCGCACCCGAACGCTCATCGGTCGTCGCCCATCCGTCGATCATTGATCGCGTTCGACAACGTCCACCGCCCATTCGATGATAGCGACAGCGTCGTGCCGCGCGCTGCACCGGTTCGAACTCCATCACCAAGCTCGCCTGCAGCGCTCAAATCCCCATAGAGCCTGCCGCATCAGTCCTGCCCACCATGCGCGGTTTCCTCCCTTGGAGGCTTTCGGACGCCGGCCGCCCGAATGTGCCGCGCCGTCAATCATGCGGCCGGCATCCGAAACCCTTCACAACAGCGGATACCCAGTCACGTTTGCTTGGGGCCACGAAATCTTTGTTTCAGGTTAGACAAAGTGACGCGCCGTTTGAAGCGAGAAAACTATCGGCCTCAAGAACCTGTTCTGTTGTCCACGGCGCGGTCATTTCAAGACAGTCGGCAACTGCCATCCTGAAACCCGCCTCAGCCTTCTTGGGAGACTTCATCGTCATTTAGCGCAGTACAGTTAGCGGTTGAATGTCGGGTGATACGGGCTTGCCATTAGCCATATAGCGGTCGAAAAAAAGACCGAGGAAGACTGTAAGCTCTTCGAAGCCAGTTCTGGTCGGACCGCTC
>DATDKX010000503.1:0-4660 GCA_036519615.1 Propionibacteriaceae bacterium
CCGCTTTGACGTGATCACTCCACCTTCGTCCGGCGTATACGCCGAGGCCCGCCGCCGGCTGGACGCCTTGGCGAAGCCCACCGGCGCGCTCGGGCGACTGGAAGACCTGGCCGCCTGGATGGCGGCTTGCCAGGGGACCTGCCCACCGCGCTCTTTGGATCGGGTACGCGCAGTGATCTTGGCTGGTGATCATGGCGTCTCCCACGACGACGTCTCGGCCTATCCGCGAAAGATCACGCCGGTCATGGTGCGTGCCTTTGTCGCTGGCGTCGCGGGCGCCAACTGCCTGGCCCGGCAGCACGGCGTAGCGCTGCGGGTACTCGATCTTGGTGTCGATGATGATCTTGATGATCTACCGGCCGAGGTTTCGGTCTATCACCTGGGTCCATCGGAACCTATCGATCGAGCCGATGCCCTGACATCCGCTGACTGTCGACAGGCGGTGCGCGTCGGCGAAATGATCGCCAAGGATGAGATTTCGGCAGGCGCTGACTTATTGATCATTGGCGATATGGGTATCGGAAACACCACACCGGCTGCAGCGCTCGTGGCGGCGACCCTCGGGCTCAGGGCCGATGAGGTCGTGGGGCGCGGGAGCGGTGTGGATGGTGATCGCCTCCAGCACAAGACCGAGGTGATCGGGAAGGCGCTCGATCGAATCGGCGATCGTGCGCAGAATCCGATGGATCGGCTTGCGGCGTTGGGATCTGCCGATATGGCTGCAGGGGTTGGCTTCCTTCGCACGGCCGCCAAGAGCGGCGTGCCGGTGCTGCTCGATGGGATCGTCTCGGTCGCCGAAGCGTGCGTCGCTGAGGACCTGGAGCCCGGCGTGGTCGCGTGGTGCGGCGCTGGTCACCGCTCGACTGAACCAGCACAGCAGTTGGCCCTTGACAAGTTGGGCCTGGAACCAGTTATTGATCTTGGCCTGCGACTTGGTGAAGGCACCGGTGCGCTGACGGCGCTCCCCGTATTGCGCTCGGCGGTCCTCATGCTGCGCGAACTGGCCTTGCTTGCTGATCTCAGCCCCATCAGCTGAAGCGATCATGCTCGACGCGCTGCGGCTGTCGGTCGGCACGCTGACTATCGTGCCGTCCGGCAGCATCGCCGAGATCGATCGCCGGACCGCTGCTCGCGCGATGATCATTGCCCCGTTAGCCGTACTGCCGCTGGCTATTGCGGTTGCGCTGCTTGGCTGGCTTGCTCAAAGTGCTGGCTTACCTCCACTGGCGGTCGGCCTGCTGGTCGTCGGCGTACTCGCGCTGGGCAATCGCGCGTTACACCTCGACGGACTGGCGGACACGATTGACGGGTTGGGCTCCGGATGGACTGCCGAACGGTCCCTAACGGTGATGCGGCGCGGTGACGTCGGCCCGATGGGTGTTGTGGCGTTGATCATCCTGCTGGGCCTGCAGGCGGTATCTCTCGGCGAGCTGGTCCACGGCCTGGCAGGCGCCTTGCTGGTGGGTCTGGCCGTCTGCTCTTCCCGAGCGGCACTGTGTCTGATCTGCGTACGCGGCGTGCCGGCTGCCAGAGAAGATGGCCTCGGCGTCGCGGTCGCCGGCTCGGTGCCACGGTCGGCGGCCATCGCCTGCTGGGTAACCGTGTTGCTGATCATGACTGCTGTCGCAGGCTGGTTTGGACATAGTCCGATAAGTGGCGCTCTGGCAATAGCGGCCGCTGCTTCAGCTGTCGGGCTCCTCGTCTATCGCTGCATACGCCGGTTGGGTGGCGTCACCGGCGACGTCATGGGTGCCGGCATCGAGATCGCCTTCACGGTCATGATCGTTGTGATGATCATATGAAGTCACAGACTCAGAGCGCGGCCGGCAATGATCAAGATCACTTCATCGCTTGCCGCTGCCATCTCCTGGTTGACCCGCCCGAGCAGCTCGGTAAACACGCGCCCCGATCGATATGGCGACACGAGTCCCCAACCGACCTCGTTGGTCACCGCGACGGCAAGACCTCGGCGGGCCTGCCACGCCTTGACGAGATCGTCCAGCTCAGCATGAAAACTGCCTTGCCAGCTCGACAACGGCTCTTCCCACGTGCCGAGCCGATCGATCACGGCGGTCAGCCAAGTACCCAGGCAATCGATCAAGATCTCGCCCGATACGCTGCGCAGCATTCCGGCCGCATCGCTGGTCTCGATCGTGCTCCAGTGCGCCGGTCGCTGGGCTCGATGATCAACGATGCGCGCTGCCCATTCGGGGTCGTTCGCGGGATCGGGCACTGGCCCGGTTGCAACATAGGTGACCTCGGAACTCTCAGCGAGCAGCGTTTCGGCGTAACGGGACTTGCCGGAACGTACGCCTCCGGTAATCAAAATGCGGCGATCAGGGCTGGTGAGATCAGGATCGATCAATGGGGTCATCGCAGATGACTCTATCGAGGCACTGGCCAGCGGCGGCTGGGCTTGCTCTGGGATACGTGGCCGACCGGCTCGTCGGCGATCCACGCCGCGGCCATCCGGTAGCCGCTTTTGGCACGGCCGCGGGCTGGCTGGAGTCCCGCTGCTACGCCGACAGGCATACCGCCGGGCTGATCTATACAGGCTCATTGGTCGGAGCGGCGGCCACGCTCGGTGCCGCACTCGAGCGAGCCAGCGCTAATCGTCCGGTGGCCACGGTCATGACTACTGCAATAGCGACCTGGACTGTCCTCGGTGGTTGTTCGCTAAGTCAGGAGGGCGCCACAATTGCCGCCCAACTGGCCGACGGGAAGCTGCCTGCTGCGAGGGAGCAGGTCCGCAACCTGGTCGGTCGCGACACCGCTGAGCTCTCCACTGAGGAAGTGGCACGAGCCACCGTGGAATCCCTTGCGGAGAACGCCTCTGACGCGGTCGTCGCACCACTGCTGTGGGGGGCACTTGCTGGACTGCCCGGGCTGCTCGGATATCGGGCCGTCAATACCTTGGACGCCATGATCGGCCACCGCACGGCCCGCTACCGCCGATTCGGCTGGTCGGCCGCTCGGCTAGATGATCTCCTCAACTGGGCGCCGGCACGCCTGACCGCATTGGCAGCGGCAGCCTGGGCGCCGCTGGTCGGTGGCACTGCCGGAAGGGCAATCCGCGTCGTGAGCCGCGACGCCGGCCAGCATCCAAGCCCTAATGCCGGCGTTGTCGAGGCTGCTTTCGCCGGCGGTCTCGGCGTCCGCCTTGGCGGATGCAACGTTTACCACGGGACGGTTGAAAATCGCGGGATTCTCGGTGATGGCCGAACGGCCCAGGTCACTGACATCGCGCGTGCCAACCGGCTGGCGAACGCCGTCTCGTTGAGCGCATTGATCATGGCCGTTGTCATTCGCGGCTGGCGATCATGACTGTCGTGATCTTGGGCGGTACCGCCGAAGCTCGGCAGCTCGCCTCGGTGCTACTCGCCGACGGCATCGACGTAGTCTCCTCGCTCGCAGGACGGGTACAAAGTCCAAGCCTGCCTGCAGGACGTGTCCGGATAGGAGGCTTCGGCGGCGTGGAGGGACTCGCCGAGTATCTGCTGAATCAGCGTGCCACCGCGCTGGTGGACGCGACCCATCCTTTCGCAGCGACAATCAGCGAGAACGCGGTGCAGGCAGCGAGCCGTACCGGTACACCGCTCATCCGACTGCAACGTCCCGGATGGAGCGAGCATCCGCAAGCTAAGTCATGGATCTGGGTACCAGACGCCGCAGCCGCCCGGGATGCGGCGGATTCAGCCCGCCGGCCGTTTCTCACGACGGGTCGGCAATCGCTGACGGAGTTTGGTTCCTGGGCTGATCGGGATGTCCTAGTTAGGCTTGTCGATCCGCCCGCCAAGCCGTTGCCGCAACGCTGGACGGTCATCATGTCTCGCGGGCCGTATAGCTACTCCGATGAGCGCCAGATTCTCAGCGAGTATGCGATCGATGCGCTGCTCAGCAAGGACTCGGGCGGCGCCCATACGGTTGCCAAGCTGGATGCTGCCGGCGATCTCGGCATCCCAGTGGTGATCATCGCCCGCCCTGACCATCCGCCGGTTCGGGTCCTCAGCACGGTTGCCGAGGTGGCGGCCTGGTGTCACGCAGGCAATAACGTTTGCCGCAATCCGCGTCCGAGAATTTGAGATCCGTGGAACGATCGACTCTATGAGGTGGTTACTGAGACTGGTGGTCAACGCCGCGGCACTCGCGGTTGCGACGTGGATATTGAGTGGCATTAGCCTCACCGGCTCGAGCATGACGAGGAAGATCATCACCTTGGTGGTCGTGGCGTTGATCTTCGGCATCTTGAACGCGATCATCAAGCCGCTCTTCGCCCTCTTCACCGCACCGCTTATTTTGCTGACTTTGGGTCTGTTCCTGATTGTGATCAATGCCTGTATGTTGCTACTCACATCCTGGCTTGCGGGCTTGTTTGATCTTGGCTGGAACGTCGACGGCTTCTGGACCGCGGTACTTGGCGCGATCATCATCTCGATCGTGAGCTTCATCTTGAACGTCTTCCTGCCTGACCCGGACGATCAGAGACGTGGCTGAGCGCCCACCTCAAAGCCAATCGGCTAGTCGTCCCATTCGCGTCGTCTTCGTCTGCTTGGGCAACATCTGCCGTTCACCGATGGCGGAGCGGGTCGCGGAACGGGCGGCTGCCGATGCGGGCATAACGGGCGTTGAGTTCTCCAGCGCCGGCACGATCTCTGAGGAG
>DATDKX010000504.1:0-2490 GCA_036519615.1 Propionibacteriaceae bacterium
CAATCCCTCCCTCGCACAATCGCCATTGGCGGCCGGAGGTCGCGGTGATGCCGCGCGCGATTGTCGAAGGCGACCACGTGCGCCTGACCGGTGTTCGCAATTTCGACTACCGAAGCCGGAACGACTTTACTGTGCGCTACGAGGAGCGCGAGGTGTCGCTGTCGCACTTGATTGCCCTTGATTTCTACGTTTCCTACTTTACCGAGGGGCCGGTCGGACACACGTTCGTGAGTTTTATCTTCGACAATGCGCCGCCACTGGCTATCTCCATCGAGACGCGCCCTGAGGTCGGCGAAGGCTTTGCACCCGTCGCCTCCTTGTTCAAGCAATTCGAATTAATCTACGTGGTAGGTGAAGAGCGTGATGTCGTTGGCGTGCGCGCCAACCACCGTCACGAGCCGCTGTACCTATATCGCCTCAATACATCGGCTGACGACGCGCGCCGGCTGCTGCTGGTCTATTTGACGCGCATCAACGAACTCGCCGATCAGCCGGAGTTCTATCATCTGCTGACCAACAGCTGTACGATCAACATCGTGCGCTATGCGAATGCGGCCGGCCGGAGGGGCCGGTTCGACATTCGCCATCTCCTTAACGGGCTGATCGATAGCTACCTCTATCACTCGGGCCGGATAGACACGACGCTGCCGTTTGACGAGCTGAGGCGAGGGTCCCTGATCAACGAAGCCGCTCGGGCGGCCGATGGCGCAGCCGATTTCCCGCAGCGGATTCGCTTATCCTTGCCGACAATAGTCCGGCCCTAAATGGAGTGGACTGATGAGCTTGTGGCGAGCCGTCGCTGATTACGGCCTCTTCCTCTTTACCCGCCCACGTCCGTTAATGGGATGGTCCGGCCGTGCTCCCGCCCTGCCAGCAATAGAAGCTGGGAAGGGGCGTTAAGACAAGGAGCGCGCCATGTCCCAGACACTCAACGCTGCAATTGCCGTGGTTGGTATCGATATCGGCAAGAACTCCTTCCACATCGTGGGCCACAATGAGCGTGGTGCGATTGTATTGCGTCAGAAGTGGTCGCGTGGCCAGGTCGAGGCCCGCTTTGCCAACCTACCGCCGTGTCTGATCGGCATGGAAGCCTGTGTCGGCGCGCATCATCTCAGTCGTAAACTTAGGGCACTGGGTCACGATGCCCGGCTGATGCCGGCGAAGTATGTTCGCCCCTATTCGAAGGGGCAGAAGAATGACTTCCGCGATGCCGAGGCAATCGCCGAGGCGGTGCAGCGACCGACCATGAAGTTCGTGGCGACCAAGACCGCGGATCAGCTCGACCTGCAGGCACTGCACCGCGTGCGGGAGCGGTTGGTCAGCCAGCGCACCGGTATCATCAATCAGATCCGCGCCTTTCTGCTGGAGCGCGGCATTGCGGTGCGGCAAGGACAACGGTTCCTGCGCGCCGAATTGCCTCGTATCCTGGCCACGCCACCAGATGTCCTGTCGCCTCGCATGGTCCGCATGATCGAAGATCTGGCCAGCGACTGGCGCCGGCTCGACGAGCGGGTCGAGCGACTATCGGACGAGATTGAAGCAATCGCGCGCCAGGATGCCGGTTGCGAGCGGCTGATGAGCGTGCCCGGCATTGGGCCGATCATCTCCAGCGCGATGGTGGCGGCGATCGGCGCAGGGGATGTGTTCACGAGGGGCCGCGACTTTGCCGCCTGGCTGGGGCTCGTTCCAAAGCAGATCTCGACCGGCGACCGCACCATCCTCGGCAAGATATCCAGGCGCGGCAATCGCTACCTGCGGGTTCTGTTCGTGCAGGCGGCGTGGGTCGTGTTGATCAAGCCGAAGATCTGGGAGCGCCATGGGCTCAAGCCCTGGATCGAGGCGGCCAGGAAGCGGCTGCATCACAACGTGCTGGCGATCGCACTCGCCAACAAGCTCGCCCGCATCGCCTGGAGCGTCCTGGCCCGTGGTCGGGCATTCGAGGCGCGGAAGATGGATCAGGCAGCGAGCCAATCCGCGTGATTCCTATCCCACGCCAACGGCAACAGAGGCCGAAAAATGAGGAGTCCGCGATGACGTAGCCAGATCGATATGCTCTACCTGCCGAGGTCTGCGAGAGGATGAGACGAGATGGAGGTACGGTCTTCCCTGCGCATGCGAACACTGGTGACCCGAATGGCCCACAGAGGCCTGTCCGCTAACGAGATCGCACGCGCGCTGATATCCATGATGGCCCGGAGCACAACGCTCCAATCAAAGGCCGGATACATTGATGCAAGACCGCCTACCGCTAGCTCGGCAAAATCCACTTGCAACGCACGGCCGGACCATACATCAGGGTCATGAACGACAAAACTCAACCTGAGCACACTAGGTCGCTTTCGGGTGCGTAGCGACCAGTTGAGCTTGGCTATCGAACCGTGATTCAAGCTCCAAAGTGTGGGGGGCGGAATCATGCGTTACGAACTCACCGACCATGAATGGACCGCCATCAAGGCAAGGCCACGCGCTACGACAAACTGGCTGCCAACC
>DATDKX010000505.1:0-5172 GCA_036519615.1 Propionibacteriaceae bacterium
CCACCTAAGGAATTCCTCAAGCCTGGACCGAATCAAAAGCTCAACGGACGTAGCGCTCTGTGGTACGCCCGTGGCCGCTACGGTTCGGACGACTTCGCTCGGATGGACCGCCAGCGCTGCGTGATCAACGCGATCATCAAGCAGGCCAATCCGAAGAACATGCTGGCCCGTTACGAGGATGTCGCCAACGCCGGCAAACAGCTGGTCTATACCGATATTCCGCAGGAAGTTTTGCCGCTGATGGTCGATCTGAGCCTGCGGGTGAAGGACGGCAACGTCCGCAGCGTCGTCTTCAAATCCGGAGTGGCTGGCTTCTACTCCTCTAACCCAGACTTCACAAAGATCCGTAAACGGGTCAAGGTAGCGCTCGGTGAAACCAAGAACCCGAAGGCGAAGAAGAAGTCCGGCGCCACAATTCAGAGCGAGAGTGTCAACGACGCGTGCGCCTACGATCCTAAGGTCGCCGCAACGTCCCGGCCGTACCGCTGACGTTGCACTCGGCAGCGAGTCTGGCGCTAGGAAATCTGCCGGTAGCCGCGATCGGCGTTCAGACGGCTCTGGATTTCGGTTATCAGTGCCGCAAACGTGGCATCTGTGCTGCCGCGGGGATTGATCACAACCACACCCGGTCCGGCTTCAGGCGCAGTGATCAATAACAGCCGAGAACCCCGCAGCTTGACGCTATCGATCATGGACCACGGCACGGCGCTGCGATGCCGCCCGCGGCAAATCGTGATCGATTCCGGATCCAGGATCAAAGTCGTCCGGAGCCGTAGAGTCAGGACCAGCGCAACGACAGCCAGGGCGATCGCGAAAATCATGATTCCGATGCCGGCAATCGCGACTGCTTGCGGCAGGTCCAGAGCACTCCCGAACACGATCATGGCCGCTGCGATCACAGCAGCAACGGAGCTGATCCCGAGCGAGCGCAACGGAGGCGGCGCCGTGAGCACAAAGCGCGTCTCAGCATGCTCTGTGGCTGAATCGCTCACCGCTGAACCATACCTATCTGGTCAGCCCGATCGATATCAGACGGCGGCGAGGGTGGGATTCGAACCCACGGAACGGTCTCCCGCTCGGGCGCTTTCAAGGCGCCTGCACTAGTCCACTATGCGACCTCGCCCAGCCGACTTGTCAGAATCCAGTTGAGCTACAAATCAACTGGATTCTGACAAGTCCGGGGATGAGCATCCAGATCCTAGCCGACCCGAACGGCAGCCTATGGCACGCTGTGGGGCGTGAAAGCCATCGTTGCACGCGAACCAGGACCTCCAGAGGTGCTGGAACTCCGAGATGTGGGAACTCCCAGCCCGCGACCCGATGAGGTGCTGATCAAGGTTGCGGCTGCGGGTGTCAACCGAGCCGACCTGCTGCAGCGACAGGGACATTACCAATTGCCGCCCGGTGTCAGCGCCATTCCAGGGCTGGAAGTGTCCGGGACGATCGCCGAGGTTGGTGAGGAGGTTTCCAACTGGGACGTGGAAGATCCGTGCGTCGCGCTTCTGGCAGGCGGGGGCTATGCGGAATACGTCGCCGCGCCTGCAGGTCAGGTTGTGCCGCCCCCATTGGGAGTGGAACTGGTTGCCGCGGCCAGCGTCATCGAGGTTGCGGCAACGGTCTACTCGAACATCGAGCTGATTGGTCTTGCTGAGGGTGACAGGTTTCTGGTCCATGGCGGGGCTGGCGGCATCGGGTCGTTCGCGATCCAGTACGCCAAGAGCATCGGGGCCATAGTGATCACAACTGCGGGTCGTGAGGACAAGCTCAACTACTGCCGCTCCATCGGGGCAGACCATGCGATCTCCTACCGCGGTGACTGGCCATCTGCGGTACGCGAGGTCGCCACTGAGGGCGTCCAGATGATCTTGGACAATATCGGCGCCAAGTATCTCGAAGATCATATTCAACTACTCGCGAGAGATGGCGCGCTGGTGATCATCGGGATGCAGGGTGGACGGAGAGGAACCCTAGACCTGGCAGCGCTGTCGGCAAGACGGGGCCTCGTCACAGCAAACTCATTACGCGCGCGGCCAGTCGAGGAGAAAGCCGCGATCTGCCGTGGTCTGGTGCAGAACGTCTGGCCGCTGATCGCCGACAACACAATCAAGCAGCCACCGCTGACGGTGTTTCCGCTTGCCGACGCTGCCGCCGCTCACGCGCGTCTGGAGTCGGGCGACAATATCGGCAAGATCATTTTGTCGGTGGCGCGCTAGACCTCGACACCTCGGGTCGAATTTCCGACCAATGGCGGCTTCTGGTGAGCTATTGGCCTCGCGTCTACCCAAACCCCGCATTGGTCGGAAATTCGAGTACGAGCTACTTCTTTTTCTTTGGCATGTAGAGATCGGTAATCGTGCCCTCGAACGCCTCGGCAGAGAAGGCAACCGTCTCTGACAACGTCGGATGCGGATGCACGGTGAGCGCAATATCGGCCGCATCCGCACCCATCTCAATGGCGAGTGCGGCTTCGGAAATGAGGTCACCAGCAGACGGACCAACAATGCCGCAACCGATCACACGTTCCGTGGCCTCGTCGAAGATCAGCTTAGTGAGCCCTTCACTGCGGCCCAGGGACAGCGAACGGCCACTGGCGGCCCACGGGAACGTGCCCTTTCCGTACGCGACACCCGCAGCCTTCGCCTCGTTCTCGGTAACTCCGACCCACGCCACTTCCGGATCGGTGTAGGCAACCGACGGAATGACCCGCGCATCGAAGTAGCTCTTCTGACCACAAGCGACCTCGGCGGCAACCTTGCCTTCATGAGTCGCCTTGTGTGCCAGCATCGGCTGCCCGACGATGTCCCCGATTGCGAAGATGTGCGGCACATTGGTCCGTTGCTGCTTGTCCACGCTGATGAAGCCGCGACCGTCGACGATCACGCCAGCCTTTTCGGCACCGATCACTGCGCCGTTGGGCTGGCGCCCAACCGCAACAAGGACCTGATCAAATGTGTCAGTTTCTGGTGCCTTGGCTCCGTCAAAGTGCACTGTCAGTCCCGAGTCATTCGCATCGACTGCGGTCACCTTAGTGCCTACGAAGATGTTCTCGTACCGCTTGGTGATCATCTTCTGTAAGGGGGCGATAAGATCAGCGTCCGTCCCGGGTATCAGTTGATCAAGCAACTCGACCACCGTCACGCGAGTGCCCAGCTGGTAATAGACCGCCGCCATCTCCAGCCCGATAATGCCGCCTCCGACAACAAGCATTCGTTCGGGAATTTGGGTTAGTTCCAACGCTCCGGTGGAAGTAATGACCCGTGGGTCGTCATGCGGAATGAACGGCAGCTTGGCCGATTCGGAGCCGGCCGCAATAATCGCGTTCTGGAAGCTGACGGTGCGTGTCTCTCCGTCCATCTCCACATCGAGTGTGTTGGGTGAAGAAAACGTCCCGACGCCGGTAACGACCTCCACCTTGCGTTGTTTCGCCAAACCGCCGACCCCGCGGGTAAGCCGGTTGACCACACTCTCTTTCCAGTCGCGGAGCTTGTCGAGGTCGATCGTCGGCTCCCCGAAGCTGATGCCGTTCTCGGCCATCTCCTTGGTTTCCGCGATCACCTTGGCGGCGTGCAGCAAGGCCTTCGACGGTATACAACCCACGTTGAGACAGACACCGCCTAGCGAGGGATACCGCTCGACGAGCACAACGTTGGCGCCCAGGTCTGCCGCTCGGAATGCCGCCGCATAACCACCCGGACCCGAACCGAGCACCAGCACCTCCGCTTCAAAGTCAGCGGCCCTACCAGACGGCACGGGCGCGGGCGTGGGAGCCGCGGCGGGGCTGGTTGGCGGAGGGGCAGCCGGTTCCACGGCCGACGCCGTGGCGCTAGTAGCCGGCTGGGCTGTCTCGGCGGCTGGCGCAGCTTCGGCTTCGGCGACCTCGAGGCTGAGGATGACATCGCCCTCGGACACCGTGTCGCCCACCGACACCGGAATGGCCGTCACGGTACCGGCAATCGGCGCCGGGACATCCATCGTCGCCTTATCGGACTCCAGGGTGATGATCGGGTCGTCGACCGCGACCGCGTCTCCGGCGCCTACGTGGATTTCGATGATGGGTACGTCACTGAAGTCGCCGATGTCGGGGACTCGTACTTCCTGGACGCTCATGCGGTTCTCCTCTGGTCAGCACTCGGATGCATTGGTGACAGGGTCCTAGGTAAGAGTGGCGAGCTTTAGAGGAGGAGCCGGCGCATATCGGAGAGGGATTCGCACAGGTGTCGCATGAACCGGGCCGCCAGTGCGCCGTCGATGACGCGGTGATCGTAGGAGAGGAACACCGGCAACATCAGCCGCGGAACGAACTGCTCGCCATCCCAAACCGGTGCCCGCTTGGAACGGACCACACCAAGGATCGCGACCTCCGGCGCATTGACGATCGGCGTGAAATTCGTCCCGCCAATGCCGCCCAGGCTCGAGATGGTGAACGTGCCACCTTGCAGGTCGCTCGGGCCCAGCTTGCCATCCCGAGCCTTTGCCGAGACCGCGCCAAGGTCTTTACTCAGCTCGGTGATGCCTTTGCGATCGACATCGGTGATCACCGGGACAACCAGGCCATCGGGGGTATCCACGGCAACACCGATATTGATGTACTTCTTCATGATCAAACTGTCGCCCTCCGGCGACAGCGAGCTGTTTACCGTCGGGTAGGCCCGCAATGCCGAGACCGAGGCCTTGAGCAGGAAGGCAAGCAGCGTGACGCGATAACCCTCGGCCTTCGCAGCGGTATCGAGCTCTTTCCGGTACGCGTCGATTTCAGTGATGTCGGCTTCGTCGCCGTGGGTCACGTGCGGGATGTTGAGCCAAGACCGGAGCAGGAACGGGCCGGAGATCTTCTTGATCCGTGGCAGTGGCTCGACCTCGATGGGGCCGAACTTGGAGAAGTCCACTGCCGGAATTGGCGGTATGCCCGCACCTGCGGGGGCCTGCGCTGCAGCAGCCGCGGGAGCGGCCGGGCCACGCAAGCTCTGCAGCAGGTCTTCCTTGGTGATCCGGTCCTTCGGTCCCGTTCCGCTGACCGAGGACAAGTCAACGCCCAGCTCCCGTGCGAGTCGGCGTACGCTCGGCCCGGCATGGATTCCGACAAAGTCGGGCACAACCTCCTCAGCAGGGGCACCGGCTGGAGCCGCAGCAGCGGCAGGCCGGACAGCGGGCGGCGCAACCTCTGGTACCGGG
>DATDKX010000506.1:0-3429 GCA_036519615.1 Propionibacteriaceae bacterium
GCAATGTGGCCAAGCGGTTGATTGTGGTGGGCGGCGACGCGGCTGGTATGAGCGCCGCATCGCAAGCGAAGCGGATGCGCAAAGAGGACCTCGAGGTCGTGGCGCTCGAGCGCAGTCACTACACCTCCTACAGCGCGTGCGGGATCCCGTACTGGGTGGGTGGTGAAGTCGACGGTGACCACCTCGTGGCTCGGACGCCCGAACAGCACCGGGCCAACGGGATTGACCTGCGCATGCGCATCGAAGTGGCGTCGGTAGATCTCGACACTCAGACCATCAAAACGCGCAATGTCGAGACGGGAACAACCGGCGAGGAAGCATTTGATGACCTCGTCATTGCGACCGGAGCGGAGCCAGTCCGACCTGAGCTGCCTGGCATCGATGCGATTGGCATCTTCGGAGTGCAAACACTTGACGACGGTGGAGCGGTTATCGATTACCTCAATGTCCGCAACCCAAAGCGCGTCGTCGTGGTGGGCAGCGGCTACATCGGCATCGAGATGGCCGAAGCGATGGCGAACCGTGGTCTCAGTGTGACGGTGGTTGACCAGGCCGAAGAGCCGATGACCACGCTGGATCCGGATATGGGTCGACTGGTGCATGAAGCCATGGAAGGTATGGGCATCGACGTGCGCACGGGATCCCAGGTTGACGGGTTCGCCGCAGCGACTGACGGTTACGTCGGAGCCGTGTCGGTCAACGGCGCCGAGCTGCCGGCCGACATCGTCATCTGCGGACTTGGTGTCAAACCGAACACCGCGCTTGCCAAGGCGGCGGGTTTGACGCTGGGCAGCAAGGGTGGACTTCGTACGGACCTGCGGATGCGTGTTGAGGGCATGGAAAACGTATGGGCCGGCGGCGACTGCGTGGAGAGCCGGCATCTCGTCAGCGAAGATTGGGTACACGCACCACTCGGCACACACGCGAACAAGCAAGGACGTGTTATCGGTACGAATGTGGGTGGCGGCTACGCCACATTTCCTGGGGTTGTTGGCACCGCCATGTCGAAAGTCATGAACCTCGAAATCGCCCGTACTGGTCTGCGCGAGAACGAGGCAGAGGAGGCCGGATACAAAGTTGTCACTGTCATCCATGAGTCGACGACCCGTGCCGGCTACTATCCCGAGACCTCCCCGATCATGGTGAAACTGATCGCTGAAGTCCGTACCGGGCGGTTACTTGGCGGGCAAATTGTCGGCCGCAGCGAAGGAGCGGCGAAGCGGATCGACACCCTGGCCGTTGCGCTGTGGAACCGGATGACAGTCGAGGAAATGACCGCTTTGGATCTTGGGTACGCACCACCGTTCTCGCCGGTCTGGGATCCGGTGTTAATCGCGGCGCGCAAGGCCACAGAAGCCGTACAGGCGGAGGCCTAGACAACACGCTCCGGGATTTTCGTTTTCTGATCTGGGTGTGCTGCCGACGCCGACAGCGAGCACCGCAGGCCGGTTCGCTTGACGGTAAGATCTTGCTGCTCTCCCGAAGCGGATGGCCATTCGACGTCAGTGCGTGGGGTGCCAGCGAAACCGCCGACCTTGACCTGACCGGCCGGCGGATAGGCTCACGCGCCGTCAACCTTCAAGCAGGGGTTGGGCACCGTCGATCCATATCTCGGTGCCGCTGATATGGCTGGCCTCATCCGAAGCCAGGAAGGCGATAAGTTCACCAACCTGCTCCGCCGACCCCGACTTCCCGCCGGTGAGCGCAATATTGCCCTCGGGATACAGCCCGACGCCTGATTCCGTCACGGAATAGCCGTACATGGGCGATGTCTTGGCCTGCGGGTTGTCGAGGACGCAGTCCTCGTAGCGTTTTGCCCGGGCAGTAAGGACGGGTGTCGTAGACCAGTGTGAAGACAACGTCAGCGGCCACCTGCCATCCCATCGACCGGGAGCTGCTGTGCGATGGATGGCTCATCAATCACGTCGGTGCAGCGTGGATGCGCCGTGCCGTGTGCGGTGATGCCTGGCATCCAGATCACCTCTCCGGCGGCAATGAGTTCATCACATCGGCTGCAGACTGAGTCGATTGAGGCGGTCGCGTAGACACGAGCTTCACGTCGCGACCAGCCTAAAACGCCCAAGTGAACAGGTTCGATCTGTGGCATTCAAGAGTTGCTTGGGCCAACATGATTCTGCGGCCGCTGGTTGCGGCTGGGATCGGCCGACTGCCGCAGCCGGGTCGCTTCCCGGTGACTGACTCTTCCGGCGCACCATTGCATCGCCTCGGATTCTGTCAGGTGTTCATTGTCGATCATCGCTTGCAACGCTGCACCGGCGCGTTGTTCGGTCGCGGCGATCGTCGCATCGCGCTCACCGAGCGCGGTAAGCACCTCGATCGCCAATCTTTCGAGGCGTCGGTCCCGTTCGGCTCGCTCGCGACGTCGCCTTGCCTGAATCTGTGATGCCGCCAGTCGAGCGGCCTGCCTCACCGTCTGCTTGTCCACAACCGCCCACTTCCTCCATCGACGAAGACTCGCACTCCCCTACGTCATGTCGCGCCGGTTAAGCGGTCACAACCCTCCAACACATTTCATGAGACGTACCTCCCTCAGCTCTCCGCAATGTCATGGCCGACACAGACCCGTGAATACCCGACCAGCGGGCATGCTGCGGCAGCGTCGGGCGGATACTCGACGCTGCCTGAAGAGCTAGTGCTTAGGCGGCTGGGCTGAGGCTCACGTGGTGTCCGAGATGTTCGAGCTGGGCGACGAGCCGTCGGGTGTGGGCTTCGTCGCTTCGGCGGCGGTGCCAGTCAGCGCCCAGGTCGTGGTAGGGCTGGTCGCGTTTGAGCATCCAGTAGGCCGAGATCAAGATCGAGTGCGCGACTGCGACCTGGGCCCGGCCCATCCCACGCCGTTTCAGCAACCGGGCATGCTGGGCGGCCAGATAGTTCTTGCCGTGCATCCGGCCGACCGATCCCGCAGCCTCGACCAGCATCGCGGTCAACCATTTGTTGCCGTGCCGTTTCCCGGCCGGGGTCTGTTTGCCGGCGGACTCGTGCATCGCCGGCGCCAACCCGGCCCAGGCGGCCAGATGGGCGGCGCTTGGGAACCGGGTCATGTCCGCGCCGGTCTCGGCCACGATGACCTGCGCCACCGTCTCCCCAACCCCCGGGATGGTCTGCAGCAGCTCGATCTGGTGCTGCCACGGCCGACACGCCTGCACGATGACGGCATTCAGCTCGGCCAGGGCCAGCTCGACCAGCTCCAGCCGCCGCAGCATTGAGCGGGCCAGCTGGGCATGATGAGCGTCGAAGGTTCCGGTTAGCGCCTGGGCCAGGTCCGGGATCTTGCGCCGCATCCGTCCCTTCGCCAGATTGGCGAGCGTGAGCGGATTGGTCTCACCTTCGATCATCGCCCCGAGCATTGCCCGCGCCGACACCGTCTTCAAGCTGGACGCGACCGAGGACAACTTGATCGAGGCGTCC
>DATDKX010000507.1:0-19357 GCA_036519615.1 Propionibacteriaceae bacterium
ACCTCGGTATACAGCTGACAATTCTTCAGAACGAACACCCGGTCACGCTGACCCGGATCACACCCCATCGGACGGCGACGACCTCATTGCGGATACCGCTCACGGTCCTCGGGCCCAGATTCGACCATGACAGCCGGGTCAGTCTCTACTAGTTTGGTGCCGTGACTGTCCTCCACCACGATCGGACCTCACGCTAAAACGCCGGGGCTTGGTGCCAGGTCACCAGCTTGGGAGTGGGCCGTAGCGACCGCTCGGGAGTCGGGTCGCCACTGTTCCGCAGCCGAGCGACTCGATGGAATGTCCAATCCATGCCAAGAGCAAGCCGAAATTCACCAAGGTCATGGACCGCATAATTCGTCCTCCAAATGATCAGCGAGCGCAACGACGCCGGGAACACGGGGAGCGAGCCATTCGCCTGGTCCGACTTCTTCCCGCAATTCTTTCTCCACCTTCGAGAACTCGCAGTCAAAAATTTGCAATCCTCTGGCAAGCGGCGGGGTTGGTTGGCAACGTTCCACCTCTGGGGTTCCTCTGTCCAGCGAGAGCGACGACCGACTTGAAGCCAAGATCGACCGCTGCTGTCCGAACACGGGATCGACCCAGCGCAGTTCAACTATCAGGAGGAAGAAGGAGTCCAGGCTGAGGCCTAAACAGCTAAACCAACGCTCAGCGCCTGACCGGCGCAGCATTGCCGCCAGGTGGTCAGGGCACGGCTACCCCCGAAGACCACCAGCTCTTCGGACACCATGCGTGCGCCTGGATAGTGCGTGCACATCACACAGCACAGCAAGAAAAAGAGCAAAAAGGGCGGTATTCGGAATAAGCCGGGTATTAATCAGTTGTAATCCCTGGGACGCGCTGAAGCGTCCCACCCAATTTAGATTGGAATCCCCGAGACGCGTGGAAGTGTCCGAGCCAATTTAGTTGGAATCCCTCGGGACGCGCCGAAGCGTCCGAGCCAATGACAACCTCCATAAGGAGAAGTATGACCACAAGCACGACCGACCATAGTCCCGCGACCAGCGACAGCCGCGCTGTCGCATCCCGAGATGACGACCGCCGTCTTGCCAGGGAGACCAAGCCCTCATTCAAAACCACCGAATTGATCGTCTATGTACTGTCGGTCTTCGGTGTCCTGATCGCTTCTTTCGTGGTCGACGTCAACGAGGACGGTCAACGGTTCAGCGCTTACCAGGGCTGGTTCCTGGTCACCTTGTTGACGATCGGTTACCTGATCAGCCGCGGCCTGGCCAAGTCCGGCAGCCGCGACGACACCCGCTAAACCGCAGCGTTGCCAGGTACCCACTCAGTCATCACCTTTCATAACTAAGTGGCGCTCATTCCTTAAAGCCTGACGCCGCAACCCAGTGCGCCCCTCGCGGAATCCGCAAGGGGCGCACTGCTGTCACCGGCGCCAGGCGGGCCCAGCTCGAGTGTGATGTCCCTGGGACCAAGAACGAGGGAGCAGCAGGTGTAGCTCAACACCTTGTGCCTGTGCGAGGCTGCGTACGGTGCAGCAAGATCAAGCATCGAGATCACCCGATTCTGAGCATCCGGTCTCTCCATCCGTGCTATCGCTGCTGAGCTTGGCTGCTCGGTCGGACTGTTCACCGAGTGATCAAGAAGGCCGGGTCTAGAGATGACCGTGGCAAACACCCGATGTGATCACCCGCGGCGATCATTGGAGTCTTGGGCCGCGGCGCAGACAGCACTAGCGGCACGGTAGCCACCGCCGCCCCTTAACAATGCTGCCCCGCGAAAGCACCAGGCTCGTCCGCCTCGAGGCTCTCCTGGCGCGTGTTAATGCAGCTGTGATCGCTGGTGTAGTGGTGGAGAAAACGTGAAGGGAGACTGGCCATGAAGCTGCGCTGGATCGACTCCAAAGGCGCGAGCTCGCACGACCTGGCCGAGCTGGCCGCGCTGCGGAAGCGCGTCGACGGATTTCCCTGGCTCGATATTCCACAGTGGAGCGACGACGCCGAGGCGATCTTGGCGAATGAGTTTCAGTTTCATCCGTTGGCAATCGCCAAAAGCAAGACCCGTAATCACATTCCCAGAGTCCATGCCTATCCGGACCACGAGTTCATCGTGGTGCACGCACCTGAGATCGGCGCCGGCGGCCACGTGCACTATCTGGAGCTGGACCAGTTCGTTGGCGAGGACTTCCTGGTCACCGTTCATGGCCCGCTGAACCCAAAGGTCCCTTTGGAGGCGGCGCTGCGCGAGACGGAGGCAGTGGCGGCCCGAATGGAGGCCGGCCGGCTGCGCCCTATCTCGCCATTCGGCCTCACGTACGCAATTGTCTCCTCGATCACGCGCCGGGAAGCTGAAATGGTCGCCGAGATCGCCCGTGAGGTCGGCATGCTGGAGCAGCAGGTCATGGCCGATGAAGATGAGCATCCGCAGGACTTTCTGAGCCAGCTCTTCGCGGCGCGACATGAGCTGTTGACGATCAAGACCATGGCCGAGCAGGGCAGCGAAATCTATCGGCGGGCAATCAAGTTGACCAGATTTGCACCCCCCGAAGGGCTGGAGCTGATGAAAGACGTGCTCGACCAGTACGAGACCGTCACCCATATCAGTGACTCACAGCTACGGTTCCTGATAGGCGTTACAGAGTTCTATCGTGCGCGTACCGACACCAAGATGACCATCGCCGCCGAGCGGCTCGCCGTCATCGCGGCGCTCACCTCCCAGTCACCTCGCTGTCGTCTGTCATCGGCATGAACGTCATCGTCAACGAATCCACGCACTGGGTATGGCTCGGCATCCTGCTGCTGATAATGCTGGTCATTTCGTTGACCCTGCTGCGCTGGGCCCGCAAACAGGGTTGGTGGTGATAATCCGACTCATCGGAATTGGTGTGAGAGAGAGATGATCATGCAGGCACGGCGAGCTGCCATTCCAAGTTGATCAAGCCATCCGTTCACATTGACCGGCTTGCCCATTCCGCAACTGGAGACGGCGGGGCGTCAAGGTGTACATGCCGATGCCTTGTCCAAGATCACGAGCGAGTAGTGGCGCTGACCGCAATCTTTTCGCAGATCACGAATCGCTGCAGATCATCCAGTTGGGCTTCACTGCACTGCGTGATCAAGCTCCGTGCCTGGGGCGCGGCGTGTTGCCCTGAAAGGTAGGCCCCGCTTGAATGGTGCTCTGCGAGTGCCTCAATCTGGAGCTGGTTTCTCAGGTGCAAGTGCGGGCTTTGCCACGATTCGATTGGGCAGCTGCGGGAATGTTGCTGTTCGTCTCGGCGGCCTGTGCCGTCGCAGAACAAGCATCGCTCCAGCGTGATCGGCAGTAGGCAGGCGCCCTACCTCAACAAGCTTGCAGCTAAGGGCGCCAACCTGACTCGCCCGTACGGGGTGACCCACCCGAGCCAGCCGAACTACCTGGCGCTGTTCTCCGGGTCCACCCACGGCGTGAGGAGCAATGCATGCCCGCAGCATTTTCGAAAGAAGGCCAACCTGGGCCATCAGCAAAGTAAGGCAGGACTGAGCTTCATCGGATATTCCGAGTCTTTACCTAAGACCGGTTTCCGCGGATGTAAATCGGGTCGCTACGTCCGCAAGCACAATCCGTGGGTCAACTTCGGCACATTGCCGGCAAGCACCAACCGGCCTTTCAGCGCCTTCCCGCGCGACTACCGCAAGCTGCCGACCGTGGCGTTTGTGAGCCCGAATATGTGTCACGGCATGCACGATTGCTCGGTCCGCATCGGCGACCGTTGGATGAAAAAGCACTTCGACCGGTACGCGCGCTGGGCGCCACACCACAACAGCTTGCTGATCGTCACCTTCGATGAGAACGCGGGCGGGAGAGTCAAACCGATCTTCACAATCATCGTCGGCGCGAAGGTGCGCCCCGGTGTCTATCGCGAGCGGCTCAACCACTACAGGCTGCTGCGCACGATCGAGGAGGCGTACGGACTGCCTGCGCTCGGCCGCGCCAAAGGCGTGCGCCCACTCTCAACAATCTGGATGAGCTAAGAGGTAGCGGCGAAGCAATCGCATCGATTGATGTACGTCAGGTCGCAGCCGGGCGTTGCCTGGGGCTACGACCCCCGACAGAACGCTGGGAGTTCCGCCAGCGATCTATTGTCGTAGGGGACATGAAGATCACCGACCGGGCATCCGCCGAGCTCATTAGGCTGTGCGCGCTGGGGCCCGCCGGGCGAGTTGCTCGGCCCGCGCCCTGAGCACCAGCAAGGTGAGCGTGCCGGCGACAGCGATGGCGGACAAGTTGATCACCAGCTGGATGGCCGAACCGATTGCCTCGCTCGGTACCCAATAAGCGATCGCCACCGCCGCGTTGGCGGCAGCAGGGATAGTCGTCACCGAGATCAGGACGCCCACCAGCGCACCGGATTTGGCGGAGGTGAGCGCGAGCATGCCTGCGATTCCGGCGAGGAAACCAACAATCCAGGAGAGCGCGTCAGGCTTCCAGATGAAGCTCGTCAGTGGCCGTTCGGCTATCAGCATGGACTCGTTAAGAAGTCCGAGGGCTGTCAGGATCCAGGTCAAGATCACGGTCGCCGCCATCCCGACGGCAAAGCCTAGGACCAGGGTGCCTAACGCCCGCGTGGCGGACTGTGGGCGACGGGTCACGATGCCGATGCAGAGTGCAACGAGCGGGCCAAACTCGGGTCCGACGACCATCGCTCCAACAATGAGAATTGGTTGATCAAGCATGACTCCGATGCCGGCGATCATGGTCGCCACGATCATGAAACACAGGTAGGTGATGGAGAGCCGAGTTTCTTCGCCTGCGCTCTGTTCCAGCTGCTCCCAGACCACCGCGTCGGCCGGTTCGCCAGGGGTTTCTTCTTCGGCCCTGATCGCGGACTCGGAGATGCTGATGTCTAGGTTTTCGACGACAATTGCGCCCTTGCGGTCCAAGTCCAGGTCTCGTAGGGCCTCCAGGACGCTGGTTGCACCTTCCCGGGCGACGTCGAAGCTGACGACATCTCCTGCTGGTTTGCGCGCCGACTGCTCATTGACACAGAGGTGGGTCACGGCGGGGCTGGCATCGAGCAATTCCAGCACTTGTGGGGTTGACTCGGGCGGGGCGATGAGGCGTACGTGGAGCATCAGCCAGCTCCGCCAGGCATCAGGTCACTCATACTGGGAAGGTATCGGCGTTGCCGGTGACGTCAAACTGCATTGATGAAACACTCCTCAGATCGCTATCAGCGCCTATCAGGTGAGTCCCTGCCTCCTTCGCGCCTGGCGGTCGAAGCCGGCCTGCCGCTCGCGGCTCGTGCCTCTGGTGTGATGGAGTCCGCCGCGAGGTGAGCAAGCAGCGCAGCGACCTGTCGTTACCTGCCGTCATACGGATAGCGCAGCGTTATCGAGTGGCGACTCCCGATGAGGCGGAGATTTTGGGCCCGGTGGTCTCTCCGCACCGCTGCGCTCGCGCTAGCTCTACCGCAGTTTGGACGCTCAGCAGTTGCGCCGGTTGACCTGCCGCCGCCAGAGGGACGTGGCGCGGTACGCCGTGACCTGGCACTGCTTGGCGAGAGGTCGAGGTCGATCTCCGTCCGTGAGTGATCTCGGCTGCGCGTCGGCTGGCCCTCAACGTTCGCGGCTTGTGCAGCTACTCTCCGCCCGGCGAAGCGGGCGGGAGACACATCCAGTACCACGGCACTTTGCTGCAGTGGCAGCCGGCGTTGCGGTGCGGCGACCAGGTGGAGATCATCGCCGCGACCTCTTCGTCGGTGACGCTGAGTTGACCGCCGCGCAGCTTGGCGTACGTGGCGAAGGCGATGATCCTTAACCCGAGGACGCCGGTCTTCCCGCGATTTGTGATGCGGCTGACCGACGCTTGGTGATGGACCTGGGGCCATGCGGCCGACCAGCCGTAGAACATCCTCATCGAATTGTGGTGACGTTTTGATCTTGCGAATGGCGTTGCTGGTGGCGGCTCACCTCGCTGCCATCAATGGAGGGCGGTGCGTCGCTAGTGATGAGGTTGTATGAGCTGGTCAGGTGGTAGGGGACGTTGGTGACCATGACGCCGGGGGTGAAGAGGAGTCGTGCTTTCAGGCGTAGTGCGCTTTGGTTGTGCAGTACGTGTTCCCACCAGTGATCAACGAGGTATTCGGGGATGAATACACAGATGGCGTCTCGGGGGCTGTCGCGGTGAATGTCGCGGATGTAGTCCAGGATTGGTGTGGTGATCTCTCGGTAGGGGGAGTTGATGATTTTCAGCTGGACGGGAATTTCGCGTGCGCGCCATTCCTCGGCGAGCGTCTGTGTTTCTTCCTGGTCGACTTGAACGGTAATTGCGATCAATGTGCTGGGGTGGGTGGCGCGCGCGAAGGCGAGGGCTTGCAGGGTGGGCAGGAGCAGCCGGCTGACGGGGACGATCGCGTGGATGCGGCTGGGCAGGCTCACGCCGGCCGGGGTTGGGGTTAATTCGGCGGTGACGCGGCGGTAGTGGCGGCGGATGCCTTGCATGGTGACGAAGAGCAGCGGCATGGCAATGGTGACGATCCAGGCTCCGTGGGTGAATTTCGTGATCAGAACGATGATCAAAACGATGGCGGTGAATGTGGCCCCGATGGCGTTGATCGCTTGTGAGCGACGGATGCGCGTTCGGGAGCTACTCGAAGCGCCGCTGCTCAGTTCGCGCTGCCAGTGTCGGACCATTCCGAGCTGGGAGAGGGTGAAGGAGACGAAGACACCAATGATGTACAGCTGGATGATCGAGCTGACGTTGGCGTTGAAGGCGACGATCAGGGCAATGGCAAACAGAGCAAGCAGGATGATGCCGTTGCTGTAGACGAGGCGGTCGCCGCGGTTGTGCAGCTGGCGGGGCAGGAAACGGTCGGTCGCAAGCAGGGAGGCCAGCAGCGGAAAGCCGTTGAAGGCGGTGTTGGCAGCCAGGATCAGGATGGCAGCAGTTGCAGCTTGTAGGTAGTAGAAGAGGGGACCGATCCCGAAGACTGTTTGGGCGATCTGAGCGAGCGCGGTCTGGGTGGGTGTGTCGGCAGCCAGCCCCAGGTCGGTGGGGCTCTCGGCCACATGGACCTGGAGAGTGAGCGCCAGCACCGTTATGCCGACGAACATGGTGATCGAGAAAAAGCCCATGATGGCCAGGGTGTCGGCGGCGTTTTTCGCCTTAGGCTTTTGGAAGGCGGGCACGCCGTTACTGATCGCTTCGACGCCGGTCAGTGCGGTACAGCCGGAGGCGAATGCCCGCATCGCCAACAGCACCACAGCAAGGCCCACATACGAATGCTCGGGATGGATCGGTAGTCCGGCGGTCGGTGCCAGCAGGTGCTCGCCAGACAGCGCCCGGTAGGCGGCGACCGCGAACATGACGTAAATGCCGAGCAGAAAGCCGTAGGTGGGGACGGCAAAAGCCTTCCCGGACTCCTTAACGCCGCGCAGGTTGATGACAGTGAGCAGCACCACAAAACCAACCGAGAGGGAGACCGCATGCCGGGATAGCTCCGGAAACGCCGACGTGATCGCTGCAACTCCCGCGACGACGGAAACGGCGACAGTGAGCACGTAGTCGACCAACAGCGCGCTGGCGGCCGCCAGCCCAGCCGCCTCCCCGAGGTTGGCGCGGGCGACGGTATAGGCGCCGCCGCCGTTCGGGTACGCCCGACACGTTTGCCGATAGGACACGATCACCACCGCGAGCAGGGCGACAATGACGGCCGCCACGTACCACGCAAGGTGCAGAAATGCGAGCCCAGCCAGGCTCAGGATGAGCAGAATCTCCTCGGTGGCATAAGCGACCGAAGACAGCGGGTCGCTGCAGAAGACAGGCATCGCCAGCTTTTTCGGCAGCAGGGTGTCTGAGAGCTGGCTGCTGCGCATAGGCCGCCCCAGAAACAGCCGCTTAGGGCCTTCGCGGAGCGCGCTCACGCCGGCCGCCTCGACTCAGGGAAGCAGAGAGAGGACACAGGCGCCATTAGATCTCCACCACCCGCCGATGACGCCTGTCTTAACGGCTTTTTGACGGCTGCAGGACGGATCTTGACGCCTTCTTCACAGAGCAGTCCTCGTTTCGAGGGGACGATGGAACGCGTGACAGCAGCAGAGTGTGCTTCCCATCCGGTAACCGATCGCGAGGTCGTTCCAACATTGGCCGGCCGGCGGCGCAGGCTGCTGGCCGGCCAGTGGTGTCTGGCGGTGTTCCGGTTGTGAGGCAGCGCCCTCTTCAGCGCCGTCAGGTCCCGGAGACAACCCCGAGAAGGCCTCCACTGGTACGCCGCGGTGTCAGCAGTCGCCGAGTTCTGAGTTGACTGGGAGTTTTGGGCGGGCGTTTTTATGGGGGCATGGCAACGCGACCTGGTGATCCCGGCCAGCGACGGAGTGCCTCTGCTCGCGAACCGGTTCTACCCGGTCGATATCGACCGACCTCCGCTGGTGCTGCTCCGCAGTCCGTATGGCCGCGGCGTGGCGCTGGACCTGATGCCGCAACTGTTGGCCGAACGCGGCTACCAGGTGCTGTACCAGAGCCTGCGCGGTACCGCCGGCTCCGGTGGAGAGTTCGACGGATTCACCATTAATCCGGCCGACGGCGACGGCATGCTGTGGTGGCTACGGGAGCAGCCGTGGTTTGGCGGCGTGCTGACCACTTGGGGTGCGAGCTACTTGGGTTTCGCGCAGTGGGAGCTCGCCGCCCGCGAGATCCCGGAATGGAATGTCGGTCATTCAGGATGCGCCGTCGGAGTTCGCCCATCAGTTCATGTATCCAGGTGGCGGATTCGCGCTGGGCAATGCGCTGGGTTGGGTGCAGATCGTCGATCGCATGTTTCGTGCCGACGGCGGAACGGCTCGCCACTCCAGGGGCGCTTGCCGCCGAGTCTCTCCGCCCAATGGTCGATCCGATCTCCAGAGCAGCCCGTACATCGGCAGGCTCGGTCCGTAACTGCCGCCTCCCGAAAACAACAGGTCGCGAACAGAAAGAGTAGATACGATCACGCTCCGGCTGCGGTCAGGGATTGCGCTGCGAGATGAGCAAGCAGCGCGGCGACCTGTCGCTGCTCCGGCCGTGGACGGGCGACATGGGTGGCCGCGGTGACGGCGAAGTAGGCGGGACGGTCATCAGGGGTCGGCACGGGGATCGCGATGACGTCATCTGTAGGCAACCCATCTGTGTCGACGTCCATGATCCGGCTGGCTCGAGTGATGCTGCCGTCGCCGTGAAGCACCGTGACGGGCAAACGGTGGTCGAGCACTAGGTCACAGCTGTCGGCATCCAGGACCGTGATCATTGTGTCTAGGATCGCCTCGAGCGTTGTTGCGAGCGTTTCCGGCGCGATTGGTTCGGCGGCGCGCCGAAGGGCGTTCAGATAATCGAGCCGGCGAGCAGCCGCGGCACGCTGACGGCCAGCCCACCAGCTGAGCTGCTCGATGGCACCGCCCACCAGGACCAGCAGTAGGACGGTCAGGATGTCTTGGGTGTCGAAGATCCTGAAGCTGTAGTAGGGCTCGGTCCAGAAGTAGTCGTAGGCAAGGGCAGTCGTAACTGCGGCAATCAAACCAGCCGGACGGAGCCCAGCCGCAGAAACTACGGCGACGGCAAGGACGAGCACCAGGGTCACATGATTCTCGTGCAGTTGCGGACGGGCCAGAGTCAACAGAGCGGCGACCACTGGCCCGAAGAAGATTGCCGCAAACCAGACAACCGGGCGGTGCCGAGTCAACCAGTCAGATAAGACCATCCCACCTCACATCCCTGCGGCTCGCTCGTTGCCGCTGAATGATCATGATCACGACTCAAGTCTGCGATCAACGGGCGCGACGCAACAGATTCCTTTACGCAGCTTCTACACCCCAACTCGTTCGGCCGCAGGCGCCAAAATCCCGTTAAAGAGCGATTGCTGGCTGGCGGCCCCGCGGTTGACTGTTTCCAGAGGCATCTCGGGTAACAGGAGCAGGGTGACCAAGACTGAGGAAGCGCCGGCGGCCCCTGGCGCCTTGCGGTCGTGGTTGATGAAAGGTGTTCGCGAGGAGCACCCAGCTCACCTGGCACCGCACCCGAGCCCGCAACAGACAGAGAAGACCCACCACTGGTGGCAGGTCATGTGCCTGACCGGCGTGGACTACTTCTCCAGCCTCGGCTATCAGCCGGGCATAGCCGCTCTGGCCGCCGGCCCGATCTCCCCGATCGCGACAGTGGTGCTGGTGGCGCTGACCCTGCTCGGCGCCGGTATACCGCCGGGTGGCTCGAGAGAGTCCGAACGGTGAGGGGTCGCTCGCCATGCTGGAGCGGCTGATGTCGTTTTGGAAGGGCAAGATTTTCGTCTTGGTGCTGCTGGGCTTTGCCGCCACCGATTTCATTATCACCATGACGCTGTCCGCTGCCGATGCCACTGCTCATCTGGTGGAGAACCCGCACCTCGAGCCGTTGCTCGCCGGCCATCAGGTGGCTGTGACTCTGTTCTTGTTGGCGCTGCTCGGTGCGGTGTTCCTTCGCGGGTTCAAAGAGGCCATTGGCGTCGCGGGTATCTTGGTGGTGATCTACCTCGCCCTGAACGTCGTCGTCATCACCGTCGCTTTCGAACACGTGATCGCTCAGCCCTTCCTTTGGACGGAATGGAAGAGAGCCCTCATCGAACAGCACGGCAACCCGTGGGTGGTCGTCGGCATCGCGCTGCTGGTCTTCCCGAAGCTGGCGCTCGGCCTCTCCGGTTTCGAGACCGGTGTGGCAGTGATGCCGCACATCAATGGCCACCCGGAGGACACGCCGGCTCATCCGCTGGGTCGCATCCGCGGGGCCAAACGCCTGCTGACCACTGCCGCAGTGATCATGAGCATTTTCTTGATCACCAGCAGTGTGGTCACCACGCTGCTCATCCCGCCCACGGAGTTCGAACCGGGCGGCGCGGCCAACGGGCGGGCACTGGCCTACCAGGCCCATGAGTACTTGGGAAGCACCTTCGGCAGCGTCTACGACGCGTCGACGATTGCGATCTTGTGGTTTGCCGGCGCGTCGGCGATGGCAGGTATGTTGAACTTGATTCCTCGCTATTTGCCGCGTTACGGGATGGCCCCCAGTGGGCTCGCGCCGTTCGTCCCCTGGTGCTGATCCTCACCCTGGGCGCCTTCATCATCACGATCATCTTCCATGCCGACGTCGATGCCCAAGGTGGCGCGTACGCCAGCGGAGTCCTGGTCTTGATCACCTCAGCAGCCGTTGCCGTCACGCTGGCGGCCCGGAAGGCTCGGCAACGCGGCCTCACCGTCGCATTCGGCGTGGTATCGCTGATCTTCATCTACACCACGGGCGCGAACATTCTCGAACGCCCGACGGCGTCAAGATCGCCACAGTCTTCATCGCCGCTATCCTCATTGTGTCCTTGGCGTCCCGGTTCGCGCGCGCCTTTGAGCTGCGCGTCACCGACGTCACCTTTGACAAGACCGCGCAGCTCTTCATCCGCGACACTGCCCGCCGGACCATCAGGTTTATCGCGAACGAACCCGACAGCCGTGATCGCGCCGAGTACAGCGACAAATGCGCCAAGTCAGCCGCGACAACGATCTAGCTGATCCTAACGACGTGATCTTCATCGAGATCACCGTCACCGACCCATCCGAATTCGCCAGCCACCTAGATGTGACCGGCGAAGCGCAACACGGCCGCTACCGGGTCCTCACCCTGAGCAGCTCCACTGTCCCGAACGCGCTCGCCGCCCTACTGTTGGCCGTGCGGGACGGCACCGACCGGATACCGCATATCTACTTCGAATGGACCGAAGGCAATCCCGCCGCGAATCTCATCCGCTTCCTCTTCTTCGGCGTCGGAGAAGTCGCACCAGTCACCCGCGAGGTCATCCGCCGTGCCGAACCCGATCGGGAACGCCGACCTCATGTTCACGTCGGGTGATCGGCAGAGTGCACTTGCCGACCTTACTTGCCCGCAGTCAACGCTTCGGGTTCGGAAGCCGTCAAGCAGCAACGTCGCTTGGCAAACATCCTTCGCAAGCCCGATGGCGCCGGTGTAGATCTGATGCCGAGGTGCCGCCTGGCCAGATACCGCCGTTAGCCTGCGTAAAAATACTGTGAATTTTGAGCTGCTCCCCGTATATGACGCGTGAAGAGGGCTTGGCGAGTTCCGTCCCCGGCTGTCGGATACAGGTGTGTGGACCGGAACGGAGCCGACCGAGACGGTGAGATCGCTGCCGGGAGGAAGTGCCATGGGTGCAGGGCAACTGCGGGTCTACTTCGGCGCAGCTCCTGGCGTCGGCAAGACGTACAAGATGCTCGAAGAGGGCCATCGCCGGCTCGGACGTGGCACCGATGTCGTCGTCGGATTCGTGGAGACCCACGGCCGCCAGCACATTGCGGAACTCATCCAGGGTCTCGAGGTCATACCCCGAGCCGCTGTGACCTATCGGGGTACGGCGCTGGAGGAGATGGACCTTGCAGCGGTCCTGGCGCGCCGGCCCCAAGTTGCCTTGGTCGATGACCTCGCTCACGCCAACGCATCGGGCTCTCCCAACGAGAAGCGCTGGCAAGACATCGAGGAGCTTCTCGACGCCGGGATCACGGTGATCACGACTGTGAACGTGCAACATCTGGAATCGCTCAACGACGTTGTCTATGAAATCATCGGCGTACGGCAGCGCGAAACCGTGCCCGATGCCGTGGTGCGCCAGGCAGAGCAGATTGAGCTCGTCGACATGACCCCAGAGGCGCTTCGCCGCCGGCTGGCACACGGCAACGTCTACGCGCCAGACAAGATCGACGCCGCCCTCGGCAACTACTTCCGAGTGGGGAATCTGACCGCCTTACGCGAGCTGGCGCTGCTCTGGGTCGCCGGCAAAGTGGACGAGCAACTCGACAAATATCGCGCTGATCACAACATCGGCTCGCACTGGGAAACGCGCGAGCGGGTGGTTGTGGCGCTGACCGGCGGGCCCGAGGGCGATACCCTGATCCGTCGGGCGGCGCGCATCGCCGCTCGTACCAAGGGTGCTGATCTGCTCGCCGTGCACGTGGCGCGCAGTGACGGCCTGAGCGGTGGAGACCCGGCTCACCTGTCTCGGCAACGAGTTCTGGTGGAAGATCTTGGCGGCACCTATCACCAGGTAGTCGGCATCGACATCCCGGAGGCCCTACTGGCTTTTGCACGCGGTGTCAACGCCACTCAACTCGTGCTGGGAGTTAGTCGGCGCGGACGCTGGGCCCAGATGTTGTCACCGGGCGTCGGCGTCACGACCACCGCCGAGTCGGGATCCATCGACGTACATCTCGTGACGCATGAGGCGACAGCGCGCCGGTGGCGAATCGGGAAAGGACGCGACGGGTCGTGGCGGAGTCGGCCGGGTGGACTGAGTCTTGGCCGCCGCGCCGCCGGATTCATTCTGAGCATCGCCGCCCTGCCAGTGGTCACCGCGTTGCTGCTGGCGGTCGATGCCGACGTCTCCTTGTCCACTGACATCTTGGCGTTCTTGCTATTGGTGGTGGCGGTGGCGCTGGTGGGCGGTCTACTCCCGGCGCTACTGGCGGCCGTCGGCGGATTCCTGCTTTTGAACTTCTACTTCACGCCACCGGTGCGGATGTTCACCGTTGCCGAGCGAGAGAACCTCCTTGCGTTGTTTGCGTTTCTCGTTGTGGCGATCTCTCTGAGTACCGTCGTTGACGCCGCCGCGCGTCGAACCCGGGAAGCGTCGCAGGCCCGAGCCGAGGCGGCCACGCTGTTCACTCTGGCGGGCAGCGTGTTGCGCGGCTCCCGCCCGCTGCCAGCACTTCTCGAGCAGGTACGTGAGACCTTCGCCCTGGAGGCTGTGACTCTTCTCGAGCGCCGACCAGAAGCCTTGGGAGGGCCAGATCTAGAGCACACGAATGACGCGTGGTCCGTAGTCGCGTGCGTTGGCAGCCCAATCTGCCTGGCCCCAGCGGGCGGCGACGCCGAGGTGCACGTCGATGAGTCGTACACACTGGTGCTGTCAGGTCACCCGCTGGCCGCGCAGGATCGGCGGATCCTGGAGGCGTTTGCAGCCCAGGCCACCATCGCATTACGCCAAGAACGGCTGGAGGAAGCTGCGGCCACCGCAGGCTCCCTCGCCGAAGTGGACCGGGTACGGACTGCGCTACTCAATGCGGTGAGTCATGACCTGCGCACCCCATTGGCTTCAGCGAAGGCGGCGATTGGAACCCTCCGAATGTCGGACCTCCCGCTAAGCCCGGACGATCAAGCCGAGCTGCTCGCTACCACCGAGGAGTCGTTGGATCGGCTGAGCGGTCTTGTCGAGAACCTACTCGACATGAGCCGGCTCCAAGCAGGTGCCTTGGCGCTCGCTATCCAGCCGATCGATGTCGCCGATGTCGTCTCCGCCGCCATGACCAGCCTGGGACCAGCTGCATCCGAAGTGATCATCCGCGTTCCGGAAGAAACGCCCGAGGTGCAGGCCGACCCCGCACTTTTAGAACGCGCGATCGCTAATCTCGTGCAGAACGCCGTACGGCATAGCCCACCTGGAGCCCCTCCGCAGGTTACGGCCAGCGCCTACGGCGACACCGTCGAAATCCGGGTGGTCGACTGTGGTCCAGGCGTACCTGAGACCGACTGGGACCAGATCTTCCTGCCGTTCCAACGGCTTGGGGATCGGGACAACACCAGCGGGGTCGGGCTGGGTCTTGCCTTGGCACGGGGTCTCATCGAGGCGATGTCGGGCAGTCTGGCTCCGGAAGGGACACCCGGAGGCGGCCTCACCATGACCATTTCGATGCCCGCCGCGACTCAACCCACTCCGGATCTGGACACCACGATGACTTCATCGACAGAAGCCAAGCTACGCAACGAGCCAGTGGAAACGGCGAGCGAGCGACCATGACTCGCTTGCTGGTGGTGGACGACGAGCCGCAAATCTTACGGGCCCTGCGGATCAACCTTCACGCCCGGCAGTACGACGTGGTCACCGCTGGCACCGGCCGGGGAGCCCTCGACGCAGCGACCGAGGCTCACCCCGATCTGGTCATCCTCGATCTCGGCCTCCCTGACATGGACGGCCTAGAGGTCATCCGCTCACTTCGCAAGTGGACACAGGTGCCCATCGTGATCCTCTCCGGACGCATGAACAGCACCGCCAAGGTCGATGCCCTCGACGCCGGGGCCGATGACTACGTCACCAAGCCCTTCAGCGTGGAAGAGCTCCTGGCACGAATTCGCGCAGTGACCCGACGCACCACCGAGCCAGAACGGGTCGAACCTGTCCAGCTCGGACGGTGGACCGTTGACCTCAACGACCACGTGATCTACGCGAAGCTTCCAGCCAATGCCGGTGCCAGCGATACGCAGCTCGAATCACACATCGAGGAACCGGCGCAACAAGTCCATCTCACACCGACCGAATGGCAGCTGCTCCAGGCATTGGTCAGACATCCCGGCCGGCTAGTCAGCCAGCGGCAGCTGCTGCAAGAGATCTGGGGCCCGACGTATGTGGAACAGAGCCACTATTTGCGTCAGTACGTCAAGGCGCTCCGGCACAAGCTCGAAGATGATCCAACTCGGCCTCGCCATCTCGTCACCGAGCCTGGAATGGGCTATCGCTTCCAGCCCTAACGCTCGCTGGAATCAGGGACAAGACCATCGGGGCAGAGGAGCCGCCCGATTCCCAGCCACCAGGTTGCCAAGATGATGGCGTCCAGGAATTGCCAGATGGCACGCCACACCACCTGCAACACGATCGCGAACTGCGCCGCGATCAGCGCCTGACCTGCGGCGGTGGCATCGGTGTAGGCGTGCATGAACATCGGCGCGACCATGGCAAGGACCGCCGCGCCCACCCCACCTGCCAGTGCTTAGCTGACCGCGGCCGTGGTCGACAAATCGGCGACGAGAGGATTGCGCGGGCGCAGCTGCCGCCACAACACGTACGCCAGGATCGCGGTGGCGAGGTAGTACCCAAAGAGGTCCAGGACTGCGGCCCAGCGCAACAGCTCGGCCGAGGTCGCGCCCGAACCGAGGATTAGCGTCGGCTCCAGAAACATATCGAGCCGAAACTGAAACGCCGCCAAGAACAACAGATTGCTGATCATCCCCGCGCTAAGTGACACCACCAGTGCAGCAATGCCTGTACGCCGCAGCATCACCGCACTCTCTCCTCGGCCTTTGCTAGGCGACGACCCAGCTTGCAGGCCTCGCCAGGGCTCGAACACTACTCACCGGCAGCGACGGGGCCGAGTCGACTTCCCGACCCGATGCCATTGAACCTTGTGCTCAAGATCTCGTACGCCGACTGCGGAGATCTCGAAAACAGCGCGTTGATCATTCGGCTCATCGCCTGGATCCAGCGATGCTCAATCGTGCGGGCATTTCGCCAACGGCTCGTCGTTTGGCTATTCACAGTCAGATTCCGCTGGCCCAATCGGACCAAGATCAAGAGCCCCAGAGAGCGGCGCCCCGCGGGTGTTCACCTGGGTGGCTGCAGTGCCAGGGTAAGGGTCATGAGGACGCTGAGGCTCTCCACGGTCGCAGCTGTATGTGCACTCGGCACGGTCATTTGCTTTGTGCTCGGCGCCGTGGCGATGGGTTCCAGCGGTGTGGGGGTGTTGATCCCGGAGACCGGACGGCCGGGCAGGGATTGGATCGCGGCCGTGGAGAGGGCGGGCGGGTTGTTCTTCGTTGGGGCCTGGTTGGTCATCCTGATGGGGTTTCTGGCCATCGTGGCGCTGGTGGGTTTCTACGAGACCCTTCGCTTGGCCGGGCCGGTGATGATTCTGGCGCCACTTTTCGCCGCCGTCGGGTTGACGCTGGTGACTGTCTCACATCTGATCCCGATCGCGATGGGCTACCAACTGGTGCCGGCCTATCTCGCCGCAGACCTGGCAGTGTAGGCCACACTGGCGGCCACCGCCGATACCTTGGCCTCCATTGCTCTGGTGACCAACGCTGCCGGCAACTTCCTCGGCTTCGGGGTGGTCGTTCCGCTGTACGCGGTGGCGATCCTTAACACGCGCGCGCTGCCGCGCTGGATCGGATGGCTTGGTCTTCTCGTCGGGGCGCTCGCTGGATGGTTGGGGCTGCTCAGCCCCGCCTCATCGGTGATCGCGAGCATCTCCAACATCGGCTTCATCGGCTTCTTCGTTTTCATGCTGAGCATGGGCATCGCCCTGCTCCGGCGCCGCTCAAAAGTCGACGGAGCAACCCAGGCATCACTACAAGAACCGAGCTGACCATAGGCCGCATGGGCCCTCTTCGAGACTCCTAGGCCACTTGGCGCTGGATGTCAGGGCAGCAGCACAATGTCGGGGCTTTTACCAGCTGATCCCGGTGGTCGGGCTCGTCACGCTGGCGGTTCGGCGTGTTTCGCGCCACGCGCCTCTCACGCCGCGCAAACCCAGATCCCGGGCTACTTCCGTGGCTTGCCAGCTTTCTTTTGAGTATTTTCAACGGTGTCAGGCTCGGGGTGGCAGGATGCCTGGGCAATGAGTCGATGTCGGGGCGAGGAGGCTCATTGATGGAACGGCTGTGGATCCCAGAGGTCCGACGCGCCGCCCGGCGGGCAAGTGCTCCCTTCGCTCGGCAGGTCGCTTTGGGTTGCGGCGCGGCAGCCGTCGGAACGATGGTCGCCTCGGATCTGCCCCCGTGGGATGGCGTGGTCGCGCGGGCCGTATGGGCCGCTCTGTGGACGGTAGCGGGATACGTCGCCATCTGGACCGTGCTCTTCATCTATCACCTGTGGAGGTATCGATCTAGCGGATTTCGGGACCACGACTGGCTTGCGCAACACGATGACTCCGATCCCGGCGGTGCCCTTTTCCTCGAGCTCGTTCGCAGGTCAGGCGCCAGCCCGAATTCCGGAGTTGACCTGCAGCTATGGGTTAAGAGTCATGGAAGGTGGGAGGTCGTCGATGACGACGAAGTGGTGCTGATGCCAGACAAGGTGATTCGTTGCCGCTTCGATCTCAACCACGAGGCGTTTCCGAGCGGATTCTATGACGTTCGCTGGTTCCAGGCCGACGACCGAGGCAAGCCGATTGAGATCACCCGCGAGCGGTTCCAACTGCGGAATCATTCCATCGGCCGCCGGACAGGATCTGTATCCCGGACCAACCGGAGGTTGGCTCCCAAAACGTTGCCCATCAGCGAGGACGAGATCAAGCCGCGGAGGTTGGCTCCCGAAGCGGTGATGGCCAGCGGGGACGAGATCAGTCCACGGAGAGCGGTAGAGGCCCGCTAGCGTTCGCGCGGTGAGCGGGCGCGCGCGACCGGGTTACCATTGTGCGCCAGCCCCAGGGCGCTCATCCCTGACTCGCGGGACCGCGTTGACCTTAGTGATCACGGCTGCTCACACGGGGTCGCGTCACTGACATACGGTCGCCGGAGCGGTTCTCGGTGTACTGCTACGGCCAGATTGCCGGCGATCTGGAGGCTCAAGCAGGCTCGAGGCTGGCACTTCGGATGATTTCGTTCAATTCCTTGGTGGCCTTGGTCATCTCGTGCAGCTCAACTGCAACCGCGTGGAGATTTCCCGGCGGCGCAGCACGCGAGTTATGCAGATCATCGACGCTGATCACGTACTCGAGCGGCTCGATGAGGCCGAAGGGTCCTTCTGCCTCGATGCGTACCCGGTACGCGTTGTGCGCGTCGGAGTCGATTGTCGCGTCGGAGTCGATTGTGTTGTGAGGTGTACCCAAAACCCATTGCATCGTGCGGCCAGGCGGCACGGAGGCGATGCCTTGCTTCAAGATCTCCATGATCGGCTTGATGTCCAGCGTCGCCGGCGGTGCCGGATCTAATATCACCTTCACGTTGCGGGCAATGCTTGGCCCGGAGTTTCCAAGCAGCAGCACCAGTGCCTGGCCCTGCCCGTCGTCGCCACGAATATCGACCCACAACATCGGCTGCGCGGCATCCTTGGCGGCCTGCTTTTGCTGCTTCGTCTGCTCTCGCGATGCCTTAGCGGATCGTCTCACGTAGATCAACGAGAAGCCGGCCACCATCAGCGACAAGATGGACACGGCCGCCCCGAGGGCCACCCAATATTCAGGCTTGATGTCTCTGATGACGTTTCTGATGATCTCCATGCTTCCAATTCACCTCAGACCAAGCGCGGCTTGCCACGCGTTCCGGGGAGTAGTTTTGCACGCCGGGCACGAGCGTAGGCGGCAGAAATTAGAAGCCGCAGCGTCGGGACGCTGCAAAATTCTCAATCACGTCCGAGCCGGTTCGACGGGAGAATTCGGGTCCAGCCGCGATGTGCGCCCGACAATCCTCATCGTGGCCGAGGACAGCCTCGACCCGGCCCAGTGTTTACAAGCGAGAAGGAAGATAAAAGGCTTGCCCGGTCTCAGCAGCGAGCTGGGTGAACTCACGGGCAGCTGCGTACGCCGCTGCGATCTTGCCGCGGCGGAACTCGACTTCGGCGAGCAAGGCCACAGGAAAG
>DATDKX010000508.1:0-14974 GCA_036519615.1 Propionibacteriaceae bacterium
GGGAGGTACTGGAGGGCGCCTCGGTGACTGAGGTCGCCCGCCGGTTCAAGGTGTCGCGGCAAAGCGTGCACTCCTGGTTGACCCGGTATGCCGCCGGGGGTGGGTTGGGCGGTTTGGGTGATCGGTCGTCGCGGCCGCATGCGCACCAGATGGGCCCGGCGACCGAGGTGGAGTTGTTGATCAGGGCCGCGGCGGCAGACGTGGATCCCGGTCAGCCATTGACCCGCCAAGTCGCTGCGCTGGACGCAACCGAGAAAGGTCACACCGGTCTGGCGTCCTACTGCACCGAACGCGCGCCGTTCAAGATCATTGCAGCCTCTATCGAATGGCATCCCCGTAGAGGTAGGCAAGCGGAGACACACGCCAGCGGATGATGGCGCGGGTGCAGTCGGAGAGGGATCCTCCTCGTAGTCGAATCGTCAGAGCCGCCGCTGCGGCCGGTCCGAATCCGCCGATCACTATCAGGATGGTCCTGAAGGGGTCGCTCACGAGGTGGGAGGCGAGAAAGAACGGCCAGGAGATGGCATAGCTGGCCAGTAAGAAGAAACCGACCGGATGGCGCACCGCAACATTGCGAACACGTCACTCCTTGAGCTCGGTGGTGTTTTCCTTCGCCGATTGCCCGCGTTGTGAACTCATTGGGCGCCTCCTCATTCGTGAGCAGGATCGCGCAACCGCCAGTACGATTTCGAGGTCAAGAGACCCCTATTTGAGTCGGCAAGGTCCCGGACTTGTCAGAACCCAGGCGATGCTGCAGAAACCTACGTTGACATAGGTTTCTCACAGTCTGCACGGGTTGCTACGTGGGCAGACCGTCAGCAATCCACGTGAACGTAGGTTTCGGCAAGATCAACTGGGTTCTGACGGCCCCGCTGTTTGGTGACCATGGTCCCTACTGGTTGCGAGCTTTGGGAAAGAGGCTGGGATGGAGGTGGTTGAAATGTCCAAAGCCACAATCGTCAAGATCTTCTGGGGCAGCTTGATCGGGCTGGCCGGAGGGTTGGTGCTGATGCTACTCGCTGGTGCTCTCGCCATCGCGAACGACGTATTCGTGATGGATGGCCCGGACGTTGTGGGTGTCCGCTCCAGCCCTCTGGCCTGGCTGCTCGCCGGGCTGTGCGGGCTGGCCATGCTGGTGATATTAGCCGCCGGAGTCGCGATCTTCGTCGCTTGGATCGGCGCGGTGCTTAACACCGCGAACCAGCCAACGAAGGGATGGTTCGTGGCCACACTGGTGATTGGCCTGCTCGGCTTCGTGTTCATCGCGACCTTGATCTATGTGATCGCCGGTCCCGACGGTGCGCCGGCTCAGGTTCAGGCCGGCCCGGCCACAGCGCAGATCCCGGCAGGTGCTGGAATGACTGACACTACGGCCGACGCCGGCACCCCGGACCGCCGAACGACGCCTGCCGGATAGGCCCGCCTAATGGCCCCCCACAGTGCGGCGGACCGCCCTCCGCCGCACTGAGTAGAGATTTTATGGTCTTGTGCGCAGCGAAGGACAAAATGTTCGCATCTGTGGAAACGAGGCTTGTGGCTAGCTCGGGGTTGCGGACAACTCAGTGTCGAGAGAGTCAGATCGGTTCCTGGCGGTCGGTGCGGTCACCCAATCCGACCGACTTGTCGTCGAGCTAGTCCAGCGGCCCGACACGCCCGACGCGATACTGATCAGGTGGCCACCCGGCCGACCGTCACCGATCCCGCGAAGCTACGGCGAGTATGTCGCTATCGTGCGCGTCTTGGGCGCGGCGCAAATCGAGCTGACCGCGGCGGGCCGCTCAGCGACCCTCCGACAGCCGCATGCACAGTTCTCCGCCAGGTTTGAGCACGCGGGCGCATTCGGGAACATGGCTATCCAACGCCAGATGCTGGCCGAGAGGATGGTCGAGCAGTATGGGTGAGATTCGTTCTCAGATTCGATTCGACGCCGAAGGCGAAACCGAGACCGAACCGGGGGCAGAAGCCAGCTGCGAATCCTCAAGCAAAGGGTGCCTTGGAAGGGGTGATGATATTGGCGAACTTGCGATCTCCCTTCAGGAGCAAAAAGGGGGAGGCGGAGTATATGGCGGCTTACGAGCGCGGTATGGAGCTCTGGCCGGCCGCCTATGAGCACATGGATGTCTCCGGCCGTTACGGCCGTACCCACGTGGTGGCTGCCGGTCCGGAGGGTGCCCCCGCATTGGTGCTCTTGCACGCGGATTACCTCAGCTCGACGATGTGGGCTGCGAACGTCTCGGATCTCAGCCGCGACCATCGCTTGTACGCCGTGGATGTCATGGGCCAGCCGGGCAAGAGCGTCCCAGACCAGCCCATCCGCAATCGAGACGACGCCGTCGCGTGGATTACTGAGGTCCTGGACGGTCTCAGCCTGACGCGAGTCACGCTGGTGGGCATGTCCTATGGCGGCTGGCTCACCCTCAATTACGCGATCCGCGCCCCGAAGCGGCTGGAACGGATCGTCGTCCTGTCTCCCGGAGCATGCTTCTGTCCCAACCGCCCAAGCTTTTACCTCCGCGTGCTACCGGCGATGATCTTGCCGTTCCTTCCTCGGCGTGTGCTGTTCGAAAGGTCGTGGCGTTCCTTCACTCTTGAAGAGAACGTGAGCGACCCAGTCGTGCAGCAGCTGTACGAACGTGTGGGTCAGCAGATGTACCTAGGGTTCAGACACTTTCGAGTGTGGGGGAACTGGGGATCACAGAACCTCAAACCGCAGGTCTTTCCTGATGGGGAGCTGAGCGGCATGCGCATTCCTACCCTCTTGCTGATCGGGCAGCAGGAAGTCCTCTACGATCCGGTGGATGCACTGGAACGAGCGAAAAAGCTGATCCCGAATCTCGAGGGTGAGCTGGTCCCCCGTGCCAGTCACGGCATGGCCCAGGGTCAGCATCGGATAGTGAATGCGCGGATCCTGGAATTCCTGAACCCCCCGACCGGCACACCGTGAGTGTCCAAACCGGCGATTTATTGAAGTATTGGGCGTCCCACGTCGGGAACCCAGTACTGGCAGGCAGCGCGACGACTTGGCGAGTTCCCGGGTGAGTGTATCGAACATTCGTTCAATATCAATGGAGCATGTTCTGCCGGTATTGAGCCCGGTTGAGGATACGCATCACCGGCCACACTAGTCGGCGTTGGAATGTTGAGCATGGCAGCCGGCCATGCGGGTAAACCGTTGGACCAAGAGGCGCTAGAACGTTGGACGCGGGGGTGGCTACGAGTGGGATGAGCTCACGCAAGCGGAGCGTAGTTGCGTTCGGGGTTTGCCTAGGCCGCTGGTCGGTGTGGCATGGATTGACGATGCATGCGCGTCGCCCTAGCTTTGGGCCGTGCCGAGGAGCACCGCTCGACCAGCGTTGAAGGGCGGATGGCTCGCCATGTGGAGCGATTGCCGGGCCTCGTGGCGGGACCGTTCTTTTTAGGATCGGTGGGATGGGAGGGCGGCAGTAATGCCGAGAAACGCGACTCTGACCGGTCCGGTTACGGGTGGGCGGCGCGCCTGGCCGTTCTCTCTGCCCCTCACCGACCTCGCGTCGGTGGGGTACGTCGCCGATGAGTTCTTCATCGACGGCGCCGCGGCCGCGTACGCGGCACAGCCGGGCGCCGAGTTGACAGTCGACGGCAAGTGGCGAGTCCGGCCCTCGCGCACCGCGCCGTTCCGTACCGGGTGTTTGGTGGTTCAACGGCGTCGTGCACGTCAACTGGCAGAACGTTACGGGTGGCTTCGAACTCGATACCGCCGACTTAGAGTCTGATCAGCTCCTCGACGGCTTCGCGTGGGTAGGCGTCTCTGCACAGCGTGTCGGGGTGCACGGCTTGCCTGGCGGCGAGCAGTTCGGGCTGCGAGGCTGGGACCCGGAACGGTGTGGCACGCTGGACCATCCTGGCGACGACTTCTCGTTCGACATCTACATGCAGGCGGCTCGCGCCATCGGCCCGGCGATCTTGGGTGGCGCCGAGGCGCGCAAGATCGTCGCCAGAGGCGCTTCGCAGTCGACGCTGCGGCTGGGTACTTACGCGAATGCCATCCAGCCGATGGAGCGGCTGTTCGAGTTTCTTGTTCCTTGTTGACTTCGGGAGAGGCGCGCTGCCCGATACCGGTGATGTCGATCCTGCGACGCTGCCCATGAGGTTGCCGGTGCAGATCCGCGACGATCTCGGCGTTCCCGCGCCGGTGTTCAACAGTGAGACCGAGGCACCCTGGCTCTTTCCGGCAGGCGGGTGGGTCGCAGCGTATGCAGCAGCATGGGCGTTCTGGGCAACCGGGCTTTAATAAACGAACGGACGCGGTCAAGCCGACACCTCCGACGACCAGGCCCTGCTCGCCGAGGCTGAGCGTGTGGCCCAGGCGGCAGACATCGTCGTCATGGTCATCGGCCTGCCCGCGGCTGATGAGTCCGAGGGGTTCGACCGCACCCACATGGACCTGCAACCCTCGGGGCGGCTGGCCGAGACCATCCCGCACCGCCTCGAGGACGGCTCCGCCTACCTCAACTTCCCGGGGGAGGACTCGGTGGTGCGCTACCGGGAGGGCGTGTTCATCGGCTACCGGGGCTTCGACAAGACCCACACCGACGTCGCGTACCCGTTCGGCTACGGCCTGTCCTACACCAGCTTCGTCCTCTCCGACCTCCAGGGTCACTACCCAGGGGGCGGTGGCCGACGGGACCCTAGCGGCCACGGTAAGCGTGACTGTCACCAACACCGGCGCGGTCGAGGGCGCGGAGGTGGTGCAGGTCTACGTGAGCCGACGTCGAGTCCAGCGTGCACCGCCCCGTACGGGAGCTCAAGGGATTCGCCAAGGTCGCCGTCCCGGCTGGAGGTCCGCAAACGGTGACGGTCCACCTCGACCAGCGGGCCTTCGCGTTCTGGTCAACCCGACTGCGCCGGTGGCTGTCGAGGCGGGCGACTTCGTGATCGGCGTCGGTCCGAACTCACGCGACCTGCCGCTCACCCAGACCGTGACCGTCGACGCTCCGCCGCTCGCCGGGCCGCTCAACCGCGACTCGACCTTGCAGGAGTGGCTGGAGGACCCGATCGGTCGCCGCCTCATCGAGCGTGAGGTCGCCGGCGGTCAGCCGCCGGCGATCCTGGATGAGGTGAACGTCAAGATGATGGGCAACATCCCGCTGAGCACGCTGGCCAACTTCGGCATGAGTCTCCACCACGACGCCGCCGACCGAATCGCCAGTGCTTGGCAGCAGGCCCCGGCGACCTGCTGAGGACGCCGCCGTGGGCTGCCGAGCAAGTTACCGGTCACGGGGAAACGATCGGTACGACGGCGGCCATGCCGATCCCGACGACGCCCCACCCCATGACGGCCCCCTGCCACAGCGTGGCGAGTCGATCGGCTGACGACGACGCTGATTACCAAACTGCTTACCAATCCGCTCGCACAGTGGCGGTCCACGGCGGACGCGGGTGACCAATCGCCAGCCTCACGGCGAGTCCACCACACAGGCCGACTGTCGATGGCATGGAAGAGGTCAGGGGTTCGAGTCCCCTAAGCTCCACTCACAATTTCCCCTGGTCAGGCGTTAAGCGCATCAGTGTCATTTCAGCGCTCTGTTGGGTTCTCACTTGACGCGGGGGGCAGCATGAGCGGCTCGTTGGCCTGGTGGTGCACCTTGAAGAGTTCATTCATCGCCTTCCCGCCGCGTCTTAGCACCGGGCGCAATTCCTTGCGATACACCTTTTCCGTCGTACGGGTGTTCGCGTGGCCGACCAGATGTGCGATGTCCTCGATCGGGATCCCTGCGCTCGACAGCCGGGAGACGAAACTGTGCCGCAGCTCGCGTGATGTCCAGTCCTCCGCTCGGAGCCCAGCATCCTCGGCCACCTGGCGGAAGGCACGCCGAACGTTGCCGCGTCGAGCGGGGTGCCAAGTTGCGTCGTGAAGACGAGATCGTTGTCGGGCCATCGTGCCGCGTTGCGTATGCGACTCTGGGTCTGCCAGCGTCTGTGCGTTCGAAGTGCGACAACGCAATCGTTCGGGAGCTCCAAAGTGCGCCGCGACAGTCGAGTCTTGTTATCACTGCCCTCTCGCACCGATCGCCATTGCTGCACGCTCGGCGGCTCGTCGTCAAGGTCCGTATGGCTCCAGGTCAGCGCCCGCAATTCCTCCGTTCGTGCGCCTGTGAGCAACGAGGTAGGCATGCATCGTTGGGTGTTGACTTCTGGCGTCCGGTGAGCCCATGAGCAAGCCATGACTCGACGGCCGCTGATATGAGTCGAACGCGTCCTTCTGTCACGGTCTGCAGCCTGCCCGATCTGATGAGTTCGTACAGCTGGCTACGGCTAAGGCCAAGCAGCATGACCGCCTCCTCCACTCGGTACAAGACACGAGGCATTCGAAGGAGCGGTGGCGACGTTCTGCGGTGGCTGGGCATGGCCGGGTTCTTGATCAACAGTCGCGGCACGGCACTGATGGTCGATCCGCTGTTGGGCGGCTTCGACATGCCGGTGATGATCGAGTTGCCGATCGCCGCCGCCGACGTGCCGAATCTGGACGCCGTGCTCATCACGCACAGCGACAACGATCACTACAGCGTCCCGACCTGTCGTGATCTTGCCGGGGTCACCCGTGAGTACCACTCGACGCAGTAAGTGGCTTCGCTGATGAAACAGGAAGGCTTCGCGGCGTACGGTCACGACGTCGGCGAGCATTTCGCGATCGGACCGGTCCGCGTTGAGGTCACGCCCGCCGATCACGCGTGGCAGAACGCATCCTCGGGCGCCAGCGACCGCATGTTCGAGCCGGAGGACTGCTGGGGATTTTGGATCGACACACCGGACGGCATCAACTGGGCGCCTGGCGACTGGCGGCTCATCTCCGACCATCATCTGCGCATGCCCGCGGCCGATGCCATGCTGTTCGACTTCTCCGACAGCGAGTGGCACTTCGGACTCGACGGCGCGATCGCCATGGCGAACGTGTACTCACACACACCCCGTTGCTGCTGTACCACTGGGGGAGCGTGGACGCCCCCGACTTCCCGCCGTTCAACGCCTACCCGGACTCATTGCCGGACCGCGTCGAAAACCCGGAACGCATCCAGCTCCTGGCGCCAGGCGAGCCCTTCGTGCTGCGGCGACTGACAAGCTGATCAACTACGTCATGACTCCGGCGGCGAAACCTCCTCTGCCACCATGATGACGACTATCTCGTGCCATGAGTTCATCGTCCGAAGGCATGTTGATCATGGCCGAGCGGCAGCGGCACGCCGTTGGACTGTGACGCGCTCGAGCGTTGAACGCCAATCGGCTAGTAGCGGGGATGAGATCACGTAAGGCGAACGGTGGCTGTGGTGATCGTCGTGCCCGCCACTGGATGCAGGAGCGTCCGTCACCACCAGCCCAGTTTGCGGGTCCAGCGCAGCAAGACCAACGAAATGGCCAGCATGATCAAACACAAGATAATCAGCGGTATCCACCTCGTGGAATCGTTGACGATGACATTCATACCCAAGACAGACGACAGAGAAGTAATCGGCAGGGTGATCGCCGCGATCACGGCGAGCCGCTCGGCAGCAATGGTCATCTTGGTGTCGGTACGCGCACGATAGAACTCGGTGACACCCTGCTGAAACCGCATCTGGGCCTCGCTGATGCGGGCGACCGTCTCATACTGGTCGAGCACATCCTTCATCTGTTCCAGGCCCTCGGGCGGTGCGAACGTGGTCAGCCTGATAGCCCGCCGATAGATCTCGCCGCCCTGCTCAGCCATCGTTTTAATCGTCAACAGCTCATGGCGGGCTGCGAACAGCTCACTCAGGAACTTCTGCGGATCCTGATCCACATCAGCCATGACCCGCTGCTCCATCAGGCCGACCTCGCGGGCAATCTCATCGACCATGTGCGATTCGCGTCGTGCGATCGAGGAGACAATCGCGTAGCTAAGCCCGAACGGTGAGGTAGGACGCAGCCGGCCGCTCGCCAGCCGGGCCGCTACCGCCACCGTTTCACGCAACGCCGCCTCCAACGGCACCTCGGGGCTGATAGGGCCATGCACGGTGACCAGGTAGTCCTCCCCGATGAACTGGTCCAGCTCCAGATAGTGCACGTGGCCCGCTGCGCCTATCTCAGGTGCATGCACGACGATGAACACGTGGTGCGGATACACATGGACTCGAGGAACGTGGCTACGATCCTTGCTTTCGGTGATCGCCATCGGATGAAAGTGGAACTCATTGGTGAGAATCGCCTCAGCCTCCTGACTCCACTCTGGAATGTCGAGCCATAGGAATCCGTCGGTGCGCTTCCGCAGCTCCGGCAGTTCTGCCAGAGCGTGGGTACTCACACGATCGGAGGTAATCCAGCTCAGCATCATGGCTGTCTTCCCTTCAGGGCTTTCTTCGAATACAACGAGTTTGAACGCTGCAAGCGGGTCGGCTCTGAGCGGGCACGCCGGACTCTCTGGATACGCCGGTTGTAAGCGATCCGACAGCGCGACGGTTCCGGGGATCTTCGATCTTCCGCGTGATCGGGTCCTGATGTAACGAGACGCGCCACGGACAGCAGCGTCGACATGACTCAACTTCTGCATGACTCCGAGCAGCCAGCCGAGCAGCCTACGGATCGGTCGCCAGCGGACCGAGACCCACAGCAGCACACGGCATTCGGCGCGCCTGGGCATGCGGTGGATTCTGTCTTCCGCGGTACAGGAAGCACGGATCAGGCAGACGCGGCCCGACTCTGATGCGCCGCCTGCCAAATGTCTTCCCATCCCGGTGCGAGGTCCGCGGCTCGCTGGCAGGACAGCACCAGGCTCGCTTCGCGGGCGATGCCACGGCCGGCGATATCGAAGGCGGTGCCGTGGTCAACCGAGACGCGGACCACAGGGAGGCCGACTGTAATGTTGACGCCGTCCTCGCCGTACACCGCCTTGAACGGCGCGTGGCCCTGGTCGTGGTAGCAGGCGATGATCATGTTCCACTTCCCTCGAACGGCGGCCGGGATCAGCGCGTCGGCTGGAATGGGGCCGTGAGCGTTGATGCCTCGATCACGCGCCCGTGCGACCGCCGGCTCGAGGACGTCGGCGTCCTGGTCACCGAACATACGATTCTCGCCGGCGTGGGGGTTGAGACCGCAGATCCCGATCGCTTCGTCCGGCTTGCCCAGCGCATGTACGAACGCGCCGACCAGGGTGAAGATGTCGTCGGCTCGTTCCGCGGTGCAGTTTTCGATAGCTTCTTGGAGCGACACATGAGCGGTGAGGTGGAATACGTACAGGTCGCCGGCGGAAAGCACCAGGCTGAAGTTATCTACGCCGAATTCGTGCGCGAGCAGTTCCGTGTGGCCGGGCCACTTGTGTCCGCCAGCCTGCATCGCGGCCTTGTTCAAGGGTGCGGTGACGATCCCGTCGACCGCGCCCTCGCGCGCCAGCCGGCACGCCTCGACCACGAACCGATACGCCCCGTCGCCAGCCGGGGCGCTGAGCTCGCCAACCGGCACGTCCGCCAGCGAGCCTCCGGTCTGGATCACTTCAATGATGTTCGGTTCGTTGAGCGCCGACTGGGGGTCGCTAATGACCCGCACAGTGTTCGGGTCGAGGCCGGCTTGCGTGGCGCCAAGGCGCATGGCGTCGGCATCGCCAATGACGATGGGGACGCAGATCTTTCGGAGCTCGGGATGCTGCAAGAGGGCCTTGGCTGTGATCTCGGGGCCGATGCCGGCCACGTCGCCGAGAGTCAGGGCCAGGACGGGTTGATTGGTGGAGTGTGCGGTCATGGTGCTTCCTTTTCTTGGGTCGGCTCAGGGCTGAGGTCGGGCCGGGCGTCCGAGGGTGGGCGGTCTACGGCTGGGGTATCGGCGTCGCTGCGTAACCGGTCGACGATCCTGGTCAGCGTGTCGGGCTGACCAAAACCGCCGGACTTGGTGATCAGGCGGAGTCCGTCGGCTGGTCCGCCGACGACGGTGCCGGCGGGACATCCGGTGCTGATCATGGAGTCGAGGACGACGCGGTCGGCGGCGAGGCGGCGCAGTATGGCGGCGGCCCCGTCGCCCCCGACCAGCACTGTTGCAAGGTAGTGACCGGTTGTGAGCTCGGTCGCCACTCGATCGGCGAGCTCGACGGCGGCTTCGGCGGCGGAGATGTTGACGGCCTGGGTGGCTGTCATGATCTTGACCTGATCGGATGGCTGTTCGTGCAGGTGGGCCACCTGCTGCCGGGTAACGGGGTGCAGCGAACTTACGGCCACGAGTACGCCGGAGGCTGCCCGCCTCGGGAGCCAAGTCGCGGGTCTGGCAGGTTCGACCGGCCAGAGGCGGCCTAGCGCGGCCGAGAGGCCGCCGGAGCCGACCATAATCACAGAGTGGTCGGCCACGGCCAGCCCGGCCGCCAGCATGTCGAGGTCGCTCGTCGTGCGGGCATCGGCGACGACTATTCGAGCTGAGCCGACTGTGTCGAGCGTGCCGCGGACACTGCCGGGAATGATCCTCAGCAGGTCGCTCTCGGTCAGCGGCGTCACTGGATCGATCCCGGCGGCAGTCTCGCCGACCGGCACCCCGTCGACCAGTACCACACCATCGACGACGGTGCGACCTAGATCCGGAAAGGCCGGGCAAACCACGGCGACGGCGTTGTCATGGGCAGTCGACCAGGCGCGGATGGCACCGTCCACCTGAGCGGCGACGGAGCCGCGCACCGTCGAGTCGATCTTGATGTACAGGCGTTCTGCACCCGCTGTGATCAGCTCATTGGCGGCAGTGAAGGTCTGTTGCGCGGCGTTGGTGTCGGGAAGCGCTCGCGACTCGGTCGTGAGGGCTAGCACAGTGGCAATCGACGGGTTGAGCATACGGGGAGCAGCCGATCGAAGGGCCAGTTCGACGTGCCAGCCGTGCTCGGCGAACCCTACGGCGGAGTCAGCCGCGCCGGTGAGGTCATCAGCGACCAGCCCAAGCACCCGGGGCGGTGCAGTGTAAGCGGTCCCGTTCACAACGACGCCCCCGCGCAGATGACGAGCCGCTGGCCCGTGATAGTGCATCCGCTAGGCCCGAGGAGAAATGCCGCCAGGTCCGCAACCTCCTCGGGCTGGGCGAACCGGCGGAGCGGTAGTCGCACGGGCACTTCCCCAGCCGGGTGGACCTGCGTCATTGTGGAGCGGAGGCGGTGGAAGCGCGTCACCCTTTGGCGAGTTCCTGGCGGAGCGTCTGCTCCAGGCCGATGCGCCGGGTACATGACTCCCATCGGAATGACCCGGCGAGTTCGCGCGCCTCAGTGGGGGTAAGGCCGCGGAACCGCTCGGCGAACTCCGGTAGGAGTGCTTCGGAAATGAGGATGTGACGCAGCAGCCGCGCAGCCCACTTCTGCGCCCCCCACGGGTAGGGGTCGAAGTCCGGGAACTCGCGGGCCAGCAGCGACTCGATCGGGTCGACGACATCGCGGATGTGGTCATCTGTTCCGCCCCAAGAGTCGGCGCCGAGCCGCGCCTTTTTGGCCAAGAAGTCCTTCAGTAACACCATGTATGGGCTGTCGGCTGCGGCGAAAACCACGCCCTGCAGTCCAATGTCCTTGTAGAGCCACAGCGCCCATGACGCCTGGTAATCCCGGTAAATGTCCAGCTGATCCTGCAGTAATTGGTACCGCTCCTCGGCCTGCTGCGGTGTGCTGTTGTAAAGCGGGCCGAACTCACCGATCCAGATCGGCAGACCGAGGTCGCGCATGAAGGCCGTACGACGCAGGAACTGCTCGTGGATCGTGTCCTTGTTGTAGACATCCCCCTTCGCGCTGCCGGGGTACCGTCCGTCCAGCTCGCCAGGGTAGTGACCATGCGGATCTAAGCCGGCCATGACGTAGTCGTGTGCCGTGTAGACCGTGTTGGACAGTGGTTCGGTGAACACGGAGAAGTCGGTCGAATACTTGTTCCCGTCAAGGAAGAGCATCCGGTCCGCGTCGATGTCACGCACCCGGCGGGCTGCCTCGGAGTACCACGCGATGAGTCTGTCGCCCTCCTCGTCGGCGGGCTCGTTGAGCAGGTTGAAGCCGGCGACCCACCCGTTGCCCTGGTAATGATCGGCCAAAACCTCCCACAGCCAGATGGCTCGCTCCTTGAAGTCGGCGTACTCCCAGAACAACGGCCAGTGCGTTGGGTTGTCGGAGTGCCAGTGGTGGTTTTGGAATCCAGGGGCGGCATGCAGGTCGATGATCGAGTAAATGCCGTGAGCCGCCAGCGTGTCCACGGCGCGGTCGAGCCACCGTAGGCCCTCCTCAATGAGGACCTTCGGCTGTTCATCGGATTCGAAATGGCGATAGCTGATCGGGATGCGCATCGCGTTGGTGCCAAGGTCGGCAAGGTATGCAGCGTCTGATTCAGTGAAAAAGTCGGTGAGAAACTGATCGAAGAACGCCTCGTATGTCTCAGGGCCCATGGCCTTCAGCAGCGCACGCCGCTGCAATGTCTCCGAAGCGGGATACCCGGTAATGAAGTTCTCCATATTCATCCAACCGCCAAGGCAAGGACCTTGCAGGCGCACGGCGGTGTCCGAGCCGTCGACGATGGAAGCGCCGTTCACGCGGAGGTAGCTGGTCGGGGCGATCTCCATGATGCGGATCCTTCTGTGTCGAGTCACCGTTTGGGTATTCAGCAATCGTGCGGCGCAGTGGAGTCGCAGACAACGAGGCGGGTGGCCAATTCGATGTGGTGGGTGCTGACGACATCGTTGGTGATCATTTGAGCCAGGGATCGGGTGGCCACACGGCCCATCTCGAGTAACGGCTGTGCGACCGTCGTTAGTGGCGGCGCAGAGCGGCTCGCGAGGAACGTGTCGTCGAAACCCACCACGCTGAGGTCCTGGTGTATCCGAATGGATTGCCGATGGGCCTCTTCCATGATCCCAAGCGCGATTTCGTCATTAGCTGCGAAGATCGCCGTCGGCCGGTCGGATCGATCAAGTAGGTCACGGGCCGCCTGCCTGCCCCGCGCGTCGTAACTGAAGGCTGAGTGGGTTATCAGCGACTCATCCAGTTCGATGCCTGCCTGGCGCAGTGGAGAGCTGTAACCGGCTAGCCGAGCATGGCTGCAATCCACCGAATGCGGGCCTCCAGCATGCGCAATACGTCGATGCCCGAGGGAGAGCAGGTGTTCGGCAGCAGTGATGCGGCCGGTGAAGTTGGTGGCACCGATGCTGATGCAGTTGGTATCAGCAACTCGGAGGGGATCGACGACAACAACCGGGAAGCCACCCTCATCCAATGCTTTAACAGCTGAACTTGAGGCATCGGCGGTAATGAAGATTGCGCCGGCGTGATCGGATTGGAGGAGCGCTTGAGGATTGAGCCCGGAGGACGTGGGTATGTCACCGATCACCACCTCGAACCCTTCGGCTGCGGCGGACGAGGTAATGCCTTCTAAGACGGCGATGATGTACGGACTTTGCAGTTCAGGAACCACGACCTCAATGGCTCGAGTTAGCTCGTCCCTATCTTAATCAGTGCCTTTCGACTATTTCGAAACTTTTCGAAGCTCGATGACAGCTTCCAACTGTCTCTTCTGGAGGATCGATGTCAACTCCGCGTACCAGCCGACGTACGTTTCTCGGCCTTGCGGCTGGCTCGGCCCTCGGCGCCTTCGGTCTGTCGGCCTGCGGCACCTCTGGCCCTGCCCAGCCTGGCGGAGCCGCCAGCGGCAGTGCACCCGCGGGTGGTGGTGCGGCTGGGAACGCCACGATGTGGGCGCTGAGCGGGCAGCCCAACCAAGGTATTCGTCAGAACGAAGTGGACGCGTTCAACAAGCTCGGCAAGGGCACCATCAAGGTCACCTTCTTCCAGAACGATCCCTACAAGGCGAAGATCCGCACGGCGGTGGGAGCCGGCCAGGCGCCGACGCTGATCTTCGGCTGGGGCGGAGGCATTCTCAAGTCGTACGCCGACGCCGGCCAAGTGGACGATCTCACGAGCTGGCTTAATGAGAACTCTGCCCTCAAGGACAAGTTCCTGCCATCGACGTGGAAGGCCGCGACGATAGACAACAAGATCTACGCCGTTCCGATCACGACGACTGCGCCGATTGTCATGTACTACAACAAGACGTTGTTTGACAAGGCGGGTGCGCAGCCCCCGGCGACTTGGGATGACGTGATGAAGCTGGTCGAGGTCTTTAACTCCCAGGGTGTGGCTCCGTTCGCCCTGGGCGGCCAGTCGAAGTGGACGTCGATGATGTGGCTGGAGTATCTGCTCGACCGGATCGGCGGTCCAGAGGTCTTCGACGCGATCTACGCCAATAAGTCTGATGCGTGGTCCGACCCGGCGGTGATCAGCACCTGCCAGAAGGTCCAGGAGCTGGTGAAGGCGAACGGCTTCATCAAGGGGTTCTCCTCGATCGCCGCCGACACCAACGCCGACCAAGCCCTGCTGTTCACCGGCAAGGCAGCGATGATGCTCCACGGCGCGTGGGTTTATGCAAGCATGAAGTCGGCCAATCCGAAGTTCGTGCCCAGCGGACTCGCATTCGGCAACTTTCCTACCGTGCCCGGCGGCAAGGGTGACCCGAAGAACACCGTGGGCAACCCGGCCACCTACTTCTCTATCTCGTCCAAGGCCACCGATGAGGAGAAGACGGTTGCCAAGGCCTATTTCACCGACGGCCTCTTCACCGACGCCGTCGTTGACGCGTTTATCCAAAGCGGCGGCGTGCCGGTGGTCAAGGCGGCCGAATCGAAGTTGGCCAGTTCACCGGATGCTCCGTTCCTGCAGTTTGTTTTCAACATGGCTAAGGACGCTCCTAACTTTCAGCAGTCCTGGGACCAGGCGCTGAGTCCCACCCAGGCGACGGAGTTGCTGAACAACCTCGATCAGCTGTTCTTGTTGAAGATCACGCCCGAGCAGTTCGCGACCGCTATGAACGCCACGATCGGGAAGTGACATGGCTGCTATCGCTCCTCTTGTTCAGCCCGGGGAGACCGATCAGCTGGAGGCTGCACCGCCCGCGGGCGGGGTGAAGAGTCGGCTTGGCATTTTGGTGCTTCCGGCGCTGCTGAT
>DATDKX010000509.1:0-7508 GCA_036519615.1 Propionibacteriaceae bacterium
CCGCTCGTTCGGCGGCGGCCGGCTGGGCGTGCGGAATCGACATCGTCCCTCGATTGGGAACGGGCGCAACTACGGCCAGCGAGCTGGCCTAGGCCGTCGGCGATCAAAAAGTCCTGGACTTCCGTGCCATGAGTACCGCCAACCTCGACGGCCGAACGTTCCGGGGTCGTAAAAGTCGCCCGGTACAACGGCTGCAGCCGCACGGCTCAGCTCGCTGCGAGGCCGGCGGCGGATGCCGGAAGTCCGTCCCATGCTCCCAGCGGGGACAGCGTGCCGTCGGCGCCGACAGCCCAGCCGAAGATGCGCTGGGAGTCCGCGTTGAGTACGTACAGGAAGCGGCCGTCCTCGCTCAGATCCTCGTCGCGTAGACCGGTCTCGCCGTCTACCGCTATCCCAGCTGTCGCATCCTCGAGGCTGAGACTGCTATCAGCATTAACCGCATAACGAGACACCGCCCCATCGGCGAAGTTTGTTGTGAACGCGTAGCGTCCATCGTTCGTCACGACTGCCCAGCAGATCTCGCTGCGCCATTACCAACCAAGCGGGAGACCGGCCTGATCGAGCCACTGTCGAGCGTGTACGAGGAAGCCGCAGCCTTGCCCTTTTGCGCCCCGAACGCCTCGGTAACCACGAGAGTGCCGTTGTTCCCGAAGGCAAACCCGTAAGGTGTGGGACCCGATGAAGGGTTCTCCATCGGCTGGCCGAGGCCGCCGGAATCGTCGACTGGGTAGAGCGTGATCGAATCCGTGCCGCGGTTCGTGATGACAATTCCGCTTCCGTCGGGGGTGAACCCGACTTGAGCAGGATCTGAGGCCTCCGGAAGGACTCGCGGCATGTCCGTTACCGGCTCGAGACCACCGTTTTGGATGCGAAAACCGGCAAGAGACGGTGCATCGGTGTTTAAGACGTAAACCAGACCACCATGCTCGGTAACACTCCTCGGCGCCCCGCCGCCGCTAGGAATGGTCTGAAGCAGCGTGAGTGCTTCTTCACCGGTCTCAAAAACGCTGAGGTCACCGCTTCCGGCGTTCGTCACGAGCAGGTGACGACCATCGCGGGTGAGGATGACGGACCCCTGCGACTGCAGGTGCGGCGTCCCAGATCCCGCGCCGCCGGTGGAGAAGGTGCCCCGCTGGACCAGTGTCCCGTCCGGATCGCGGCGAAAAGCGAGCACCCGGTTTCCTTCGGGCTCGTTGCTTTGGATGTAGACATTGTCGGACAAAGCTGCACTCCTTCCGTGCGTAGAAGAGTTCTGGCGCTAGTGACCCTCGCTTCGGTTGAGCTGCCGGTGCGGCTGATCCATAGCGTCCATGCAGTTGAGTCAGCCGACACCCCGGAGCGTTACAGCAGCACGACTTCAATTTTTTGGTTGCCGCTTTCGTGTAACGCGATGGAGTCTCCGGGTGACAACCGTCATAGGGCCGGGCCAGGCCCGCCACGGGGTGAAGATCACAGAATTTTGGGGTGTGACCTAATGCCGCAGATATCGTTTGTCAACCTGCTCATCGTGGCGACGGTCGCCGTACTAGCCCCGCTGCTCCTCGGCTACCTGCCGCGTCTGCGGCTCCCGGCGGTCGTAGTGGAGATCGTGGCTGGAGTCGTGCTTGGCCCCTCAGTCCTCGGCTGGGTGCAAATCGACCTACCGGTCCAGATACTGGCCGTACTCGGGCTGGCTTTCTTGTTGTTTCTGGCCGGGCTGGAGATCGATTTGCGTACGCTGCGCGGTCATGCCTTAGCTCTCGCAGTTCTGGGCTACGGGCTGACACTGGTGCTTGGTGTAGCGATCGGCGTGGGACTTGGGGCAGTGGGCTGGACCAGGTCCCCGCTCCTGATCGCAATCGCGTTGTCAGCGACCTCCCTCGGACTTGTGGTGCCGGTACTCAGAGACGCCGGGCAGGTGGACGGCGTCATCGGCCAAACCATCATCGCCTCGTCTACCGTGGCGGACTTCGCCGCCACCGTTTTGCTGACGCTGTTTTTTTCTGCCTCCGGTCGCGGTGCTGGCTCAACGCTGGTGCTGCTTGCCATCTTCGCGGGTCTGGTAGTCACAGTTGGCCTGCTGTTGACCCAGGTGGGCCGTTCGATGCGCCTGGGCATGGTGCTGGTGCGGCTGCAGGACACCATCGCGGAAATCCGCGTTCGTATGTCGGTGGCGTTGCTGATCGGATTCGTTGCTCTAGCTGAACGGTTAGGGCTCGAGACGATTCTCGGCGCTTTCCTGACTGGCGCGGTGGTGAGTCTGGTCGACCGCGACTCCGCTTCGCACCCACATTTTCGGATCAAGCTGGACGCGATCGGTTACGGCTTCCTTGTGCCAGTGTTCTTTGTCGCAAGCGGAGTCCAGCTCGACTTGCAAGGCCTGCTCGCCGAGCCCTTGGCGCTGCTCCGCGTTCCTGTGTTCTTGCTTGCGCTGCTGTTGGTCCGCGGTCTGCCGGCACTGCTCTACCTATCCGACCTTGGCCGGCACGCGGCCATCGCGGCCGGGCTGCTACAGGCAACCTCATTGCCGTTTCTCGTGACTGCGGCAACCATTGGCATGCAGGTTGGCACGATCTCGTCGGTGACTGGAGCCGCCTTGATTTGCGCTGGCCTACTTTCAGTCGTGATCTTCCCGACTACTGCGCTCTCGAGGTTGCGTGAGCGTAGGCATCCAAGCGCATCCAGCACGCCGGCTTCTCCGAGCGACGCCTCGGCCCACTCGGAGGTGATGTAAGTGTGGATGTACGTCAGCCCTCCAAGCGGTCGTGAGCGACTCGTAAGCGGCCGTGGACCCGGGTTGAGTTCCAATTTGCGGTCAATTTCTGGAAGCTGATCATCGTGGTTCAACAGCGACCGCGCTGGTGGCCGAGGTTCAGCAGCACGCTCAGATCGACAGCCGTGACGGCGAGGATCGGGCTGCTGTTGGGTATCGCGATTGCAGTGCTCTTCGTGACCGGACTCCTCAGCCACTACCAGTACGAGCCCTGGTCGTGGCTGCCGGAACCGGCGAAACCTGCGTGGGGCTACCGCCTCACCCAGGGCATCCATGTTGCGACTGGGATTGCCACTATCCCGCTGCTGCTGTTCAAGCTTTGGTCGGTCTACCCAAACCAGTTCCGCTTCCCGCCGATCAGGTCGATCAAGCACGCGATCGAACGGCTCAGTGTGGCGATCCTGGTCTCCGTCGCACTTGTTCAGGTAACCACCGGGTTCCTTAACGTCCTGAATTGGTACCCGTTTCCGTGGTACTTCGTTACGGTCCATCGATTCCTGGCGTACGTACTGGTCGGGTCGGTGCTGCTCCATGTCGGTGTGAAACTGCCCGATATCGCGTATGGCCTTAGCGCGAAGGTCGTTGAGGCAGATGTCCTCACCGAGATCCCGTGGAGTGAGAATCCCGAGTCCCACAGCAATGCCGGCACCCTGCCGCCCCCGCCCACGTCGGGAATCACCCGGCGTGGCATGCTGGCCGCTGCCGGGGCGGGCGTAGGAGTCGTCATTCTCACCTCGGTTGGCCAGACGGTCACGCCGCTCGAGCCGTTGGGCTTGCTGGCGCCCCGACAGTGGACCCGAGGGCCGCAACGCGTGCCCATCAACCGCACGGCCGAGCAAGCGAAGGTCCTCGCCGCGGCCACATCGCCGACGTGGACTCTACAAGTTGTGGGGCCAAGGCCCTACCGGCTTGCGCTGGCCGATCTCGACCCGTTGGCGGTACATGAAGCGCGGTTGCCCGTCAACTGCGTCGAGGGCTGGAGCGTCGGGGCGCACTGGCGCGGACTCTCACTGCTCGAGGTGGTTCTGGTGGCTGGCGGTACCGCGGACTCCCGAATTCAGCTCGTCTCCATAGAGCAGGACTGGGGCTTCAACCACTCCTTTATGGAGGGTCCGCAGCTGTCGGCCGCCCTTCTAGCGACGCATCTCAATGGTCAGCGGCTGGACATTGATCACGGCTACCCGCTGCGGCTGATTTCCCCGAACCGGGCCGGCGTATTGAACACCAAGTGGCTGGGCCGGATCGAGGTGCTCTCGTGAAGGCCTGGCGGATCATTCTTGCCGCTGCAGGTATTGCTCTCGGCGCGTTCGGAGTCTTCCGACTGGTGAGCGAGATCCCGACGTACAGCTTGCTGATACTCGGGGTCTGGCTGGTCGCTGCACTCGTCATCCATGACGCTATCTTGGCTCCATCCGTTGTCGGTGTGGGTTGGCTGCTCAGGCAGTACGTTCCCGATCGTGGGCGGCGGTATGTGCAGGTCGCCTTGATCATGAGTGCACTGATCACCGTGATCGCTGTCCCGATGATCTTTCTCCGCGGTACTCAGCCAGCGGTCAAGGCTCTCCTGCTGCGTAACTACGGGTCCAATCTCATCTTGATCATCGCGATCATTGGTGTGATCATCTTGATCTTGTATGTGGTACGAGTCACCCGTGATCGATCGGCGCCTGCGAACATTTCATGATCGCGACCTCCGCAACTGCCGTCTCGCGTCGGGTGCCACAGGCGAACGATCTTCCGGACTCGCCAGCGCCAACATGGAGGCACGGCGACGAGGTCGCGCTAGCCGTCGCGTTCGCCCTGATCGCCGTTGCGGCAGTCGTCGGTCACCAGATGAATCGACGTGGCCTGCCGATTGTGCTACCGCGTCCACCCCTGCTCGCGTTTTGGCATCCCCATGTTGGTTCGGGTACGCCGTTGGCGATCTTGTCCCTGCTCTTGGGTTTGCGGCTGCAACGCCTGGTTGCGGTGCTGCCCTGGCGGCGGCTGCTAGCCGCAGGCTGGCTGCTGAACCTCGCGTGGATGTGTTCGCTGACGCTTGTGGACGGGTTGCAGCAGGGATGGATTGATGTTCTCCTCGATCCGAATGAGTACCTGCACGACCTTCACCGGATCTCTGATCCTTGGACCTTCGTTTCGACCTTTACCCACTTCATTGCGTTTGGTCCCGTAGTCGACGGTGACCTGGTCTGGACCACGCATGTCGCTGGACATCCACCCCTGACCACGCTGATCTTCTGGCTGCTCGGCCGCCTTGGGCTGGGCGGCGGATTCTGGGCGGGAGCACTGTGCATACTCGTCGGCTCCGCGGCGAGCGTCGCCTTACCGGCCACCCTGCGGGAACTTGGTGCAGAGGCAGCGAGCCGTCGGATGGTACCCTTCGTCGCCCTCTTCCCAGGTGCGGTCTGGATGGCGGTGTCGGCGGATGGTCTGTTTGCCGGCGTGGCTGTCAGTGGACTGGCACTCATGTGTTTGGGCGCCGCGCGTGGCCGGATCCTTGCGAGCCTGGCCGGAGGCCTGCTGCTCGGCATTGCGGTGTTCTTGTCCTACGGACTGATCCTTTTTGGGCTCATCGTGCTTCCCGCCATGCTCCTGACCGTACGTCAGAGAGGATTGCGAAGCGTTCTAGTGCCGTGGCTGATTGCCACCGTCGGGTTCGTCACGGTCGCGGCCGTCCACATGGCGCTGGGCTTTAACTGGGTGAGTGGATTGGTGGTTCTGCGGGTCCGCTATAACCAGGGCATCGCTGGCGACCGGCCGTTCTCCTACTTCGTCTATGCGGATCTGGCCGCCTGGTTGGTGAGCTGCTCGCCGCTGCTGGCGATCGGCGTCGTCCGTTCCATGGCGGTGCTCGGCAAAGGACGTACAGGACCATGGACGCAGGATCGGATCGTAGCGGTGCTGGCCCTCACCGGCGTCCTTGCGGCGCTGGTCGCAGATTTTTCGGGCTTGTCGAAAGCTGAGACAGAGCGGATCTGGCTCTCTTTTGGGGTGATCGCGTACTCGGGTCTAGCGCTGCTCCGCGGCCAGCGGGCCAGATGGGCTCTAGCAACTAGCGCAGCATGGGCGCTGCTGGTGAACCATCTGCTCAACACAGGATGGTGAGGGCGTCGGCAGTGCTAGCGGCATCGGTTTCGCGTTGGACTAAGCGCTGGCAGTCGGCCCTCGCATATCGCGAAATGCTCGGACCAGCTCGGCCTGCGCCTTCTCGCTCAGTGTGGCGACAGGCATTTTGCCGAGCGCGCGAATGGTAGCTCGTATTTGTTCCACGTAGATGTCGCAGCCGTCGCAGAGCTCTAGGTGGGCCTGCACTTCCGCCGTCATATCCGGGTCGAGTGCGCCCTCCAAGTAGTCGGTAACCAGCTCGACAATTTCTTGGCAGTGGACTGTCATACCGTGCATAGGCTGCTCGTCGTTCATGTCTCCATCACCGGCTCCCCGGCGGCGTAATGCAATTCCAGAAGACCTCTCAGCCGAGAACGACCCCGATGCAGCAGCACACGCTGGTTGCCGGAATTGAGCCCAAGAAGAGAGGAGACCTCATCGGAGGACAGGCCGTGAACATCACGCAGGGTAACAACTTTCCGCTGCCGTTCAGGCAGCTCAGCCAGGCCATTCTCGAGCTCGGTACGACTTTCGACAGCCAGAATCTCCTCTTCGGGGAACGCGGCCAGGGCCGCGGTTTGCCTAGTGGCGTCCAGTTTCGCGGCCACTTGTCGTCTGGACCGCGGAAGCGATCGGAATCCACGGCAGGCTGATCATCCTCGTCCGGGCCTAGAGATGACAACGGCACGGTCCGTGCTTCCCGTACGCCGCGGCTGCGACCAATATTCCCCAGAATTGCGAGCATCCACGTACGGAGCGAGGACCGGCCTTCGAATTTGTCGAGACCTTGGATCATCGCCAACCACGCGTCCTGGACCACTTCTTGAGCAGAGGCGTCGGTCGACACGTACATTCGCGCGACGTGCAACATCATCGGTGACCACCGCCGACCGGGACGCTTTCCAGCGGTACGTTTGTCACCTCGAAGCGGATGAGCTGCCAAACTCCGGGGATCCGCAGGGGATCGGAAGCCCAGCGGCGGGGCAAGGGTGACGCCCAGCCGGCGGCAGGTGACTTACGTCCCGTATGACCCGTCCTTTGAAATGCCCGCTGAGGGTGGCCCTAACGAACGCCTAACAGAGGACTCAATCCCCAGGCGAGTCACGCCCAGCCGAGTACAGCTGGCCGTGTTTAAGCCGGCGCAGTCGTCTCTCTTCGAGCCGCGGCTCGTTCGCGCTCCGATCAGTGCCGCGCGTTACGAGCGCACCCGACCTTTGGTGATCCATCTCAATTAAGCGGTTGCCCCAACGGAAGCATCAGTCGCTGGCCTCCGACCCCCGTGGAGCTGCTCAGGCCTCAGATGCGCCTTGAATACGGGCTCAGGGCACAGCGTCTGCTGCCTTATTGCTGCCAAGAATGGTCGGAAGCCCATCGTCGTAACTCGAAGCTCTATTGGCTTTGGCCATTCGTGCAGCGAGCCTATTCGCTTAGCTCAGCTATGGGTCTGACCACCATTAGCCTTTGTCCACCGAAATGCGTCTAAGTCCAGAATCCTTATCTCTAAGGAAATTGGACGTCTGGAGACGTTCGTGGCCACGCTGCCGATGTCTGGGGTCAAGGGCTGTCGGGGGTTCATGCCGGTGAGGCATGGGATTCCCTGAGTCTGTGGAAGTACGCCATGCAAGCTGCATCTCAGGAGATGACCGCTCGG
>DATDKX010000510.1:0-7386 GCA_036519615.1 Propionibacteriaceae bacterium
AGAGCTGCTGGCTGTCGTCGATCCGGCGCCGGCTGGCTCCTTATCGGTCGATTTAGTGTCGGTGCCGGACTTCTTCTCCGAGGCTCCCGAATCGGCGCGGTCGCCGCCCTTTGATCCATTGCGGCTATCGGTGCGGTAGAAACCCGAGCCCTTGAACACCACACCGACGGGGTTGAAGACCTTTCGTAAATGACCGCCACAAGCGGGGCAGATGGTGAGAGGCGCGTCGCTGAACTTCTGCACGGCCTCAAGATCTTCGCCGCATTCAGTGCAGCGGTACTGGTACGTGGGCATCGATGTCTTTCTCTCCTAAGAAGCGGCCCTGCCTCGAAGATGCAACCGCAACTAGCACTCAAGCATACCGACTGCTAACCGCTTCCTCACTTCTCTGAGGCCGTTCGGGTCCCAGCGGCCAGAATGCGGCCGAGTGTTCGCAAACCCATATAGCTCATGGCCGGGTTGGTGTCGAGGTAGTACCAGACCACCCCCATCGACTGTTCGAAGGCCCAGGCCTTCCCACGCTCCCATTCCATGTCATCGCAGCCGAGGCGCTCACGTAGCACCTGCCGCGGGTTCTTTTCGAGAAGGTGCCAAGCGCCCACGAGATCAAGAGCAGGATCCGCGGGGCCTAGACCACCGACATCGATGACCCCGGCGAGGCGTCCCTTCGCGACAAGGACGTTGCCCGGGATGAGATCGCCGTGAGTCATCAGATCCGCAGCGACTCGTGGCAGTTCACGAAACGTTGCCCACATTCGTCGGAGCTGCGGTACATCGAGAAGTCTCTGGCTGCGCTCGAAGCAGGTCTGCATCCACTCATCGTGCGCGCGCAAGTCTCCACCCCTACCCGACCGGGCGAACGTGCGACCGCGGGTATCGATTGATCGCACGCCTTGAATGAACGTCGCCAAGTCTTCAGCGAATGGAATCGAACTGCCTGGGTCGGCCTCGGTGGCCGTCGTTCCGGGCAGCCATGTCTGAATCGACCAGGGAAGGGGGAAGCCGGCGCCCGGGTCGCCAATTGCCACCGGTGCCGGCGTTGCGAAGGGAGTACGACCGAGCAATTCCCGCGCCGCCTCAGCCTCAGATTCCAGCCACCGCCGCGTCTCATTCGCATCGGCGGGTTGCAGCGGGAACCTAGCCGCGAGCTGATCGCCCAGACGAAATAGGGCGTTGACCGTTCCCTGAGAGGCAATCTCGGTGATCGGCAGTCCCGCCCAGTCAGGGAATTGGTTCGCGACTAGGGCATGAACCGTCTCGACCCTTACCGTCAGCTGATCAGGATGCATGGCCATTGGCAGAGCATGACGCAGCTGGGGCACGGCAAGGCTAGGCCCCTCGTGTCTGCGGGCCGCCGCACAGCTGCGGACACTAGAGTTTTACGGTGCGCCGCATCCCACGCTGGCCGATCTTCACCGCGATTGTGCTGGTGCTTGCGCTGGGCAGCTTGAGCAGCGTGGGAATTGCCACCGTACGAAGGTCCTTTCCAGAGACGTCTGGCCGCTTGATGGTCTCTGGTCTCAAGGGCCAGGTCGAAGTGTTGCGCGATTCCTTTGGAGTGCCGCAGATCTACGCCGACAATCCTGAAGATCTGTTTCTGGCTCAGGGCTACGTCCAGGCTCAAGATCGCTTCTTCGAGATGGATTTCCGCCGCCATCTCGCCGCCGGCCGGCTCTCAGAATTGTTTGGCAAATCCCAGCTGGAGAGCGACACCTATATCCGGACTCTCGGTTGGCGGCGGGTAGCTGAGCAGGAGCTCGCGCTGCTTGCGCCCTCGACTCGGCGCTATCTTGACGCGTACGCGGCCGGCGTCAATGCCTCCATTGCGGACCGAGCCGCGGGTGATATCTCGCTCGAGTACTCCTTACTCAGATTGCAGGGCCTGGACTATACGCCGGAGCCGTGGACAGCTGCCGATTCTGTGTCCTGGCTCAAGGTCATGGCCTGGAATTTGGGGGAGAACTTGGATGAGGAGGCTGAGCGGGCGATCATCACCGGCAAATTGGGTGCCGGACGGGCGACAAGCCTTTTTCCTCGATACCCGCTGGATGACGATTTCGCGCCCATTCTCCGCCGCGGAGACGTTGTCGGGAAGGTGTTTGATCCGTCGGCCAGCCGTGGGTCGGCCCGACCGCTACCGGCTGGGTTGAGCGTTGATCAACTGCTGAGAGCTACCGGCGCACTCGAGAGCGTGGCCAAGATCAATAGATCAATTCCGGGACTATTCGGGAGCGGCTCGGGCGCCGGTGAGATCGGTTCCAACTCTTGGGCTGTGGCCGGGTCCGGCACCGCAAGTGGCAAGGCGATCTTGTCCAATGACCCACACCTTCCTACCTCGATTCCGTCAGTGTTTGCCCAGGTCGGCCTCCACTGCCGCACGCTGTCTGAGGCCTGTCCATTCGACGTCTCCGGTTTCAGTATGGCCTCCGTGCCTGGCGTGGTGATCGGCAAGAACACCAAGATCGCTTGGGGTCTCACCACAAGCTACGTGGATGCCCAGGACCTGTATTTGGAGGATGTACAGGGCGATACCGTTCTGCAAGGCGACAAGTACGTTCCGCTCAACGTGATCACTGAGGAAATCCGCGTTCGCGGCGAAGATCAGCCGCGGACCATTCGGATCCGCTCCTCACCGCATGGGCCGCTGCTGTCCGACGTTGATCAGCGGCTCCAACAAGTCTCGGCCAGCAGAACCACTCCCGGCACCGCCCCTTACGCCGTCGCCTTGAGCTGGACCGCCCTTCAACCAGGCCGCACGATGGATGCGTTGCTCGCCCTCGACCAGGCCCAGAACTTCGCCGAGTTCCGAGCTGCGACGGCTCTGTTGAGCGCACCGTCACAGAACTTCATTTACGCCGACACTGCCGGCAACATCGGGTATCAGCTGGCCGGCGCGGTCCCCATTCGCCGGAAGGGCAACGGCACCAAACCGTCACCGGGCTGGGACCCAAGTTATGGCTGGCAGGGCACGATCCCCTTTGCAAAGCTGCCGTATGTCCTGAATCCGCCCAGCGGCTTTATTGTTGCGGCCAATCAGCAGGTGATCGGGGCGCAGTATCCCTACCCGCTTGGCTCGACTTACTCGTACGGCTGGCGCAGCCAAGAGATCGTCGACAGGCTGCGCGACGCTCCGCCACTAACCATGGACAGCGCCGAACAGTTCTTCTACGACGACACCATCCGGTTTGCGGCTGACTTGGTTCCGATTCTGCTCAAGATAAAGGTCGCCGATCCCTGGGTAGTCGAGGGCCAGCGGACGCTCGTTGGTTGGGACTATTCGGCGAGCAAGGACTCGGCAGCGGCAGCGTACTTCAATGTCGTCTGCCACAACATCCTCAAATTCACGTTCCGCGACGAACTTCCTCAGGAGCTGTGGCCGGCTGGAGGCGATCGCTGGTATGCGGTGCTGACCATGTTGATGAAACAGACCCGGAATCCGTGGTGGGACGATGTAACGACCGAAGACAAGATTGAAACCCGGGATGACATCTTGCTAGCCGCCATGATCAACGCCCGCAAGGAGATCACCTCGCTTATGGCGCGCGACACTGATCAATGGCAGTGGGGCAAGCTGCACAAGGTACGGCTGCAGAACCCGACGCTCGGGTCTAGTGGGATCAAGCCGGTCGAAGATCTTTTCAATCGGGGTGACTATCAGGTCGGCGGGGGTCCGGCGGTAGTGAATGCGATGGCGTACGACGATCGCACTGGGTATGCCGTAACCGACGGTCCGACGATGCGCATGCTTATTGATCTTGGTGATCTCGACGCATCGCGCTGGGTGAATCAAAGCGGGGTTTCTGGCCATGCCTTCAACCGGCACTACGACGACCAGACCGAGCTGTGGGCGAATCAGCAGCTGTGGCCGTTTGTCTCATCGCGAGGAGCGGTCGAGGCTCGCACCGAGACTCGCCAGGAGCTCCTGCCGGGGAGCTGAGGAGGTCCTTGCTCCAAACTGGTGCCGTGATCCGTCGTCGAGTAGTGGCCCAGGGGCGTGTGCAGGGCGTGTTCTTCCGCGACAGCTGTCGTCGCGAGGCTTCGGCTCACCAGGTGTCCGGCTGGGTGGCCAATCGGGAGGATGGCGCACTTGAGGCTGTCTTCGAAGGAGAGCCGGCAGCTGTCCAAGCACTCGTTGACTGGACCCGTCAGGGTCCACCACGAGCGCGGGTAATCAAGCTGGAGGTAATTGAGGAGGAGCCGCGCGGCGAGCGCGGGTTTTCAGTCCGCTGATCTTGAACCAAGAGTCACAGATTGCAGAGCACAGACGGCTCGCAGGTGATCATGCGCGTCGGCGTCACGATGACATCGACGCGATGGTCCCAGGCATGCACGGGAATGGTTTGCAGCACCTCGTCGTCATTGAGCAGCACCCAAACCGGCGCGCTCTGGGAGGCGTGGCGCAGAGCGCGGTCGTACCATCCGCCACCTCGCCCCAGACGGTCACCATGCAGGTTGGCAGCCAGTCCGGGGCAGATGATCAGTTCCGCCTCCGGAAGCTGCTCACTCGGTACTACCTCGCCGGTTGGTTCCAAGATCGAATAGGCACCGACACGGAGTGAATCGGGTCCTTCGTAGGCTGCCCACGCCGGCTTGTCTAGACGGCCGCCAATTGGATGCGACAGTACTGGGAGCAGTACTCGGACTCGATGTGCCGCCAGCCACGCAACGAGTTGCAGGGTCGCTGGCTCAGAGCCGCTGGAAAGGTACGCTGCGACAGTGTCGGGAATGCGGTCTTGCAGCGCAGACTCCAGTTGCGACATCCGCAGATTGTCGTCGCGCTGTCGCTGGTAACTCGTGCGAGAGTCGCGGCGGAACAGGATTGCTTTCCGGAGCGTTTGCTTGGCCCCAGCGATGGCTGCAGCGTCGATTGCCGCCATCGCCGCAAGGTCAGCGGCCTCTGGCTGGGTTTGCACGGACCTAGCCTAGTCGCGCTGCCAGCCCAAAGCCCCTGCAATGCGACAGCGTGTCGGCGCTCATGATCATCTTTTTGTGGCTCAGCGGTGCCTGACAGGCCGCAATGTCCGAGCTATCACCGTTGGGCAGCATTACTGTGTGGAGCATGCCGTTGTTCACTCGTAGGCGAACCCAAGAACCGGAGTCTGTTGTGTCGCTGTTCGAGCCACTGCCGGAACCGCCTCAACCGGATCGTGGCCAGTTACGTTCTATGCAGGCGCACCGGCAGTATCTGCTCAGCTGTGTGACGCCGCTACGGCCTTTCCGCCAGCACATCCTCGATGCGGTAGGTCTCAACATCTGCGAAGACATCGTTGCCGCCATCGACCTCCCGCGATTCGACAATTCGGCTATGGATGGCTACGCCGTACGCGCCGAGGATGTGACCGAGGCGGCCCAGGACGTGCCGCTGAGCCTGCCGGTCGTCGGTGAGATTTCAGCGGGCAAGGCGGCACTCCACCGGCTCTCGCCTGGAACGGCGATGAAGATCATGACGGGCGCGCCTGTTCCACTCGGTGCCGACACCATCGTCCCGTACGAGAACACCGATCGTGGGACGAGCGACGTCAAGGTCTTCGCACCAAGCGTCGTAGGACAACACATTCGTCGGATTGGTGAAGACATCAAGGCAGGCACTCGGCTGTTCAGAGAAGGTGATCATCTAGGCCCGCGGGACATCGGGGTAATGGCCGGCATCGGCCTGGACAAGGTGCAAGTTCGCCCCAGGCCTCGGGTTGTCGTGATCTCCACTGGGTCAGAACTGGTGGATCCAGGGCTCGAGCTCAGCAATGAGCAACAGATCTTCGACTCCAACTCCTACCTGCTTGCCGCCGCCGCAAAGGCGGCAGGCGCTCAGGTATTCCGAGTCGGACAAGTCAGTGATGATCGCAATGAGCTGAAACGGCTGATCGTTGATCAACTGCTACGCGCCGACCTGATCTTGACAACGGGCGGAGTCAGTCAAGGAGACTACGACATCGTCAAGGCGGTGATGCCCGAGATGGGTGCCTGCGACTTCGCGCAGGTCGCCATGCAACCAGGCAAGCCGCAAGGCTTCGGATTGATCGGCCATGATCGAGTTCCAATGATCATGCTTCCCGGCAACCCAGTGAGCGCCTTCGTATCCTTCGAAGCATTCGTACGCCCGGTGATTCGTAAGCTGATGGGCGCACGGCCATACGTGCGGACGGTGGTGAAGTGCGAAGCCGCGCATGACATCAGCTCCCTTCCGGGCCGTTTGCAGCTGGCCCGGGGCATCATCAGGGCTGGACGCTCGGGTAACTGGCAGGTTGAGCTTGCCGGTGGCCATGGCTCGCATTTGCTTGCCGATCTTGCTCGCTCAAATGGGTTGATGATCTTGCCCGAAGACACCGAGTTCGTCGCCGCTGGTCAGGAGGTCGACGTATGGCTACTCGACGAGTCTCCTAGCTGACTGAGGGGCAGCGGTGAGCGAGGGGCGTTTTCCGCATCTCAACGCGTCCGGCGACGCACGCATGGTCGACGTCTCCGGCAAGTCTGTGACGGCACGTTCGGCAACTGCTGCAGGCCGGGTGCTGCTTAGCGCGGAGTGTGTTGCAGCGCTTCGGGACGGCGCCGTGCCAAAGGGTGATGCACTCGCCGTCGCCCGGATTGCGGGCATTCAAGGAGCCAAGAAGACTCCAGATCTCATTCCGTTGTGTCATCCGCTGTTCATCAGTGGCGTCGATGTCACCGCCGAGGTGACCGACGAAGGCGTGGAGATCACTGCGACGGTCACGACGACTGAGCGGACCGGGGTGGAAATGGAGGCGCTGACCGCGGTTGCTGTGGCGGGGCTGGCGGTGATCGACATGATCAAGGCCATCGACCGTGCCGCGGTGATCAGCGAGGTACGCCTGCTTTCCAAGTCCGGTGGCCGCCGCGGTGACTGGACTCGGGAGGACGATTCATGAGCGAGACTGCGCTCGTGATCACTATCTCGACGCGCGCCGCTGTCGGTGCGTACGAGGACAAGTCCGGGCCGATCATCGCGGCTGCACTTGATGATCTTGGACTCAGAGTAGAAGGGCCAGTGATCGTGCCCGACGGGGATGCGGTCGGCGACGCCTTGCGGGATGCCGTGGCGGCCGGTCATGCCGTAGTGATCACTACTGGGGGCACCGGGCTGAATCCTCATGATCAAACCCCCGAGCAAACGCGTGCCGTGGTGGAGCGTGAGGTTCCGCAGCTGGCAGCGGCGATCGCCCGATACGGTGCTGATCATGGTGTGCCAACAGCGGTGCTGAGCCGTGGCATCGTTGGTGTCGCGGATCACACCTTGATCGTCAATTTGCCTGGGTCGAGCGGTGGTGCACGAGACGGCATGGCCGTACTCGGGCCGGTGCTCAGGCACGCGGTAAGTCAGTTGCGGGGTGGCGATCACTGAGATGGCGAGCCTTGAGCAGCCGGCTCACG
>DATDKX010000511.1:0-2356 GCA_036519615.1 Propionibacteriaceae bacterium
GGCGTCGTTGTCTTGTCCATCGCCGTTGGCGCGACCTTCGCCGTGACCAGGCAGACCGTCCGTGCCCGGATCATCTGGCAGGTGGGTTCCGGCCTCCTAGTACTCGCCGTCGCATTCAATCGCTGGATCACCGGTGCGCACTACGTCACCGACATCGTGGGCGGCGCCTTGTTCGGCGCGCTTGCCGCGTCAGTCGCTCTGCTTGTCGCCGGGGTCAAGGTGCCGATTCCGCATGAACTCGTGGGCGAAATCGTTCGCAGTCGAGCTGCCGCCGAGGACGTGTCCGCACCGTTACGGCGCGCGGCGGTCATCTATAACCCGGCCAAAGTCACCGACTGGATTACGTTCCGGCGGCATGTGGAATATGAGCTAAAGAGTCGTGGCTGGGATCGCGCGCTTTGGCTGGAGACGACGAGCGAGGACCCCGGTCGAGCCATGACGGCATATGCCGTACGCGAGAACGTTGATCTGGTTTTGGGTGCCGGCGGGGACGGCACGATCCGAGTGATCTGTTCCGGGCTGGCCCACACTGGGATTCCCTTTGGTCTCATCCCGGCTGGCACGGGCAATCTATTGGCGCGCAATATCGGTATTCCGCTAGATGAGGTTGCTGCGCTCGATGTTGCCTTCGATGGGGTCGACAAGGCGGTTGATCTTGTACGCCTCCAGGTTGACGACCAGCCACCTGATCATTTCGCGGTGATGGCGGGCATCGGCCTGGACGCGGTGATCATGGAAGGAGCCGACCCGAAGATGAAGAAGGCCGTCGGCTCCGCCGCCTACTTCGTCTCCGCAGCACAGAACGCAAACCACCCGCCGATGCATGCCATCGTCGCTGTTGATGATCAGCAGCCCATCCGACGCCGCGCCAGCGTGATCGTCGTTGGCAATGTCGGCTTCCTGCTGGCCAACATTCAGCTGATTCCAGGCGCACGGGCCGATGACGGAATACTCGACGTCCTTGTTGCTTCACCGCGTACGCTCCGCGATTGGGTCAGGCTGACGACCCGCGTCTTGACCCGGCGCCGACAACCCGATGAACAGCTGGATCGGCTGACAGGGCGCAGGGTGACGATAACGGTAGAGGAACGTGATCAGTTTCAGCTCGATGGCGACACGGTTGGAGAGTGCAACACGTTGACCGCTGAAGTGGTGCCCGGTGCGCTGCGGCTGCGCGTACCGAGGCCTGTCCGCGAACTAACGACCGGCGATGGCGAAGTGGGTTCGGTCGCACACTCCGGGCGCCTCCACGTACCGGGCGCCGAGGCGGTCAGCCGCGTAGCTTCCGCAGCCAGGTCGCGGCTGCGGCGTACTCCTCGTTAGAGGTGCCGTGCCGTATGACCGGCTCGGTGAAGTCGGCCCGAGGATAGCTGCCGAGAAAGACGACGTCGCGGCAGACCCGATGGAGTCCCATCATCGCCTCGGCCATCCGGGCATCGTCGATGTGACCCTCGGCGTCGACGCTGAAGCAGTAGTCACCAAGAATCTTCTTGGTTGGACGCGATTCGATACGGCAGAGGTTGACGCCTCGGCTGGCGAACTGTTCCAAGATCTCGAGCAGCGCACCCGGGTGATCATCACGCATGAACAAGACCATTGTGGTCTTATCGGCTCCAGTTGCAGGGCCGACGGATCCGGGCCGCGAAACCAACACAAATCGCGTAACGGCGTCTGGATTGTCGGCAATGTCTTTGGCGAGCGGTATGAGTCCGTGGAGTTCGCCGGCAACCTGCGCGCAGATCGCCGCGTCGAACCGAGAAGCCGGATCGGCCACCTCTGCCGCGGCAGCTGCCGTGGAGCCGCCCTCGGTGATCATCGCGTGGGCCAGATTGGCTGCCAGCCAGTCGCGGCACTGTGCTGCAGCATGGGGATGGGTCAGCACGCGGCTTACCTCGGGCAGTTGAGTGCCGTTGCGGGCAAAGAGGGTGAACTGGACCGGCAGCACCACCTCGCGGATGATCCGCAGGGGTTCTCCGTAGGTCAGGTTGTCCAGGGTTGCGGAGACTCCGCCTTCGACGGAGTTCTCGATCGGTACCAGGACGGCTGAGACTTCACCATCACGGACAGCCTGCAGAGCAAGCCCGACAGTCGCGTACGGCGTGGGTTCGTCCGGTGGGGCCGGCAAAGTCATAAGCGCTTGGTGACTGAAGGTTCCGACCGGTCCGTAATAGCCATAGCGGCTGGGTGGGACTGCGAGCACCGGCTCAGATTATCTCTGTGTGCCGCGGCCGTTTGACCATTTCTGCGCCGGTGATCCTGTCGCAAATGCACGCTGAGTCTGTCGAAGGCCCCTCACGCTGCCTGTCGCATACCCAGCCGCTCCGTCGCGGTCTCACCGCGCCGCGCTACCGGGACT
>DATDKX010000512.1:0-10912 GCA_036519615.1 Propionibacteriaceae bacterium
CAGCTCGTGCTGCGATCTAGCTGCGCGACCTCGATCGGGTCTCCACCAGGATCGGGAATCACGCTGACGCAACGGTTCCGGCGGTTGCGCGCGCCGAGTGAACCCGCAGCTGCGTGAGAGGGCGGGTCAGCGGCCGTGTCGGTCCTTGGATGGGCGCCACCGATGAGTGACCTGCTGGCGGGGCTCGACGGGGAGCGCTTCTTCGTCGGATCTGTGTCACGTCGGACCCGGCAAGGCTCATCGTTCGCTGCCCGGCAGGGGCTGGTGTCGTTGAGGCAACCAGCCTCGAGCCAGAAGTGGACGCGTGGATCGTGGTAGTCGAGCAGCTCGCCACATCGATGTACCGGTAGGTGGCCGGGCCGATGCGCAGCGTCCACGCCACCCGCCGCCCGCACCACTGCGTCGTGGGTGAACACGACCACTGCCGCGGCATCGGATGAACGCACGAGATCGTCGAAGGCGTCGGCCACCCGGGCATAGAGCGCTGTGAGCGTCTCTCGCCCGTCGAGATCGAGCGTCTCGGGCCCGTACGCCACACCGACCACTCGAGCGGCCATCGGCGAGCCACTTCGGACTCTGCGAGCCCCTGCCAAGGACCCTGGTACAGCTCACCGAGACGGGCATCGGTCTCCAGATCCACGGTGAGGGCGGCAGCGAGGGGCGCTGCGGTGTCACGGGGCCGGGCGAGTGGGCTCGACACGACCCGCACCGGTGCGGGAGCGGCCGCCAGCCGCACGCTCACGCGCTGCTACTGCGTCGGCGGCATCGTGCTGGTCGGGCTCGATCGACTCGTCTGCCCATCCCATCACCAGCCCCACACGGTTCGAGCGAGTGCGCCCGTGGCGCACGACGTGGATCACCAGCCGGTCACGCATGACCAGATGCTGCCTCACCCCCCGGCCTTGTCCCGCCTCTACCTCCACCATCTGCGAACCGCGGCCGATCGGACCGGTTTGGACCGTCTGAACCGCCGGGGGCACACCCGGGGGCACAAGCGGCGCAGTGAAGTCCGAATGACACCCGCCAGATTCGCGAGCGGGTTGTCGGTGTTCCATCTTGCGAGAGCCGTATTGGCGAAGGGTGGAGCTTGTGCGCCTCTACTCGAAGCTCTTAGGTCCAGGAGCCCGGACTAAGTGAAAGCTGATGGATTTTGGCCGCGACGGTTTCGAGCCATCGTGATGGGAGGTCTTGATCATCGGCGTCGTTATTGAGTCGGTGAATGCGTTGATCGGCGGCGAAGGTCCTGTGAAACAAGGCGGTTCATGATTGACGGCCGGCAGCGGTCTTGAGCGGCCAGGACGGCGTTCCCGAAGCCCGGCCCACGGGCGCCCGGAAGCAGAAGATGATTTGGACGAGGCTGAGGGCGACAGTTGCGAGTCTGAACTCGTACCACCGGTCTCGAAAGGGTCATAGAACGCCGACAAGGAAATCCTTCTGATTCTCGCCACCACCAGAGCCTCTTTATGACGATCAGCTCGACATGCCCAGCGCCTCCCAGCGGCGTTGGCGGCTTTCAACTGCCGGCTTAGAACGCCGGAACAATGGGCTTGAGTCGGGGCGCGAGCGGTCGGTGTTTAGCGTGATAACTGTGGGTAAAGTGTGGGCGAGACGCCTGGCTTCCAGAACGAGGATCCTCTGACTAGGAGGAATGTGCGCCGCGAGGGAATCGAACCCCCAACCCGCTGATTAAGAGTCAGCTGCTCTGCCAGTTGAGCTAGCGGCGCGCGAAGAGCAAGAGTAGCAAATCGTGCCGGTCCGGGAAATTGGGTTGGCTGGCCGGTCCTTGTGACGACTGTGATGCGAAACGGCCCGTCGAGAGCGGGATCCGGGGGGTCGTTGTGACGGCTGTGCTGCAAAACGTACGCCAGGCGCGCGTTTAGTCATCTTCGAGTACGGCCATGGCGGCATTGTGGCCGCCGAGACCACTGACCGCGCCGCCGCGTACGGCCCCGGAGCCGCACAGCAAGATCCCAGGATGATCAGTTGCCACCCCCCAGCGCTCCGCGGCTGTGGCCGCCGCTGCATCCTCGGCTAACCACGGCCACGCCAGGTCGCCATGGAAGATGTTGCCGCCCGGCATCCCAAGCTCGGCTTCGATATCAAGGGGTGTCATCACTTCAATGCACGGTTCGCCACGGCGATCGAGAGCCAGGCATGGCTCCAGCGGTTCGGCAAGCACCGATTGAAGCGAACGGAAAGCCGCTGCCTTGGCCCGTTCTCTGGAGTCGTCTGGATCTGCGCTGAACAAGTTGAGTGGAGTATGCATGCCGAAAAGCGTGAGGGTGTGATAGCCGGCGGCGCGTAACTCCGGATCGAGGATCGAGCCATCGGTCAGCGTGTGGCAGTAGACCTCACATGGCATGGGATCGGGCATCTCACCGGCCAACGCCTGCTCGTACGCCTGCTGCAACCGGCGATAGCCCTGACCGAGGTGCAGCGTACCGGCGAACCCGATCGTCGGCTCAATTCCAGAACGGAACTGCGGCAGGCGCCGCATCACAATGTTGATCTTGGTCTGACTGCCGACGGCGGGTTCGTATCGATCACCGAGTAGTCCTTGAAGCGTCGCGGGCGCACAGTTGGCCAAGATGATCTCAGCGCTGATCGACTCGCCATCGGCGAGCCGGACAGTTGCCCCGCCAGAGGACGACGGCTCTAGGGCAACAACGGAGTAACTTGTTTGGATCGAGACCTTCGCAGCCTGAGCCACTCGGACCAGCTCAGCAGTCACCGCGCCCATGCCACCAACGGGGACCTTCCACTCTCCGCTGCCGTTGCCAATCACGTGATAGAGGAAGCAACGGTTCTGCCGCAAGGTCGGATCATGCGCCGAAGTGAAAGTACCGATCAGGCCATCGGTCAGCACCAGGCCACGTACGGTGTCGTCGCTGAATGTGGACTCCACGAGCTGGCCGAGCGGCTGCTCAACCACTGACGACCAAAGCTCACTATCGATGCGCGACCGCAGCTCGCCGACACGGGGGAGTGGGCGAGTCAAGGTCGGTTCGATCACCGCGGCGAGGTCGTGCAGGCGGTCTTGAAACGCCGCCCATGCCTGATATTCGCGTTCGTCGCCGGTCAGCGAGCGGAAGGAGTCGCGGGTCAATCGCCCTTCCTTGCGCTCAATAAGCAGGCCGCTGCCGTCGACCGGCGTGTACGACCGGACCGGACGTGAGCGCAATTCCAGGCGGAGGCCGAGCTCGTCGATGATGGTGGTCGGCAGCAAGGACACCAAATAGGAGAATCGGGAGAGCCGTGCCGCCACGCCTTCAAACGCCGCTGCGCTGGCCACCGCCCCGCCGAGTTCACTGCGCCTCTCGAAGACAGTGACCTTATGTCCGGCCCGCGCCAGATACGTTGCTGCGACCAGACCGTTGTGCCCGCCGCCGATCACAACGACATCGGAGTAAGTCGCCGTCATTGGCCATTGCCGTTGCCCTGGGCGGGGGAAATGACGGCGGGGGGTCGGCTAAGCACTCTGCACAGGTTATCGGCTACGCGCGTAAGACCTGCGGACCCTGGCTAGGCGTTGCCGCCTCAACTTGTTGATCTCTGAATGTTCCAGCGGCTCCAGTTCGTGCCCCAGCGCGAGCTCAAGAATGTGATCAGCGAGCGCCGGATTCCTGGCCAGGATCGGACCGTGGGGATAGGTACCGATCACAGTGCCGGCAACTGCGCCCTCGGTACCGTCGTTGCAGTTACCGACCCCGATTTCCACCGTCGCAAGCGGCTTGACGCCTCGACCCAGCCGGGTGTAGCCGCCGTGGTTCTCAAATCCGGTCAGCCATTGATCATTACCGTCTCGCCCATTCCAGCGACTGATGATCTCGCCGACGGCACGCACCGGACCACGTGTCGTGGTGACGTCGAGTAGCCCCAGTCCAGAGATCACCTCGTCCTGGTATCCAACGGTGAAGTTGTTGCCAACGATCTGGTAGCCGGCACAGACCGCGAGAACCGCCGCCCCCCGGTCGACCGCTCGATAGAGTCCGCCGTCGGCCTTCAGCGCTCTCACCGCGGAGACCTGGGCGGCGTCCTCGCCGCCACCTAGCAGATAGACGTCACCTGTATCTGGCAGCGGTTGACCCGGCTCGACCGCGGTCAGCACCGGCTCGTATCCGCGCCAGGCCAGCCGCCTCATGAGCACGGTGGCATTGCCCCGGTCGCCGTAAAGGCCGAGCAAGGACTGATAGATCAGAACTACTTCGACTCGCTTATTCATCAGACCCTGCCCATCTTGCGTAGCCGCTGGAATGGGGTGTACGTGGCGATCACGTCGACCGGTTCCGGATGCCCGGCGAGCGCGGCGGCCAGGTCAGGGATGCAGCGGTAGTCGACTTCGGCGTACCTGAGACGTACGGCAAGGTCTTGAGCCCGGCGTCCCGTCGCAATCACCGTCCGCCCGGCCAGGCGTTCGTAGTCAACGTCCCACAGCCACGAGACATCTCGTCCGTCGGCGGCGGCAGAGTCGATCGCGAGCACCACGGTCGCGCTCTGCGCCAGTGGCAGCGCTTCCGCCCAGCCGGCGGGATTCTTGGCCAACAGCAGCCGAGCCGTCGTGGTTCCAAACTGTGCCGTGGCAAAACGCCCGGCGGGGGAGGTGACCTTGCGCATTCCGATGAGGGCCGTTCGTGGCTCGACGCCCATCAGTTCGGCGGCGGCGAGCGCGCAGGCGGCATTGTTGATGTTGAAGCGTCCGGGCACGCTCAGCTGGGGATCCCAGACGTGCTGAGTGCGGTCCACGATCGTGCCGCTCTCCACCCGGTAGTCGCCCTTCGGGCGAGCGAGCCCACAACCTGAGCAATACCAATCGGCGTCCTGGCCCGCTCTCGGATCGGGCTGAACGCGGATGAGGTTGGCGTCACACGCTGGGCAGAGTGAGGAATCTTGAGTCCAGGTCGTAGAAGTGTCAACCCAGACGACCTCCTTGGCAGCCAACGCTGCCCAGACCACCAGCGGTTCGTCGGCATTGGCCACTACGACGGGACCGTCGGTCCCGGCTGCGGAGAGGGCCGCGCGCCAGCTGCTGCCGAGGCTCTTGATCTCGTGGTGCCGATCGAGCTGATCGCGGCTGAAGTTGAGCAGCACGAGCACCTCGGGCCGGCCAAGCTTGATCAAGTCACCGACAACGCGCTCGTCACCTTCCAAGATCGCGATATCAGCTTCGGGATGCTCGCTGAGTGCCGAGGCAAGGCCGTGATGCAAGTTGGCTCCGTCGGCGTTGTGTACGAGCCGATCGGCTTCGGGCCCTAAGGACTCGCGCAATGCCGCCGCGAGGAAGTGCGTGGTGGTGGTTTTTCCGTTCGTGCCGGACACGATGGCGATGCGCTTATCGACCAGCAGCTTGCTCAGTGCGCTGGGGTCGAGCTTGAGCATCACCTTGCCGCGGATCGAGGCTCCCGTTCCGCGCCCCGCCAGCCGGGAAGCTGCTCCGGCCAAACGCCCGGCGTACGTGGCTGCCGACAGGCGCGCGGTGGAGATCGACATGGCGCTCATCGGCCTCGGGAGGGGTAGTAGGTCATCGAGCCTCCATCGACGATCGTTCCCCGATTCAGTTGTCCCGATTGCTGAACCTGCCCCTGGGGTGAGTGACGGGACTCGAACCCGCGACATCCTGGACCACAACCAGGTGCTCTACCAGCTGAGCTACACCCACCATGCGAGTGGCCCGAATGCGGTTTCGCGGACCATGCTGCGCAGCGTGAAGTGTACCGGGCGTGACCTCGCCCGGGGTAATCAGTTCTCCATCGGCGCGGCCCCAGTCAGCGCACCCTGATGGCGATCGGCAATCTCCTTGGCAGCAGTACTGTCCGGCCCAGGCTGGGGCACGAACACGGACTCTCGGTAGTACCGCAGCTCCTCGATGGATTCCTGTACGTCGGCGAGTGCGCGGTGGTTCCCGGCCTTGGCAGGAGCCTGATAGTAAACACGGGGATACCAGCGGCGGACCAGCTCCTTGATGCTCGAGACATCAACGCTGCGATAGTGGACGTGCCGTTCGAAGGTCGGCATGTCGCGCGCCAGGAACGCCCGATCGGTCCCGATGGTGTTTCCGGCGAGCGGAGCCTTGCCGGGCTCAGCCACGTAGCTGCGGACGTAATCCAGGATGCGTTGCTCGGCTTCCGCCATGGACAATCCAGCATCCAGCGCATTCAGCAGCCCGGATGCTTCGTGCATGCCGCGTACGAAGTCACCCATCTGTTCCAGCGCCAGGTTGCTTGGCTTGATCACCAGATCGACTCCGTCTCCAAGGACATTGAGGTCGGCGTCGGTGACCAGCACGGCTACCTCGATCAGCTCATCGTTGATCAAGTCGAGTCCGGTCATCTCGCAGTCCACCCAGACCAGGAGGTCGCTTGTGGCCATCTAGCCTTCCTGTGCCTCTCGTCTGTCTCGTGCCCGATGGGTTCGTGGAGCGTAAGCCGGCACCCACTTGATCAGCCATGCCGAGCCAGCCCACGTGATCAAGCCCATCGCGACAGCCGCTGCTGCCAGGGTTGCGAAAGCGCTGACGGCACTGATCACTAATGGGCCTGCAGTATTGCCGAGGTCACTGCAAACTCGCCATCCCGCCAGGAACTGCGCGCGATCCTGTGACGGCGACGCATCTGCGCCCAGAGTCAGTACGACGCCGGACGAAATGCCGTTGCCGAGACCCATGAGCGCAGCCACCAGCCCGACGCTAGTGGCACCGCTTGTCAGCGGCAACAACAGAAAGCCGAGACCGAGCACAATCATGGACGGCACCGCCACGTAGACCCGTCCGAAGCGATCCATAATCGCGCCCCCTGGATAGAACAGCAGCATGTCGACCGCTGCCGAAATTCCGAAGATCACGCTCGTTGTCGCGGCGTCTATACCGATGGACTCCGCCCACAGCGGCACGATCGACTGGCGCGTGGCACGCGCGGCCGAGATGATCAGGACGCCGATGCCTAACGTCACGAGGATGTGGCGATGCTCAGCTAGCACGGAAATCACTGATCGGTGGCGTTGTCTAGCGCTCGTCCGCGGGGCCTTCTGCGTCACATCAGGGAGAAAGGCTGTGAGGACGGCGGCAGCCAGGCTCATGGCCGCTGCAAACCCGTACGCGGCGCTGATGCTCCATCGCGCCACAATCGCCGCCGCAACGAACGGCCCGATGAACAGGCCAATGCGGAAGGTACCGCCGAGGGTGGAAAGCGCTCGAGCACGCATTGGTATCGGGATGGCTTCAGTGAGGTACGCCTGGCGAGCCAAGCTGAAGACGGCCCCAGCCAGCCCGGTGACGGTGATGGCGATTGCTAGAAGCGCCACGGATTGAGCGAGGAATGCACCGACCAGGGCGACTGCGTCGAGCGCACAGGCCGCAATCAGGGCTCGTTTCTCGCCGATTCGAGCTGCCAGCGCTCCTGCGGGGAGATCCCCGACCAACTGGCCGAGACCAATCAAAGCGACGATGAAGGCCGCGGTCCCCACGCTGGCGCCAAGCGCCCGGGCTGAAAGCGCTACCAGAGGAAGGATCGCACCCTGGCCGACGGCCACCAGGACCGTTGGCGCGTACACGGGAAGGATGAGACTGCGCACGCGCCGCAGCTCCGAGCTCTTTTGAGTGACTTCGGATGGCAATTCATCGCCGCTGCCACCCCTCCTCACCTCAGCGAACCTACTCAGAGAATGGACAACGATCCGGATGGGCCGGATATCGCCCCTCGCTGGGGCGTGCGCTACGGCTGCGGTTTGTGGAGATCAGCGTGGCAAATGTATGAGCTTCCATTGGCCGTTCTCACGGCGATAGATCTCGGTCACGAGATCGAACAGTATTGGCTGATCTCACCGCGCATGTTTGCGTGCGAGCGCTGGAAGCCGACCCCAGTACGCGATGCCGCCGGCGGCAGCCGAGTCGAGCGCCTCGACAGCATTCTGACTGCCGCTGGTGAACAAGGATGCGTCCCGTCGAAACAGCCACGATGCTCGGCGTACGCCGGAGCAGTGTCAGGGTTTGACGCTCCTATGTTTGTCAAGCCGCTCTGGCCAGCTCTTCGGTAGCCGTGGCGGCTTGCATGAGGCGGTAGAAGCGTCGGGCGAGGATGCGCTTCAGGCTCCGTCGGATGTCACGGTGGGTCTTGCCCTCAGAGGTGCGTTTCTTCTGGTAGTTGCGGGACTGTTCATGGCAGCGAAGACGTGTGATCGCCACGGTATGAAGGGCGCGGGTTGAGGTTGCGGTCACCCATCCGGCTCAGCCGGTGCCGGGTGCGTTGGCCGCTGCTGGCCTCCAGCGGGGCAGCACCGGCCAGGGACGCGAACGCTGCCTCGTTGCGAACGCGTTCGCGGTGAGACCAGCTGACCAGGAGCTGGGCAGCCACCACGGGTCCGACGCCGGCTTCGCCCAGCAGCGTCGGCCCAGCTGGGTGCTGGGGCACGAGCGCCAGCAGTTCGATGTCTAGCTCGGTGGCTTGGTTGGTCAACAACCGGACACGGGCGGCGATCGAGCGCAGAGTGCGGTGAGTGACTCGGTGCTCGATCGTGGCGGCGGAGGCACTGGACAGCCGGTCGATTCGGTCGAGCTGTCTGGCTAGCCCGAGGCCTCGCAGGTCGGCTCGGAGGTGCTCCGGGGCGACGACGATCAAGCTCTTCAGTTCGTTGATCGCCTTGGTCCGACTCACCAAACCCCTTGTCGAGCTGCGAGTACCTGCCGGATCGCTTCACAGAGACCGCGCCCACTAGGAGTGGCCTGATGGGTTTGGGCGAGCGCCGTCCGCGCCGCATGGATGGCGTCAATCCGGTCGCTCTTGGCGCCCCGGCTCCGCTTCTTGTTCTGGATCTCGACAACGTCTTCGCCGGCCTCAGCCAGCACAGCGACCAGGCCCGCGGCGAAGCTGCCGGTCCCTTCCAGCGCCCAGACCCGTCGCCCGTCCGCGGCCCGAGCGGCCCACGACAACAGACGCTCATAACCAGCCACCGTCGGCTTGATCACTGGTCTGGCCTAGGACCGCACCGGTTACGGCGTCAAGAACCGCAAGGTCGATCGTGTCGCGGTCGGGGTCACCGCCGATGACGAAGTCGTAATGCTCTGCGAGCATGACCATGGTTGTTCTCCTTCCACCAGAGCAGCGGTTGACGCCGGCCTGGGAAGCGGTCACTGTCGCGGCAGCACTGTGATGGGTCACGCCTCAAAGCAGACAAGCTCCTGATCAAGCCAAGACGGTGGGCCAGGCCGGTGTTGGCTGTTCAAGGGACAGGTCAAACGCAAGGCACACCGAGCGGCGGCCAGTCTTCTCGAGAGTCACCTCATGCAGCCGGCACCAGCCTGCCGGACCCTGCTTCCAGGCCACCCCCAACACTCACAGTCTCGTACGCCGTCACACGGAACTCAGAGTCATTCCAGCAATCCCGGCGCTACAGTGATGCGAGCCCGTCCGTACTGCCAACGGACGGCGCGTTCCCAGGCCCCCGTAGCTCAGAGGATAGAGCAGCAGCCTTCTAATCTGTCGGTCGTAGGTTCGATTCCTACCGGGGGCGCAATAATTGCTCTATCCAGGTGCTCTCTCGATATCCGGGTACAACGGTGTTGCTTGCCAGAAGTACGTTGACTCCACGACGTCGTCGCTGCGGGTCTGACACTCCGGCAGGCGAATGGCCCGCGGCACTGCGCGGCTTTCTCCAGCGGCTGCCCGAGGCACAAGGTTCCGTGTCGACGAAGAAAGCCAACAGCGTTAGGCACAGAGTGATCGGCTATGCCGTCGACAACGGCAGGAAGGTCTGGGCGTCAGGAACCGAGAAATGAATGAGGCGCTCCACCAGGCCCGGAATGCGATCTTGCCGGAAACGCCACCTATTCGGACCTGTGCACGAGAACGCCGCGCAGCGAATCGGTCGTGTCAACCGAGGTGGCTCGAGCACTCCCCAGGGCGTGACCGGTCTTCCTGACGACCACATAATGGAGTTCATCAGCTGATGAATTAAGGACACCCATGCCCGGTCATCAGGCGAGCCGAACTCTTCGACGCGCTGCGACTGTCTTGCCCCTGGCAGCCAGTCTTGTGGTTGGGTTGTTCGGCTGTGCTGAGGCCAATCGGATTCTCGTATCTGGCAACGTTGACGATGATCTTGTGGTGGTCCAAGCGCCGCAGATTGAGGTCCCCGAACCGGACCTCAACGCCGGTTTCGCCGACGCTAAGGCCGGGACGCCTGAACTGGCCACGACTGGTGGCCAGACGGCCGCAGCAAGTGCGCCGCTGAGCGCTGCTACGCCGACGGGGAGCTGGAGCCGGATTTCGACCGTCGAGGTGCGTGAGGGCGATCGCGTTCAAGCGGGCCAGGTCCTGGTGCGCTTCGACTCCGAAGCGCTGCGCGCCAACCTCAGCGTTGCCCACGCGGACGCGAAGGTCGCGGCTAGCCAGGTCCCGGTCCTTGACAGCGCGATCGACAAGACCTATGACAAGGAACACTCTGTCAAGTCCGCCCTGAAGAAGATCAACAACGCAATTCGTCAGCTCAAGAGCACCCGCGCGAAGCTGTCGGGCCAGCTTTCTCAGGCCCGGCGTGAGTTGCCTCAACTCGAAGCGAAGCGCGTTCAGCTGCAAGGTCAGCGACAACAGCTGCAGGACAAGCTTCGGCAGGTCAATCTGCAGCTTGCCGAGCTCCAGAAGGTCCTTTCACAGCTGCCTCCGCAGCCTCCGACGACGACGACCACCCCGTCAGCGATTCCGGCGTCGCCGAACCGTAAGAAGCTCCTCGCCACGCTCACCAAGCTGCAACAAGGGCGAACGCAGCTGCAAAGCGGGCTGAAACAGCTGACATCAGCTGAGGCTCAGCTGACCACCGCACTCGGCCAGCTCCGCACTGGAATCCCGAAGCTAGAGAATGCCATCACCAAGATCGACGCCGGGTTGGCCAAGGCCCGAACTCAGCGAGCCAAGCTGCACAAGGC
>DATDKX010000513.1:0-2269 GCA_036519615.1 Propionibacteriaceae bacterium
CCGTTTCCCTCCTTCGGCAGTGAGGTCAGATACACCAGGACATATCGGGTGGTGACATCTTGCTCCGCCGTCAGCGTCGCCGATTCGCCGGCACTCGATTCCGCGGCCACCGTCCGCCAACGTTTGTCGGAGCTCATCGGCGGCCTCGGTGTCTGAGCGGGATCGGTCTCGGGGACACGAAATTCGACAGCCGTGCCAGCGCCGCTCAGCCTGAGCTTGACAGAGTGCACCGGTTGCGGGGCATCGAGGTCAAGCACTAGGCCGACGCCACGCTTCAGATTGCCCAGTTTCGGGTTGCCGAAGTATTGAACCGTACGCCAGCGCGTTGCTGGGTCGCCATCGTAGGCAAGACTCACCTCGTCAGGATTCTCAGTTTTGTCTTCGCCCTGCGGGTCGAAGTCCCGCGCATCGGCGATGGTCAGCTTCTTAGGCTCGGTCGGTGCGCCGTTGGACGTGGTGCCTGTTTGTTCGCTCGAAGCCTTCGGCTCGGGCAACCCGGCAAGTCGCCGATCCAAGATGATCGCGGAGATGATTCCCGCCGCGATCAGCAGTACTGCGAGCACCAGCAGCAAGCCGATCCAGCGCCGCCCCCGCTGCTGGGTTGCTGGCGGTGGCACCGAGGGCCTGAACCGCGGGGGGCGGTTGGGCGTTGCCGGTCCTTGCGGAGGCCTGCCAGCTGATACCCGTGTGTGTTGAGTTGTTGGTGTGGCGCTTGCCGCCGGAACCGTCCGGGTTCGGATGGCCTCTTGTCGCGTCGTGGTCTGATCGAGGAGCGAAGAGACGGGCTGGGCGCTTACGCCTGGATCGGGCGCGGGGGAGCGTCCGCCGACGGTGGGGATCGGCTGATGCAGCCGCCGCTCCAGGTCGGGCGCGGCATCGGCGTTGCCCAGCACCTTGGTCAGCGCAGTCACCATGGCTCCGGCGGTGGTGATCGCAGGCGCGTGATGTCGGGGCGGATCACCAAGAATCTGATCACACACGTTGTCGAGTGCCGGTGATACGCCGGCGCGCACCTGCCGCGGCGTCATCCAGCGCCGCCCCACCGTCGGCGCATTGGGCAGGCCGAACGCCGGGCCACCGGGCCAACGGCACACCAGCGAGGCATAGAGCAGCCGACCTAGGTCGGTGACATCAATCAGCTCCGGGGTGTCGGCACCATGCACCACCTCACTCGCGACGGGGCGGAGAGCAGCCTCGATCAGCAAGCCGACGATCTTGACGTTTCCAGTCGGAGTGATGATCACCGTCTCCGGGCTGATGCGGCGGTGATAAAGACCGAGAGTGTGTACGCCGGCGAGCGCATCGGCAACCTCGCGAGTAATCCACGCGGCCTCGAGGCCCGACAACGGGCCGTGGCTCAAGATCATCTCAAGCGACTGGCCGGTCGCATACTCACACACGATGTAGGAGCCCACTGCCGGATCGCTGCTGTGCACAGCATCGAGCACTCGAAGGAATCGAGAATCTGTGGCCACCGATGCTTTGCGGGCAGCTGTCAGCAGGTCCTCCGCGCCGGGGTCACCCGGTGCCAGCAGATGCACCAGCACCGATCGGGACAGCACTTGATCGAACGCTCGCCAGGTGACGGTCGGCTCGGACTCCCCGATCAGCTCCTCAAGGCGATAACGCGAAGCGAGCACGGTCCCTGCAGGAAGGGTCGCAGCCTGTGAGCCTTCTCCGCCTTCTCCGCCTTCCTCGACACCCTGAGCGGCGACCACCTGAACCATGGATCTTGTGCTCTCCTCACCAGCTCCTTCGATGCTAGGAGACGGCGGCCGAATCACTGTGGGCGAATCGCCGGAGGACCTGAAGTCGGCATATCGATCACCGCTCGCCTCGATCACGGTTTCCTCACGCACCTCCAATGTCCCGGTTTTGGAATCGTCGCCCCGCCGCAACAGGGTCGTCACGATCTGGCTGACCTCATGGATCCGTATCAATCGAGCCATCAGCAAGAACAAGCCGACCGCCACCACACCGGCAACCACCAATCCGATTGCCAGCGCCAGCTGGGAACCAGACCGACTCGCGAACGCCCACGAGATCACCCATGCTGCGATCGCTGCCGGAGTTACGGCCAATATCAACCGTACGCAATGTCTCACCAGTGCGTCGGCGTCAAGATCAGGAAGCTTGCGACGCAGCCTCGAGAAGGAGATTGGCACGCCGATCAGGTACGCCGCCGAATAGGACAGGGCCAGACCAGTTGCCACCAGCGCTGGATTGTCGAGCAGCAGGACAACGGCAACGCCGAGTACGACGTTGGCGC
>DATDKX010000514.1:0-2187 GCA_036519615.1 Propionibacteriaceae bacterium
GAAGATGACAACCGGCCAGTTGGTGCCAGCCAGCGTGTTGGCCTCGCGGCCATCGGTGGCTTCATATCGTTCGACCTGTTCTCGGGTCTGCTTTCGCGGACTGGGTTCGTATTCCCCTGTCAGTGGCACGGGGCCATCATAATTTTGCAGTTGCCGCTAGCACGGCGGCGATCTCACGGGGTTCATTGATCTGGTTGATCTGCTGCCACTTGATCACGCCCGTCGAATCCAGTACGAATGTGCCGCGCCGTGCGCAACCGGCCTGTTCATCGAATACGCCGAAGGCTTGAGCAATCGCCCCGTGCGGCCAATGATCACTGAGCAGGTCGAACGGAATGCCCTCAGTATCCGCGTACGCCCGCAGCGTATAGATCGCATCGCAGGAGATTGCCAACACCCGAGACCCCAAGGCAACGAAGCTTTCATGATCATCGCGAATGGCGGCCAGCTCATCGCGGCAGATACTGGAGAAGGCCCAGGGATAGAAGATGATCACCGCTGGCGCACCACGCAGACTGCTACTGGTAAGGAGCTCACCATGCTGATTGCGAGCGGTAAAGCTCGGGGCCGGCCGGCCGAGCCCCCGCGTCCCCGACGCGTCCGCTTGGAACAGCGTCACCGACGCGCGCCTTTCGGCCGTACCAGCTTGGTGGCTGTCCAATCAGGCGATGCCTGAACGCTGTTGGTCAGCGCCAGACCCGCGGTGAGCGCAGCCTCTGCCACGTCGGCGGCATCGACATAGCCGCTGCGGCCGACCTTCGGGGTCATCAGCCAGATATAGCCGCTGTCAGTAAGGTCGGTCAGCGCATCGACGAGGCCATCGACCAGGTCGCCGTCCTCATCGCGCCACCACAGCAGCACCAGATCCACGGCTTCCGTCGCCTCTTCGATGAGCTCTCCGTCGATCGCGTCTTCGATCATCATCCGGACGTCGTCGTCGACGTCCTCGTCCCAGCCGAGTTCTTGTACGACCAAGCCCCGCGAAAGGCCTAGCTTGTCACTCAAACTCTTCGATCCCCCGGCACCAGCTGTGGAGGTCACCCATGCCTCCAAAACAGCGACCAAGTGGCCTGGCAGCCGCCGCGCGCCGTAGCCGTCCGATCACGGCGAGAGAGGGCCCCGCTCATCTCGGCGTGCCGCCTCCTTTCGACAGCTCCGGCTGGCGCCGAAGCAAACGAGTTCAGTCCGGGTGAACCTCCTTGGCACAGCCTGCCAGAGGCATGCTCCTGGCGTAACCCCGTGTCAGGCGGTGAGCGAGCCGCCGCATCAGATTTCTAAGCGCGACCGCCGCAACGCAAAGGCGTCGTAGTCAATGCAGCATGCGGTTGCCGCCAACGGAGGTTGATCTTGCGGAGGTGACAGGATGGATGCGCAAACACAATGCGGCCTGCACCTCCAGCCCCGGTCCGGAGTTGGATAGACGTAAGGAGCTGCCATGGCTACGCCCGGACATCCGGCCATCACTGCTCACGGCTTGCCCAGCCAACTTCCCGACATCGATCCCGAAGAGACTGCTGACTGGCTGGAGTCGCTAGACGGCCTCATCAGGGAAAAGGGAAGAAATCGTGCCCGGTTCGTCATGCTCAAGCTGCTCGAGGAGGCACGGGCGCGTCACGTCGGCCTGCCAGCCCTGCGCAGCAGCGATTACATCAACACGATTCCTCCGGAATCAGAGCCTTGGTTCCCAGGCGATGAACACGTCGAGCGACGGATTCGCGCTTTCATCCGCTGGAATGCAGCGATCATGGTCAGCAAGGCGAACCGCAAGGGCCTGGAGGTTGGCGGTCACATCGCGACCTATCAGAGCGCGGCGAGCTTGTACGAGGTGGGCTTCAACCACTTCTTCCGTGGCAAAGATCATCCCGGCGGCGGCGATCATATCTACATTCAGGGGCACGCGTCTCCAGGCATCTACGCCCGGGCGTACCTGGAGGGTCGGTTGACGACCGAACACCTCGACGCCTTCCGCCAAGAGGTCTCGCACGGACCCGGCAAGGGACTTTCCTCCTATCCACACCCCCGGCTGATGCCTCACTTCTGGGAGTTCCCGACAGTTTCTATGGGCATCGGCGCCATCAACTCGATCTACCAGGCGCGCTTCAACCGTTACCTGCAAAACCGTGGCATCAAAGACACCTCGAAACAGCGCGTCTGGGGATTTCTCGGCGATGGGGAAATGGGCGAGCC
>DATDKX010000515.1:0-5464 GCA_036519615.1 Propionibacteriaceae bacterium
GGTCTCCCCAATAGATCAAGGGGTACGTGTGGTGGTGTGGTGTCGTGCGGGTATCTCGGTGGAACGGCTACACAGAATAAGAAGGGAAATTCGTGACGCTTGCCTGGCAAACGAGGTGCATTTTCAGCCACCTCAGGCTCCATTTGCCCAAATAGAGATCATCCGTAGCGGTCCAAAATCACAGGACAAGCCGCGAACCCCTTCACCACGCCCTCCATCCAATGAGAACCTTGACGACCTGTGAGTCATCTCATGTCAACTTTCCGGTTCTGCCAGCACGTGAATCAATAGAGCCGCAGACCAGCTGAAGCTGCGGGTGCCGTGTCCTCGGCCGGTCCGCGGATGGAAGTACTCCCGAAAACCTGACTTGGCGACTAGACCTACAAGATCATCATTGAGCCGCTGAGCCAACTCCTTATGTCCGTGCACCTGCAGTCCACGCGCCACGAGCCAGGTGGTGTTCAGCCATGTCGGGCCGCGCCAGTAACGCCGCGGTTCATGGCGTACGTCGGTCAAATCAAAGCTTGGGACGCCGTGCACATCGGGCGCACCGATCCGGAACGCTTCTCCGGTAGCAGTAGCGACCAGCGCGTCGGCCACTTCAGTCGGCAGATCCGGCAGCACCAGCGGGATGAGCCCGGCCACCGTACGCTCGGGCAACTGCCGACCGGACCGCTCGTCCCGCGCCAGAAATAGTCCGTGATCTTCGCTCCATAACCGGTCCACCATTGCTGCGGTGATCCGCGCGGCTTCCTCCAGGTGGGGACCTTCATCTCGGCCGAGCCGACCCGCGATCTCGGCGAGCGCAAGCTCTGACCAGGCCCACAACGCATTAAAGGCTGGATCGACGACGAGAAACTCCGCCTTCGCGCGTACCCAATCGTCGTCGTAGCCGTGGTCCCGATACATCAACATCAGCCGGATGTAGCGCGCGTAATCCTGATCCGTCGGCCGCTCGCCAGCGCCGGCGTGGGCGACATCTCGACGGGTGTAGGTGTCGAAGAGGCTGAGATCGGCCGGCACCGCGGCCAGCGGGTGATCCCACGCCGGTGAGTTGTCCAATCCGGTTTCCCAAGGATGAACGAGCACAGCCAGGCCGCCCTCGACCGTACGCCGCCGCCGGATGTAGGCATTTTGATCAACGAGACACGTGTAGGCGCGTTCGGCGAAGCGGAGTCCTTGATCACCTAGCCGCGGAACGATCGACGCGACGGCCACGGCGTGTAACGGTGGCTGAATGATTCCCGAGGTAGCAATCGGCGGGTGGCCGTCGATCGCCGACGACCGCCACACCGACGGGCCGGGAAAGTAGGCATCGTCGGGTACCGCGGGATTGAAGGCGATCTGCGGAATCCGGCCATCCGCCCACTGGGCTCCGAACAGGCTGAGCAGCTCGGTGGCGGCACGCCTCGCCGAAATGTGCTGCAGCCCCAACGCAATGAAGGCCGAATCCCAGCTCCACTGGTGGGGATACAGACTGCGTGACGGCACGGTCGCGTGCCCGTGCCAGTTCCGCAGCAGCACCCGGACCGCCTCGCGGCGCAGCCCCACAATCTTGGGCCCCAAAATATTGGACGCAGTAGTCAGCACCATGCCGCTTGCCTGACCCGCCGCACGGCGACCGGCAGCACGTCGTCCACCTCGCCCGACAGTCGGCATTCGAAGGCCAGCTCCTTGTCATAGCCGATCGCCCACAGCGCGTCCAAGATCACCGGCCAGTCGATGTGCCCCGCACCAGGCTCCAGCCGGTTGCTGTCGCTCAGCTGGACATGCTGGATCCACGGCCCGGCCTCCACCAGCGCCTTCGGTGGATCAGCTTCCTCAATATTCATGTGGTAGGTGTCGGCCGCGATCCCGAGATGCCGCGAGCCGATCTGCTCACACAGCGCCTGTGCGTCCGCGAGCGTATTGATCATGTGGTTCTCGTAGCGGTTCAGCGGCTCGAGCGCGATGATCACTCCCTCGGATTCCGCATGTGCGGCGAGCTGCCCGAACGCGTCGAGCAAGATCTCAGTGTCTTCGGCCTCCGATCGTGGCGGGACGAAAGGTGGCAGTCGCTTGCTGAACATCCCGTACGAGGCAGGGGTCATGGCCAGCCGGCCGCCGATTTCGGCCATGACGGAGAGCTGCGATTTCATCTGAACGAGCGCATCAGCCCGCTTCTCGGCATTGAAGTCGCCCACGAAATGCAGCATTTCGATGCATACCGTCGGCATCGGCACGCCGGCCGCCGCAGCTGCCTTCAGTTCCGGCAGCCGAGCAGCAAAGCGGCCTTCTCCGGCGGCGCGGAGTTCCAACGCGTCGAAACCCAAGCGCTGCGCGTGTTTCCACTTCTCCAAGGCTGTTGCGCCGCGCAGATACTGCTCCTGGGCCGACAACCGTACGGTGTGCCTCATGACGCCTCAGCTATTGCCTCGTCGGTGAAGTTCAAGATCACTTGCAGCAGGTCGGGCGGCGGGGAGTCGACCAGCCGGTACGCCTCGGCGGCCGACGTCGCCGGAATCACGTGGCTGACCAGCGGCATCGGATCCAACCGTCCCGCAGCAGAGAGCTTGATCACCGTTTCATGCAGCCGATCCCGAGTCCACCGGTCGCGGAGCGCCGGCGGCAGGCTGCCGATTTGGGAGGACACCAGCGTCACCCGGTTGTGGTGAAACTCCTCACCGAGCGCTAATGCGGTCGCTGGACCCTGATAGAAACCGGCCGCGATCACCGTGCCGCCGACTCCGGCGACTCGAATTGCCTCGTGCAACGCGGGATAGGCACCCGTCAGTTCGATCACCCGATCAGCGCCGCGTCCTTGAGTTAGGTCTCGCACGGCCAGAGCAAGATCACCATTGTCAGCCGACAGTGGAGTAGCGCCGAATTTCCGTGCCAGTTCCAGTCGATGCGGGACTCTGTCCACGGCCACAACATCGGCGCCTTGGGCGACCAGTAACTGGGTGGCCAGCAGGCCGATCACTCCCATGCCGAAGACAACCACCGTCTCGCCGACGTAGGCGCCTGATGCGAGGACGGCGTTCAATGCGACGGCGCCGACCCGATCGAAGGTGCCCACGATGGGATCCAGGCCAGGTGGCAGCACGTGGCCGAGGACTTTCGCAGCGGGCAGCACCGCGTGGGAGCGATGGCACCAGCTGCCCCACACCACCTCCCCTACCTGGAATTCGGTGACTCCTTCGCCGAGTGCATCGACCTCGCCGACCTCGGAGTAACCCCACACATCAACGGGATAGTCGAACGTGGACTGCCCGGGCAGGAAGAGCGCCGCCTCGGCATCCCATTGCTTCTCCAGATACGGGTTGGTGCCTCGATACATCGCTAGCTCGGTCCCGGCCGAAATGCCGGAATAGAGCGTGCGGACCCGAATTTGGCGAGCACCCGGCTCTGGCGTCGGATACTCGCGTATCTGGACAACTCGCGGAGCGGCCAGCTCGACGACGTACGCCATCAGGCCGCCCTCTGGGCAAGAGCTGTGGTGCGGCGTGCCAATTCAGAGATGCGCGAGTTGTCAGAACCGAGGACTGCTGATCGGGTCCGATCCTGCAGCGGCTCGATGAGATGGCGGGGAAGCTGGTCGGCGCCCAGCACCGTACCGATGACAGAGCCGGCGGTTGCGCCGTCGGAGTCGGTGTCCCAGCCACCTTGGACCGTTAGGCCGACCGTTGCGGTGAAGTCCCCGTCTCCCCAGAGCAGGCCGGCGGTGATCAGACACGCGTTGTTGATCGAGTGCACCCAGCTGTACTGGCCGAAGCGGGCGCGAATCGTCTCCACGGCCGCCTCCCACGTGCAGCCGGTCCGATAGAGCTCATGGACGCTGTTCAGAGCCTCCGCCAGCCGGGAGCGGGCGGGCACAAAGTCCAGCGATTGCTCGACCGCCTCCTGTGGTTTGGCCGCCACACAGGCCAACGAGACGAGTGCGGCCGCCCACATGGCGGCATAGATCCCGTTGCAGCGGTGTGACAGTGAGGCATCCGAGTAGACGAGGCGGGAAGCCATGCGGGGCCGGCCGGGAAAGACCCAGCCGAAGACATCGGCGCGAATCAGCGCGCCAATCCACTCCCGATAGGGATTCCGTGTCTGGCCAACCGACGCGATGGGCACGTTGTGCAGGAGGTTGACCATCACAGCCCGTTCAGCCGTGAATACCTGCAGATAGGGCAGGAAGGACAGCCAGGCCTGCGCGACGTGATCGGGAGTGAGCTCAAACCCGTAATGCTCCAGCAGCCACACGGCCAAGATCGAATAGTCGATGTCGTCGTCCCGAGCCGAGCCTCGTACCCGGCCACGGGTCGTCTCGGGCCAGCTTCGGTGGAACCGGAACCCCTCGGGCATGGGGTCCAGTGCCGGGATGTAGTCACGGAGCGGATAGGCGTCCGCCATTTCCAGGTACGCGCGGATCCGAGCCGGGGTCCAAAAGTCGCCATTCTCCACCGGCTTGCCGAGATTGCACCCGGCGATCCGGCCCAGCCAGCCGCCGAGGATCCGGCTGGTCAGCTCCGCCGGCGCCGGCTGTCCAAGAGAATCCGTGGCGTCTAGCGGGCCGGCCGGCATGGCCTCGAGAATCTCCTCGAAGGATTCCGGCTCCTCGTACGCCCAATCTGATCTTCGCTTCGTGTTGATCAGCTCCAGATACAGCGCCTCCAACCGGTCAAGATCATCGGCTGGTGTCGGAGCAAGATCAGCTGCAATGCCGGAGACTTCGTAGCCGCTTTCGATGCGTTGCCGCAGCTCATCCTGAACAAGATCGGCAACGCTAAGCGGGTCGTGCACGTCTACCCCTTCTCGGCTCCCGCAGTTAGGCCACCCGTCAGCAGTCGCTCGGTGGCAAAGAAGATGATAATGATCGGCAGTGTCAGCACGACTGAGCCGGCCATCAGGACAGTAGTCGGCACTTCGACGCTGCCGGAGAGCTGTGACAGGCCCAGCGAAACGGTCCAACGCTCTCGGCGGTCGACCAGGAACAGCAGCGCAAACAAGAACTCGTTCCACGCGATCATGAACACGAACAACCCGGTCGACATGATCGACGGCATGGCCAGCTTCAAGCTGATCTGGCGCAGTACGCCGATACGGCTCAAGCCATCCACTAGACCGGCCTCCTCGACGGACTCGGGAACGGTCTCGAAGTAATTGCGGAGCATGTAGATCGCGACTGGCACGGTCTGCGCGGTGTAGACAATGATCAGCCCAACCAGTGAGCCGCGTAGCCCAAGCCGAGTGAAGCCGACGAACAACGGGATCGCCATCAGAATCGCGGGGAACAGGTATGCGGCCAAGAAGACGCCGCTGACCTGGCGTCGTCCAATGAACGGCAGCCGGGCAATGGCGTACGCGCCGGGGATCCCGATGATCAGTGCCAGCGCCACCGAAGCCAGGGCGACGACAGCGCTGTTGACCAGGAAGCGCCCAAAGCCCTGGCCTCCGGACGCCACCGGAGAAAGTACGTCGACGTAGGTCTGGA
>DATDKX010000516.1:0-13164 GCA_036519615.1 Propionibacteriaceae bacterium
CCTGCTTGCTGGTGACGGTTGTCTCGCTAGCACCGGGATCAGGCCCAAGATCAGACACTGCTTTCACACTGCTCACCGAAGTGGCCGTTGAGGCTGAGCCAGCCGAAATGCTCGCCGCGCAACAGATAGAGACAAGGCTGACGGCCGCGGTCGCAGCGACCACGCGCTGAGCACGCACGAATGCTCCTTACGGAGAGCGTGAATCGGCGGTGGCCCCCGAGCGGCACCCCCGATGCAGACTTCCCCAGACGCGGTCAGATGCCGCCTTCTGGGCCGAACACACCGAACATTAAGAGTTCGCCGATCTCCGGCGCCAGTGTTATCGAGCTGTTATGGATGTGACAAGGATCACACTTCTCGTTACGCCCCCATCTCGCGCGGGCCATCTGCCGATCAGAAGAAGCTGAACAGAGGCGGGGCGGTGGGGTTCCACACGGCGCGCGCGCCGAGATCTCCAACACGAACGATCCAGATCAATGCCACGAGCGCCGCCGCTATCAAGAGCACCGGCAGCACAATTCGGACAATCGCGGACTGCTTGCCGGCATTGGCGCTGTCAGCGGTGCTCCTTCGTACCAGGAACACATTGAGCAAGCCGATAACAGCAAAAACGATCATGATGTAGAACAGCTGGTTGGCAAGCAGCGAGTGCTTCAAGATCAAATCGCCTACTGGGTTACCGGGCTTGATCCCCAATGCCGCCTCGAACGCCAGACCGCTCTGTCTGGCAACAAAGGTCACTACGGTGGCTCCGACGACGACGATCGCCAACGGCCAACGCGCCCATTCCCGGGTCTTGGGGAATGCAAAGAGGAATGCCAAGAGAACGGCCAGCGGAATGCCGATGACAACGGTGTGGACCACCAGCGGATGGAGTGGAAGGTTTCCGATCTTGTCGAACATGCACCCTCCTCAGGGTCGGTGGTCTGGGCAGGCAGAACTGGGCGCAGGCACGCCTAGCAACTAGACGACGCCATCAGCGGAATGGTTCGATCACGGTGTCCGGCAACTGCGCTGCCAGCGTCGGTCGCGCGAGCAGTGCCCGACGGCTCGGCGGCACTAGCGCTCCTGCTGGATCACGGCATCTCGTGCGGTGCGCAGATCTGCGACCAATCCAGCAAATGCCTCGTCTCGATCATCGCCGGTTGCTCGGAGCACGGCTGAGGGATGAACCGTCGCCAGCACTGGACGGACACCCACTGGAGTAGCCAATTCCAATACCTCACCGCGTTGCTTCGTGACCCGGAATGAACTACCTAGGAGCGCCCTCGCAGCCGTCGCGCCGAGGCAGACGATCAAGGCCGGATCAACCAGCTTCACCTCCGCTTCCAACCACGGCAAGCAGGCCCGGATGTGAGTGACTTGAGGTGTGGCATGAATTCGTCGTTTGCCCTGCTCGGTAAACCGAAAGTGCTTGACCGCATTGGTGACGTACACATCCTCCTTAGGCACTCCGGCTTCATCCAGCGCATCCTGAAGCAGCCGTCCAGCCGGTCCAACAAAGGGAATGCCTTTTCGATCTTCGACGTCGCCAGGTTGCTCGCCGACCAAAGCCAGAGGTGCTCGCGGATTGCCGGCCGAGAAGACCACTTGGGTGGCGTGCTCCCACAGCTCGCAACCCTTGCAGTCAACGGCCGCACGCCTGAGGCCTGCAATGTCGGCGTGCTCGGGAACCCAAGGCGCCGCCGTCAACGGCCCATCCTTACTGTCGCTCGTCGATCGAGCCGGCCCATGTGCCGGGTTCGTGGTCGTGCTGCCGACCTTCGAGCTTGATCACGTGGATGACGGCATTGATGAGCGCCAGGTGGGTGAAGGCCTGCGGGAAGTTGCCAAGTTGCTGGCCGGTGTGCGGGTCGATCTCCTCGCCGTAGAGCTCAAGAGTGCCCGCAAAGGAAAGCAGCTTGGCACAGAGCCTGCGGGCTCGCTCGTACTCGCCAATCTCGCATAGTGCCGAGACCAGCCAGAAGGAACAGATCGTGAAGCTGCCCTCCTCGCCGGTGAACCCGTCGTCTGTTTCCTCGACTTTGTAGCGCAGCACGAGTTCGTGCACCGTGAGTTCGTCGGCAATCGCCAGCACAGTGGCCTTAATGACTGGGTGGTCGGCAGGCAGGAACCGCACGAGTGGCGCCAGCAGCAATGACGCGTCGAGGGCCGTGGTGCCGTAGTACTGGGTGAGCACGCCGCGGTCGTCGACACCGTTGGCAAGGATGTCTTCCTTGATCTCTTGCGCCGCAAGCTCCCATTCCGCGGCCTTGCCGTCCTCGCCCGTAATTCGGGCGATCTTGGAGCCGCGGTCGACGGCAACCCAGCACATGATCTTGGAGGAGGTGAAGTGCTGTAGTTGACCACGTACTTCCCAGATCCCCGCATCAGGCTCACGCCAGTACTTCAACGCCTCGTTGACCTGCTTGTCCAAGATCTCCCAGATACGGTTGTCCAGGCGGTTGGCTGCCTTGAAGTGCAGATAGACCGAGTCGAGGAGGGCACCCCAGACATCGTGCTGCTTCTGCGCGTACGCGGCGTTTCCAATCCTGACCGGGCGGGAATTAGCGTACCCCGGCAGGTGGTCGAGTTCGCGTTCGGTGAGCTCCTTCTCGCCGCCGATGCCGTACATGATCTGGATGTCGTCCTCGCCCTCCACCAGGTCGGCGATGAAGGCGAAGAAGTCCACGGCCTCCCAGTCGAAACCCAGTGTGTACAGACCCCAGAGGGCGAACGTGGCATCCCGGATCCAAGTGAAGCGATAGTCGTAGTTGCGGTTTCCGCCAGGAGTCTCTGGAAGCGACGTGGTACCGGCGGCTGCAATCGCCCCGGTCGGGGCGTAGGTCAGCCCCTTGAGAGTCAGGGCGCTGCGCTGCAGGTAACCGCGCCAGGGGTGATCAGGGAACTGCCCGCGGGCCAGCCAGTGCTGCCAGTGATGCGCGGTCCATACCTGGCGCTTGTAGGCGTCGGCGAAGTCCTCTGGTGGCACCGCCCCACCCCACGAAAGCGCGATATAGCGGACGTCACCCTCTCTAAGCAGCGTCCGGGCGTTGGCTTGGCCGCCCTCGAACCCCAGCCGCAAGTCGCTGGTCAGGGTCAGTTTGAGATCCACACCTTCAGCCGAGCAAACACCTTGGTAGTAGTTGTTGCTGGTGTACTCCCAATTGACGTGGGCCCGACCGTATTCCAACACCGGCTCACAGTCCACCATGGTCTGTACTTCACCGGAGGCACAGCGAATGGTGCGCAGGAAGATGTGCTCCGCCTCGTAGTCATTGGGAGTCCGACGGTAGGTCTTGGAACGGTCCGTCGGATGGTGCCAGGGGCCGATCAAGAGGGCGTCGCGGACAATGATCCACCCGGTCGGAGTTCCCCAGCTCGTCTCCAAGATCACGGTGCCTGGCAGGTAACGGACATCGGCAGGCACGGCAACATCGACCGGCGCGACGCGAAACACACCGGCATTCCGACCAAGGATCCTTCCGAACACACTCGGAGAGTCAAAGCGAGGAACGCACATCCACTCCACAGCACCGTTGGGCGCTACTAGGGCGGACACCTCGCCATCGCTCAAAAACCCATAGTCCCCGATGGGGGTCGATCGGAGCCTTGAGGTCGGCGCGCCGACCCGTGCTTGCGGCTTGTTGTTCTTCCTATTCGCCATGGGGAAAGCATTCTCGACTGAGCACGTCCTGGCAAGCATCAGGAGCAACGGTTAAGCGTGATCATCACCGCCAGCGATTAGACGCCGGTCGTCTCCTGAACGACCCATGCGAGGTAGTCGGGATTGCCTGTCACGACCGGGAGGGCAAGGACGCAGGGCACCTGGTACGGGTGGTCGCGGCGGGTGCGGTCGATGATTGCCGGCACCAGACTGGCGCGTGTGTGCAGCGCTACTCGAATCTCCCGATCATCATGGAAGCTGCCGCCCCAGCGATAGATGGATCTGATCGGCACCACGTGCTGGCCACAGGCAGCGAGCCGGTCCTGGACAAGTGATCTGGTGAAATTGATCAACCAGTCCTCATTGTCAGCGGTAATGATCACCTCGCAGATCGGCTCACTCATGGGCTCTGTTTAGCCGAGGTCAATGACCGGGCCCAGTCATGATCTTGCGGCGTTCCGACTCGTGGGCTCCTCCTTTCTTTTCAAGCGTGCCGCAGGCCTCCTCGATGTCGCGCGCCAGTGTGTCGACGTGCTCACGACTCAAGGTCTCCTTGACTAGTGCGCGCATGATCTTGACGTCCTGGGCGTTGGGCGGGAGCGTGTACGCCGGCACCATCCAGCCGCGTTCGGCCGACAGTTGCCATGCGATGTCGAACTCGTCGTAGTCGTGGTCCTCCGAAAGCCGGAAGGCAACAAGTGGCAGCTGTTCCTCGTCTGGGCCAATCAATTCGAACCGGCCCATCGATTGCAGTTTTTCGGCGAGCACCCTCGCGTTCTGCTGCATGTGTCTCATGATGTAGGTGTAGCCGGCGCGACCGTAGCGTACGAAGTTGTAGTACTGCGCCAGAACCATCGAAGAGCCAGTTGAGAAGTTCAGCGTGAATGTGGCGTCGGTCTTGCCGAGATAGTTCTCTTCGAACACGAGTTCTCGGTTGAGGTCCGACGTTTCCCGAAAGATCAGCCACCCAATGCCGGGGTAGACGAGTCCGAACTTATGTCCGGAGACATTGATCGAATGCACCTGCTCTAGGCGAAAGTCCCATTCTGAATGTGGGTAGAGGAAGGGCCAGACGAATCCACCGCTTGCGCCATCCACGTGCAAGGGGATATCGAGGCCGCGTTCGGACTTGATTTGTAGCAGTAGGTCGTTGATCCCCACGATGTCGTCCTTGTGGCCAGTAAACGTAGTTCCGAGGACCGCAGCCACACCAATGGTGTTCTCGTCAATGTGGGGCCTGACATCCTCTGGGCCGATGGTGTACTTGCCCCTCTCGAGCGGCACAATCCGTGGCTCGACATCGAAGTATCGACAAAACTTCTCCCAGACAACATGCACGTCTCCGCCAAACACGAGGTTCGGGTTTGCAGTGGATTCCCCCGCTGCCTCACGACGCTTCCGCCAGTTCCACTTCAAAGACAGACCGCCGAGCATGATCGCCTCGGACGAGCCTTGGGTCCGGGCGCCAGTCGTCTCGCCTGGCGCATGGAAGAGATCGGCAAGCATCCGAATGCAGCGCTGCTCGATTTCGGCAGTGCGCGGATATTCGGCGTGGTCGATGAAGTTACGGTGCAGATTCTCCGCGATAATCCGCTGCGCCTCTGGCTCCATCCACGTGGTCACGAACGTGGCCAGGTTGCGCGCCGGATCGCCCTCGAGGATGAGATCTTCCGCAACTAGCCGCATGGCCTCCACGGGAGTCATGCCCATCTCTGGGAACTCTCGACTCGGCACCTCCTGGGTAGCGAAGCGATTCCCGAAAAGCACTGCCTCAGGGATGATGTCGGGCGGTACGGTCATTGATTTCTCCTTAAGTGGCGCCGGCGGGCTAGATGATCAAGAGGCCGAGTGGTGGTGTGGATCTTCATGGGGTTCAGGTGCTGCGTCTCGGATTGCATGGCTCCAGGCGGGGAACATCAGGACCGCCCCAAGCAGGAAGCAGAGCGCGCCGAGCAACGTACCGATGATGGAAATCTGACTATTGATCAACTCGCCGGTATGAGGAAGGACATAACTCGCGAGCGCCGATGCCATGAACAAGATCGACCCGATCATGTTCAGCCAGGCAATCCACCACGGCAAGGTACGCGGTCGAAAACTGAGAAAGCGCCCAATCGCGAGGATGGCGAAGACGCTCGCCACCAGGAAGAGCGTCGACCCGTAGAAGTCTGGCCGCCAGATGCGCCGGTCCTGTTGTTTTACTGTCACGTTGTGAGCCAGAGCAGCCAGAGTGCTGATATTGAAGAACACCGTGCCAGGAAACTGCGTAATGGCGGAAAGCCAATTGCGATCGTGCGGCAGCCAGGCCCTGAAGCGGACCGGCACCCGCTGGTGCTGTGAGTCGCTGTCAACCTCAGTCATCGCCGGAGTCTGGGCTTGCATGAGCTGCGCGAAGGACGCAGCCGTGAAGAATAGTGAGCCGACGAAATAGGTCACGCTATCGACGGTCGCTCCGACCGCGTTCAGGTACGCAGGCACCGATCCCAGGGCGAAGAGCGCCGAGCCGATGATGAACAGCCACGCGATTGCGCCGTTGAGGCCAACCGGCCTTACTGTCATGCCGCTCCCTTCCCGGACAGCACCTCAGGTGTATCCGATGAGGGGCAGCAGACACATCACCCGCGAGGGATGAGAGTGCGGCCGTTGAGCGCGCGCGACGATCGTCCGGACTAGTTGATCACTATGGAGAGATGATCTTGGGCTGCTTGAGGTCGTAAAACTCGTTTTCTCCGACGGAGAGTTTGTTCATCTCCTCCATTTGTGCCTGCAATTCCGGCGGTGGCTCTTTGCGCTCTCCTTCGCGCGCCTCGGCCTCGGACGTGAAATACAGGACCATGGTGTAGCCGCCATCTTCGTGGCCGATGGTGACACTGCCGATGACATCCGGGCGAAATTCGGCCCACTTGTCGGCGTCTTGGTCCATCAGCTGGCGGGCACGCTCCGGATCAGTGCTGCGACCCTGCATGACTTGGACGAAGCCGGCTTGATCGGGATCGCCCTGGACGTCGACAGTCACGTCAGTGCTGTCCCGGAAGGTCGGTTGTCCGTCGAAGAGGTTTGAGGTCTCAGACCACCAGCGATCCTGTTCCGGGCGATTGCTGTTATGGCGCGCAGCCTCCTCGGACTCAAAGCGGACGACCGCGATCGCCCGACCGTCTTCGGTCACACCGCTCGTACTGCCAAGCCAACCATTCGCGCCGGGCGCAAGATCTTGCTGCCATTGGTTTAGCGCGGCATCCAGCCCCTCTGGATTTGATGTCTTGCCCTGGATGACCTGAGCGAACATAGCGGTGCCTCCGATCAATGTGGTTGGGAATTGAAAAAGCTCTGTTCTGCGGACGTTACGACCGCAGGATGTCGGCGTCAATACGCAAAACGGTTGAACCTTTGCTCTGTTGGAGCAAGCCCCAATCAGAGCCTCGTTAGCCATCTAGAGACGGCAAACGAAGCTGCAGGCTTTTGGTCGGCCGCAATCTGTCATCTGTCCGCCAGGCCTTCAGCGTCCGCGGCTCTGCGGCAGGGTCACTCGCCGAGTCGCCGGCGCTGAGGGTGGTGGGACCACTGGACCGATGTCGCCGTCGGGGGCTGCGTCCAGGTCCACCATGACGGGGGCATGATCGCTCGGCCCGGAGCCCTTACGTGCTTGCCGATCCACCCAGGCTGCGTGTACCCGCTCAGCAACCGGCGCAGTCGCTAACACAAGATCAATCCGCATGCCAAGATCCTGGTGGAACATGCCGGCACGGTAGTCCCAGTACGTAAACACCCGCTTGCCCGGCCAGCGATCCCGGACGACATCCCGCAGGCCAAGCGCCTGCAGCTGCCCGAGCGCCTCGCGCTCCGGAGCCGTGACATGGGTCTGGCCGATGTACGCCTCAGGGTCGAAGACATCCTCATCGGTGGGGGCAATGTTCATGTCGCCACATACGACCGCGTTGTCAGGGTCAGCGCTGAGGTCCTGCGCGAGAGCGGCCAGCCAGTGGAGCTTGTATTGGTAGTGGTCGGAACCGGGCACGCGACCGTTGGGCACGTATACCGAATGCACCCGAACGCCGCCGCACGTCGCCGCTACGGCCCGCGCCTCTGGATTCGGAAAGCCGGGCGCCCCGGCTACTCCTCGTACGACATCGTCAAGTCCGATCTTCGACAAGATCGCAACGCCATTCCACTGCACCTCGCCGTGGGTGGCGAACTCATAGCCACGGCTCACCAGCTGCTCTCCCAACAACGCGGCGAAGGCATCATCGGCGAGCTTGGTCTCTTGCAGGCACACCACGTCCGGCTGTCGCTGATCCAACCATGGCAAGAGCCGCGGTACCCGCTGCTTGATCGAATTCACGTTCCAGGTGGCCAACCGCACGGACCCACGCTAGCCGGTGACCAATCCCGTCGGTACGCCCAGATGCCGGGCCGATCATTAGCTAGCTCCCAGCAAACCCAGCTCGCTGGCCCGCCGCGCCGCGTCTGCCCGGGAGCGGCAATCGAGCTTCAGCAAGATGCTGCTGACGTGCGACTCCACCGTACGAGGGCTCAAGAACAGCTCACGGGCAATCTCCCGGCTGGTATGGCCCATGGCAACCAACCGAACGACCTCGATTTCCCGCCGGGAAAGATTGCCGTTGGCCGCCTGCGCCAATGTGCGACGACTGAGCCGCCGCTCGGCTCGTTCGCCCAGCTCGGCAAGGCTCGCATTGACGCGTTCCACCAAAGGCCGAGCACCGAGCCGCCGGAGCGTGCGGTGAGCGGAGATCAAATGCTCGATAGCCTCCTCGCGCCGATCCATCAAGATCAACGCGGCAGCCGCGCGGCGCTCGGACTCGGCACGATCGATCGGAGCATCCACGCCGTGCAGAAGTATCAGCGCCCGGCCGAAGTGACCAGCCGCCTGCTCGGCGGCCCCATCCAGGAGAGCCGTTTCGCCCAGGGCATGCGAGAGCGCCGACATCGCCTCGTTGTGGCCGACATCCTCGGCCACTCGAGCCAGTGCTGCCGCGCAGCTCCGAGCGCCGGCAGCATCGCCCGATTCGGCGAAGAAGGTGGTCGCCCAGCGCAACAGCGAGATCACATAGTGACGATCCTCGGTCTGCTTCCAACGTTCCAGAATGGACCAGCAGTGACCTGCCGCCGACTCGGTCGCCCCTTCAACCTGGTCGACGACGGCCAGCCCCCATGTCGACAACAACTCCATCGCTGCCAATTCGATCCGGCGCGCCAGGGTGAGCGCTTCGTGTAGTAGCGGCCGAGCCCGCTTTGCCTGACCGCGCAGGCCGAGGATCGAGCCGAGCATTCCGGTAGCAACGGAACGGGCGTGCAACGTCGCGTCGGAGGAAGCGATGACCTGACGACAGAGCGTAACTGCGCGGTCCCAGTCCCCTGATTGCCGCAACACCGCGGTCAGGCAGGCCAGGCAGAGCTGGGCTGTGGGCTCAAGTGCATTGGTGGCGCAGAAACTGAACGCCTCGTCATAGGTCTCCTTGGCAGCTGAATAGTCACCGGCGTGTTCGAGCGCGTCGGCCAGCCGCTGATAGATATCGGCTGCGGGCCCGGTAAGCCCATGCTCCAACGCCATGGCCAGGCCCGCCCGGACCAGCTCCACTGCAGGGCGTCCCTCTCCCATTCGCGCACGTACATTGCCCTCCTGCCCGAGGATGCGCGCCTGAAGGTCGACCCTGCCTGCCTGCCGCGCCTGCTCTCCGGCGATCTCAAGCAGGCTGAGGGCCGCCCGGAAACTTCCGGCCGACCGGAGATGAGCTGCCGAGGCGAGCCGCTCAGCGGCAGCATCTGCCGGGAGGCCGGCAGTGGTGAAGGCAACTGCAGCCTGCTCGCGGCTGGCCAGCGCCTCCTGCCAACGACCCTGTAACTCAAGGGCGGCAGCCAACCGACGATGGGCTGTTCCCAACCGGGCAAGATCACCGTCCCGCCGGCGTCCATCGGCAACCTCGCGCCAAGTCAAAATTGCCTCGGCCAAGTCGCCGGCGAGCTCGGCGTACCCGGCTAGGCGTTCCAGTACGTCAAGGCGGCCGCTCTCATCGCGCGCCTCCGGCCACAACTCCAGAGCGCGGCGGGCTGCACGCTCGGCGTCTCGATAGGCGTGTACCGCGCCGGATGCCTCCGCCGCCGCCAGCAGTGCCGCGCGTGCCTGCTCCTGCCGACGGCCGAGCGCCCAGTGCTCGGCAACTAGCACCGGAGCTGCGCGGTTGGCCTCGAGCCGCTCTGCTACCGCCCGATGCAAGGCGACTCGTCGTGTCCAAGGAATCTCGCCATAGAAGGCTTCGCGGACCAAGGCATGACTGAATGCCAGGCCTCCCGAGTCAGTTTCGATCACAATCCCACGGCGCAACGGCTCTTCCGGCCATTCGGACAATCCGGCAACCGCCATGATCAAATCAGGATCGATCGTCTGACCGGCGACTGCCGACGCGGCGACGGCATCGCGTGCCTCGTCGGTCAGGCCGGCTGCCCGGAGCAATACCGCATCCCGAACGCTGTCAGGAAGCGGCACATCCTCCCCGGCCGACAGCTCAAGCCCAGATGGACCAGCAACGAGGCGCCCGCTGGCCGCGAGAGCCGAGCCGAGCTCGCGCACGTAAAACGGAACACCGTCGGTCCGGTCGTACACCGCTCGGCGCAGCGACGGCGCGACCCTGCCGAGTGTCTGTTCCAGCAGAGTCGCGCTGGCCTCGGCTTCGAGCGGCTCAACGGTTAGCTGCCGCAGCCGTCCGACCCGGCGGAGCTGGCTGCGTAGCCCCCGGATCGGATGCCCACGCGGCAATTCGTCACTGCGAAATGCGCCCAACATCAGCAAAGGATTGGAGTCCACCGTGCGGGCCAGCGCGCCAAGCAGCTCTGGCGTGGCATCGTCGGCCCACTGCAGATCATCCAGGAAGAGCGCCGTTGGACATCGCGCAGCGATCTCGGCGAGTGCCTGTCTGATCGCCTCGAACAGCGTGGCCCGATCACCTGCAGGGGCTGGCGGGCCGAGCTCGGGGAGCAGCATGGCGAGGTGTGCAGCCAGCGGACCTTCGATAATGGGCTCGCCCCCGGCTCGCAGGTAGGAGCGCAGGGCTTCCACGATCGGCCCGAAGGGTGAGGTGCCGCCTTGGACGGCAAACCCCTCAAGGACCTGGAGTCCAGAATTGGCCAGTGAGTGCTGGACCAGCGTTGTCTTTCCGACTCCAGCCTCGCCGCCGAGTAGTACTAATGATCCGCGGCGGGCTAGCGCTTCGGTCACCCAGACCTGAAGCTGTGCCTGCTCACGTTCTCGGCCGATCAGCTCCGCGTCCACGCCGTCATTGTCTGGCGCAGCGCAATATCGCCGCCACCGACTTGTCTACGTCGGCCTCATCGGTCGACCAGTTGCTCACCGAAATACGCATCGCCGCCTGACCCTGCCAAGTCGTGCCACTCATCCAGCAGGTGCCATCGTGTTGTACCCGTTCGATCACCCGGCGGGTTTGGGCGTCGTGGTCGCCATCGGTCGCTAGGAAGCGGACCAGGACTTGGTTGAGGACCACGTGGTTGAGCACCTCAACGTCATCCGCGGCAGCCAGTTGTTCGGCGAATCGGTTCGCCAGTTCACAGCAGCGCTCCACGAGCTCTGCCACGCCCTGGCGGCCGAGAGCGCGGAGCGCCGCGTACACCGCGAACCCGCGCGCTCGACGTGAGTGTTCTGGGTTGTAGTCCAGGGCGTCGCGTTCACCGCCGGCGGCGGGCATGGGTAGCCGGCCTTGCTTCTCATGGCCGCTCGATGGGCGTCGGGATGAGCACAAAACGCCAGACCCGAGTCGTACGGCACATTGAGCCATTTGTGGGCGTCGGTCGCCCAGGAATCAGCGAGTTCGATCCCCACTACCAGCGGCCGAAATCGTGGGCTGGCCGCTGCCCACAGTCCGAACGCGCCATCCACGTGCACCCAGGCCTCATGCCGGTGGGCGATCTCGCAGATTTCGCCGACTGGGTCGATGGCTCCGCTATTGACGTTGCCGACCTGGGCGCAGACGATCGCCGGCCCACTCCCCTGCTCGAGCGCGGCGGCCAGCGCCGCCGGCAGCATCCTGCCTTGGTCGTCGGCCTCAATCTCGACAATGGCATCCGCACCGGCGCCCAGAAAGCGCAGTGCCCGGTCGATCGTTCCGTGCCGCCCCTGGCCAACGAAGATGCGTACTTCCGGCGCAGCCCATAACCCGTTGCGGGCCAGGTCCCATCCGGCACGGCGCAACATCTCCTCCAGGGCAATGGCCAACCCGGTGAAGTTGGCCATCTGTGCGCCAGTCACAAAGCCGACCGATACCCCTGCGGGAAGGCCTAACAGCTCAGCCAGCCACTCCCCGGCTACTTCTTCAACGACGCTCGCCGCCGGACCGAGGACGTACAGGCCAGCGTTTTGATCCCAGGTCGAGGCCAACCAGTCGGCCGCTAGCGCCGCTGGCATGGCACCGCCGACGACAAATCCGAAGAAGCGGCCGCTTCCGGATGCCACGACGCCGGGTTCGGCGGCAGCGGCCAAATCCGCCACTACCTGCCGCGGCTCCAACGATTGCTCAGGTAGCGGCCCACCCAGTGCGGCGCGTAGTTCGGGAAGGCTGGGGTAGCCACTGAGCGGCCGCGACGGCAGCCCTTCCAGATAGCCCAGCGCCTCTTCAAAGGCCTCACCCAACGCTCCCTTCCAGTCCGGCTCGTTCATGGCTGCGCTCCTCAGTGCATGATGGTCAGGTCTTAGCTCGCAGGCTACGAGGCACCGATACGGACACATCCGCAAAACCACGTAATTTCGTCGCCATGGCCGCGCTGTGCCGCTGCCAGCTGCCACATGGCGGCGGGGATCCGCCCCTGATAGCGCGTGCCAACCATGCGGATCAACCGAAGTTTGGCAAGATGCTGCGACACTGTGGTTGCGGGCCGATCGACGACGGTCGCAAGCGTATTCACCGACAGCTCGCCATTACGGAGAGCCAGGATGATGCTTTGCAGACACGAAGCGAAACCCCTAGGAGATTGCCATGGTGCATCAGACCAGTCGTACCGATCACCACAGCCGTGACCGCCTTATCCACTGGGCCTGGGTTTACGACATCGGGACTGGGTTGCTCGGCCGACGCGGACGCCGGATGCGTGACAGGTTCGCTGATGATCTGCAGCTCAAACCTGGTGATCATGTTCTCGATGTTGGCTGCGGCCCTGGCCGGCTCGCCACGGTCTTCGGCCAGCGGGTAGCTCCGAGCGGGTCGGTCGATGGCATTGACCCCAGCCCCGAGATGATCAACCGTGCCATTGCGCGAGCGCGCAAGCACGGCGTACCGGTGAGGTTCGAAGTGGCCTATGCCCAACAACTTCCGTTCGCCGACAATGCGTTCGACGCCGTTGCCTGCACCCTTGCCCTGCATCACGTCGCGGATGATGATCGACAGACTGCGGTTGCAGAGATGTACCGAGTGCTGAGGCCTGGCGGACGACTCCTGATCGCCGAAATCCAGAAAGGGCCAGGACATCGACATCCCGGTCCGCGCTGGCTGCGTCGA
>DATDKX010000517.1:0-6745 GCA_036519615.1 Propionibacteriaceae bacterium
AGCCGTCGGTTCAGCGATAAATGCTTGCTCCACATCGTGGTTAATGCCCACCACAGGGTGTCAACGGCGACTATTCTCACGAGATGCCCGATGGCCTGCGTGCCGCTCAGTCGCCGGCTGACCTCAGCGCGCCGGGGTCGACTGACCTCCGAACCACACTCTCCCAGCGTGTCGTGATCGCGGATGGCGCCATGGGCACGATGTTGCAGGGCTACGACCTGACGCTGCAGGACTTCCAGCAGCTCGAGGGCTGCAACGAGATCTTGAACCTGACTCGCCCAGACATCGTCCGGGCAATCCATGATGCCTACTTCGAGGCTGGCGTCGATGCGGTCGAGACCAACTCCTTCGGTGCGAATCTGTCCGCTCTGGGCGAATACGGCATCGCACACCGGATCATCGAGTTAGCCGAGGCGTCGGCCCGGATTGCCCGAGAGTCGGCCGACGCATATCGCACTCCGACTCGGCCGCGTTGGGTACTGGGCAGCGTCGGCCCCGGCACCAAACTGCCGACCCTTGGCCACGTCTCCTACGCCCAGCTGCGAGACGCCTATCAGCAGCAGGTTGAGGGCCTCATTGCCGGCGGCGTCGACGCGGTGTTGATCGAGACGTCACAAGATCTGCTGCAGACCAAGGCGGCGACGCTGGGCGCGAAACGAGCCCTGGGGCTGGCCGGGCGCGATCTTCCGCTCATCGTGCACGTCACTGTCGAGACCACCGGCACTATGTTGCTCGGCACGGAGATCGGCGCTGCGCTGACCTCACTCGAGCCGCTGGGCATTGACATTATTGGCCTGAACTGCGCGACCGGGCCAGCAGAGATGAGCGAGCACTTGAGGCATCTCTCCCGCTATGCCGAGATCGGGGTCAGCTGCATGCCGAATGCCGGGCTGCCGCAGCTGACGGCCGACGGCGCGGTTTATCCGCTGCAGCCGGTCGAGTTGGCTGACGCGCTCGAGCAGTTCGTTGCCGAGTTCGGACTCGGTCTGGTCGGCGGCTGCTGCGGCACCGGACCAGAGCACCTGCGGCAGGTCGTCACCCGACTAGCAGGCCGGCGGATCGAAGCCCGATCGCCGAAGCACGTCCCAGCCGCGGCGTCCCTGTACGCCGAGGTGCCGTTCCGCCAGGACATCAGCTACCTCTCGATCGGGGAAAGGACGAACGCCAACGGCTCCAAGGCCTTCCGCGAGGCGTTGCTAGCCGAGCGCTGGGACGACTGCGTCAACATCGCGCGATCCCAGATCCGAGATGGCGCCCACATGCTCGATCTCAATGTCGACTACGTGGGCCGAGATGGCGTCGCCGACATGCGAGAGCTGGCGTTCCGGCTGGCGACTGCATCCACGCTGCCGATCGTCTTGGACTCCACCGAACCGGCGGTGCTGCAAGCTGGTCTGCAGTGCCTCGGCGGTCGCGCAGTGATCAACTCCGCCAACTATGAGGACGGCGACGGTCCCGATTCCCGTTTCTGCCGGGTGATGAATCTGGTCGCCGAGTACGGCGCGGCCGTGATCGTGTTGACCATCGACGAGGAAGGCCAGGCGCGTACCGCGGAGTGGAAGGTACGCGTCGCGGAACGTGCGATCAAAGAGATCACCGAGAAGTACGGGCTGCGCCAAAGCGACATCATCCTGGACTGCCTCACGTTCCCGATCGCTACCGGACAGGAGGAAACGCGTCGGGACGGCATCGAGACCATTCAGGCTATTCGCGAGGTCAAACGCCTGTTTCCGGACGTGCAGACGACGCTGGGCCTGTCCAACGTCTCCTTCGGCCTAAATCCCGCGGCCCGCGTCGTGCTCAACTCGGTGTTTCTGAATGAGTGCATCGAGGCCGGCCTGGATTCAGCGATCGTGCACGCGGCCAAGATCATTCCTATGGCCCGGATCCCCGACGAGCAACGCCAAGTCGCGCTCGACATGGTGTATGACCGGCGGCGACCCGCAACCGCGACTGAGCCTGCGTACGATCCGCTGCAACGCTTCCTCGAGCTGTTCGAAGGAGTGACCACGGCCGACACCAAGGCAGAGCGTGCCGCCGAACTGCTCAAGCTGCCGGTTGGCGAGAGACTCCAGCGCCGGATCATTGACGGCGAGGGCAAGGGCCTCACCGACGATCTTGATGCCTCAATGGCGGAGGGCAAGCCAGCAATGCAGATCATCAACACCGATCTGCTGGCGGGAATGCGGGTGGTCGGTGAGCTCTTCGGGTCAGGCCAGATGCAGCTGCCGTTTGTGCTGCAGTCCGCCGAGGTAATGAAAACGGCGGTCGCATACCTTGAGCCTTACCTAGAGAAGACTGACGCCCGCGGCAAGGGCACCATCGTGCTCGCCACGGTCAAGGGTGATGTGCACGACATCGGCAAGAACCTGGTCGACATCATCCTCACCAATAACGGCTACACCGTGGTGAATCTGGGAATCAAGCAGCCGATCAGCGCGATCATCGACGCAGCCGACGAGCATGACGCTGACGCCATCGGCATGTCCGGGCTACTGGTGAAGTCCACCGTTGTGATGAAGGAGAACCTCGAGGAACTGAACCGGCGGGGCATTGCGACCGCGTACCCGGTCTTCCTCGGCGGGGCTGCACTCACTCGGGCCTACGTCGAACAAGATCTTCGCGAGGTCTTCGCCGGTGAAGTCCGCTACGCCCGAGACGCCTTCGAAGGGCTCCGGCTGATGGATGCGCTCATGGCGGTCAAGCGCGGTGAGGAGGGTGCGGCCTTGCCGGCGCCCCGAGAGCGGCGGGTCAAGGCTCGTGGCGCGACCCTCGTCGAGGATCGGATTGAGGCCGCAGTGGCTCGACGGTCCGATGTCGCAGTCGACATTGACGTGCCAACGCCGCCGTTCTGGGGCGATCGGATCGTGAAGGGCATCTCACTGGCTGACGTCGCGGGCTACCTCGATGAGCGGGCGACCTTCATGGGCCAGTGGGGCCTCAAGGGCTCCCGTGCTTATGAGCAAGGGGGGGCGACTCCCCATGGAGCCCCCGCGCGCTCGCGTGACGGGCTCTCGTACGAGGAGCTTGTCGAGACCGAAGGCCGACCCAGGCTGCGGATGTGGCTGGATCGCATTCAGACCGACGGCATCGCCGAATTCGCTGTGGTCTACGGGTACTGGCCTTGCTACAGCGACGGCAACGACCTCGTCGTAATCGGGCTCGGCGCAGATCCATCAGACTCGGCCGCTGAGCTGCAGCGCTACAGCTTCCCGCGGCAAACCCGCGGGCGTTTCCTCTGCCTGGCCGATTTCTTCCGCGATCGGCAGCTGGCGGCTCAAAAAGGCCCCGACGTTGTGGCATTCCACCTAGTCACGATGGGGTCACAGGTATCCAAGGTGACTGCGAGCCTGTTCGAGCAGAACGCCTACCGGGATTACCTGGAGCTGCACGGGCTCAGCGTTCAGCTGACCGAGGCCCTGGCCGAGATGTGGCATGGCAGGATCCGGGCCGATCTTGGCTTCGCGACCGATGACGGGCCGATGGAGGAGATGATCCGCGACCAGGCCTATCGCGGCTCCCGATACTCCTTCGGCTATCCGGCATGCCCAGATCTGGACGACCGGCGCAAGCTCATGACACTCCTGCGTCCGGAGCGAATCGGTGTCGAGCTTTCCGAGGAGCTCCAGCTGCATCCTGAGCAGTCCACGGACGCGATGATCGTGCACCATCCAGAGGCGAAGTACTTCAACGCGCGTTAATCGTGGGGTGTCGGTAGCTCGATGCGTTGAACATCATGATCGAGTTCGGAATCTCGTGCGCGGTGAGGAAGAATGGCCGGGCCATGAGCGACACAACAACCTCCACGCTGGCGGCCGCGCTGTGGGATTTCGACGGCACCCTGGCCGACACCGAGTCGCTCTGGATAGCCGCGGAGTACGACCTCGTCGGCCGGCTCGGCGGCACCTGGTCGGACGAACATGCCGAACAGCTGGTTGGCAACTCGCTGTTGGATTCAGGGTCCTACATTCTCAACACGATCGGACGTGTAGACCTGAGCCCAGCATGGGTTGTTGATCAACTTCTGACAGCGGTCATCGACCACGTCGAAAGCAATCCGATTGTCTGGCGTCCCGGAGCGATCGAGCTACTCAAGTCGTTTTCCGAGGCGGGAGTCCCGTGCGCCTTGGTATCGGCGTCCTACCGGGTGCTGTTGGATGCGGCGCTACGCCGGCTTCCCGAGAACACCTTTCGGGTGACGGTTGCCGGCGATGAGGTAAGCCGTGGCAAGCCACACCCCGAGCCGTACGAGAAAGCGTGCAACGCCCTCGGAGTATTGGCACGACACTGTGTGGTGTTCGAGGATTCCGAGACGGGTTGCCGCGCCGGCAACGCGGCAGGAGCCCTGGTTGTTGCGATACCGAACCGGGTAGAGATTCCGAAGGCTCCCCGACGGCTTCATGTGCGTTCTCTGGCTGAGTTGGACGCAGCCACCGTGGCGCAAATGCTGGAGCAGTTCGATGGCGATTAACCCTCTGCGAGCGTCGGTAGGCGCCCGCTGGTGGTCGGAGGAACGATGAGCGAAACATGCTTTTCGTTTCGCGAAGAGCGACGACGGCACCAGCTTCCCAGGGCGCCGCGCGAGCAGAGAAAAAACGGCCTGGCACGTCGGATACTGGCCGCAGCGGCAGCGCTGTTGCTGCTCGCGGGGTGCCGAACCCCTGGGGAGCGGCCGGCGCCCACCCCTACGGCAAGCTCGACGCCTCGACCCTTCACTGTGATGTCGACCGACCAGATCCGAGTCACAGATCCGGCCGCCATCACCGACGCCGCTTCCACGGTGCTCGCCCTGAACGTTTTTCAACGGCTGATGACTGCCGATCCAGGAGGTTCGGTCCTCAAGCCCGACGCTGCTCGTGACTGCCTGTTCACCTCGGCCACCAGCTACACGTGCACTCTCAACGAGGACCTCGCGTTCCACAATGGCCATCCGCTGACCTCGAGTGATGTGAAGTTCAGCATCGAGCGGGCTTACCGCCTCAAGGTTCCGGGCTCTTCAGCGGCCGCGCTCTCCTCGTACCGGAGGATCGAGACGCCGGACGAGAAGACCGTACGGTTCGTGCTGAGCAGACCGGACACCCAGTTCGGGTGGGCGCTGGCTTCTCCGGCGGCGTCGATCGTCGACGAGGAGGTCTACGACGCCGACCGTGTCCGGGACCCGAATGATCCGATCATTGGGTCAGGCCCCTTCCAGGTGACCAAGTACACCGGCAGCCAGTTGCAGCTCAGCCGGTATGACGCCTATGTCGGGCGTAATCCGGCGCGGCTTCCTGCCCTGGTGTACCGCAGCGTCGCTGACTCTCCGTCGATCGAAGATGCCATGGCTCGAGGGGCTGTCGACGTCGTCTGGCGTGGTCTCGACACCGCGGCTGTCACCCGATTCAGCCAGCAGGTGCAGCAGAGTCCCGACCATCTGACCGTCAACGGCTTCACTCAGGGGGTGCTGGGCGGCGCACGGGTGCTGCAGCTGGCATGGTCGCCCAACTCCAGAATGCGGTCCAACAAGGGCCTGCGGCAGGCCATCGCGGTCGCCTTGCAAGGTGATCGCACCTCCGATTCCATCGTCCCGACTGGTGTGGAAGGGCATACTGCAGCATTTCCGCTTGGCGGAAGGGCCAAGCCAAAGGTGACTTGGAAGAGCCGTATCAACCTCACATTGGGCTTCGACGTCTCTATGCCCAATGCCCAAGACCTTGCCATGCAGATTCGCAGCCGGCTGGAGAACACCGGCGGGCTGAGCGTACAGCTCAGGCCAGGCGAGCTGAACGCGGATTTGAATCTGCTGGATCGGAAGGCTTGGACCTCGACGGCCCTGGCCTGGCTGCAGCCTTATCTGGACTCGCCGCTGCCGGGCGTCGAGTCGACCGTGAAGACGATCGAGACCGAGTTTCGTGCAACCACGGATCGCGCCACCGCGAACCGGCTGCTGGCCGCGCTCCAAAAACAGTCCGCCGTCGATCTGACCATGCTGCCGATCAGCCAGTCGGACGAACATTTCTACGTGCGCCGCGGAGTCGAGATGTCTGGTAGTTCTTTCGGGCCCAGCTGGCAGCTTGGTTTTTTCGGCATCAGCAATGCCTGAGCCCGACCAGCTCTCGGGCGTCCGCTCCGGACCGCTTGCGCCGGGGGAGCGGATAACCCTCACCGATCCGAAAGGCCGCCGACATTCGGTCCTGCTCGTTGTTGGTGGCCAGTTCCATACCGCCAAGGGTTCGGTCAACCACGATGAGTTGATCTCCCAGCCCGAAGGAATCGTCGTGACTTCGACAGGCGGCACTTCGTTCTTGGCCATGAGGCCGCTGCTGAACGAGTTCACGGTGACCATGCCGCGGGGCGCGGCGGTGATCTATCCCAAGGATGCGGCCCAGATCCTGATGAATGCCGACATCTTTCCCGGCGCGCGGGTGCTCGAGGCTGGGGCGGGATCTGGCGCTTTGACCTGCGCGCTACTCCGGGCGATCGGGCCGGGCGGACATCTGACCTCTTACGAGCGGCGCCAGGACTTTGCCAATCTCGCACGCCGGAACGTTGAGAGCTTCTTCGGCGGCAGCCCGCCCAGCTGGGATCTTACGGTCGGCGATGTGGTGGCGTCGCTCAGCGACGAGCCCTTGGACCGGGTGGTTCTCGACATGCTCGCTCCGTGGCAGTGCGTCGCCCCCTTGGCCGACGTGCTCGTCCCTGGTGGGGTGTTCTGCGCGTACGTCACGACTACGACGCAGCTCGCTCAAACGGTGGAGACCCTGCG
>DATDKX010000518.1:0-5204 GCA_036519615.1 Propionibacteriaceae bacterium
GCAATGGGCTTGAAACCAGCCAATTCCAAAGAAGTGTGACTGCACAAAGCCGCGATAGGGCTCGCGTCAAGGACTGCGATCCACATCAGCTGTCGACGGCTCGGCGGAGCGTTTCGAAGAAGAAGCAGCTTGTCGCCCCAGGCAGTCCATCGCTGGGCATCTAGCTGATTTCGGACGTAGGAGCGATGCAGGCCAATGGCACGACACTGGTCGCGATGCAGGACACCGTTTTGCAGTCGAGCCATGCGGCTCAGCTCAGGTATTCCATCTGTAGCGGGGTACACGGCGCCGATTCTGAATGGCTTGGGCGGGCGCGGAACCTAGCGGAGGGGAATCTGTGGATGACTCATCCAACGTTTCTGAGTTGTCCGAATCTCAGCACCATATTTGGTGCTGAGATTCTGACAAGTCGGCGTGTAAGGGAGTCCTGGTGAAGGAGTCAGGAGAGGCGGGCGGTGAGATTCTTGTCGAGGGTGTCGAGGAACTCCTCGGTGGTGAGCCAGGACTGATCGGGACCGATCAGCGTGGCTAGATCCTTGGTCATTGCGCCGTCCTCGACCGACTTCACCACCACATCCTCCAGAGTTTCGCCGAACTTGATCACCTCGGGAGTGTTGTCGAGTTTGCCGCGGTGCTTGAGTCCGCCAGTCCAGGCATAGATGGAGGCGATGGGGTTCGTCGAGGTCGGCTTGCCCTGCTGATATTGCCGGTAATGCCGGGTGACCGTACCGTGCGCAGCCTCAGCCTCGACCGTCTTCCCGTCCGGAGTCATCAGCACGCTCGTCATGAGGCCCAGCGAGCCGAAGCCCTGGGCGACCGTATCGGATTGCACGTCGCCGTCGTAGTTCTTGCACGCCCAGAGGTAACCGCCGCCCCACTTCAGTGATGCGGCCACCATGTCATCGATCAATCGGTGTTCGTACGTCAAGCCCGCGGCCTTGAAGTCAGCCTCGTACTCATTGGCATAGATCTCGGCGAAGATGTCTTTGAAGGCTCCGTCGTAGGCCTTCAAGATCGTGTTCTTGGTCGACAGATAGACCGGATATCCCCGCTCCAACCCGTACGCGAAGCAGGCATGTGCGAAGTCGGCAATCGAGGCATTGAAGTTGTACATGCCCAAAGCCACCCCACCACCGGCGGGGTAGTTCGCCACCACATGCTGGATCGGCTCGCCGCCATCCTCAGGAGTAAAGGTGATCGTCAGCTGACCTGCACCGGGCACCTTGAAGTTGGTCGCCTTGTACTGGTCGCCATGCGCGTGACGGCCGATCACGATCGGCTTGGTCCAATTGCGCACCAAGCGCGGAATGTTCGAGATGATGATCGGCTCCCGGAACACTACGCCGCCCAAAATGTTGCGAATAGTGCCATTGGGTGAGGTCCACATCTTTTTGAGATTGAACTCCTTCACCCGCGCCTCATCTGGAGTAATCGTCGCGCACTTCACACCGACACCATGCTTCTTGATCGCATTCGCGGCGTCGACCGTCACCTGGTCGTCGGTCTCATCGCGATGAGTAATGCCGAGGTCGTAGTAGTCCAGGTTCACATCGAGATAGGGATGGATGAGCCGGTCCTTGATGAACTGCCAAATAATGCGCGTCATCTCGTCGCCGTCGAGTTCGACGACGGTGCCCTCGACCTTGATCTTCGCCATGCCGCCAACCTATCGAACGACTACGCGGAGCCTTGACGGACTCACACCGCCCACGGCGGCCGGTAGATCAGGTCAACTCGATCCTGAGGTCGCTGTTCTTGCTCGTACGCGTCTTCACTCGGCATCCAGTCGGTCAGCCAGAGTTCCATCATCTCGGGCCCGTCTCGCTCACGGGCGCGTGCCAACCGGATCTCGTACGGCACCTCGATCCAGATCGTGAAGTCCCATGGAACCCCCAGCCGTACGTCGGTAGATGAAACCCCCTCGACGACGACCGGAACCCCAGGCGGGACGGTGCGCCATTCCGCGCCGACGTTCCGGACGAAGTCCCAACGCTGATACCGGCCTGGTCGCCCGGCAAGCAGCGGCTCCAGTACCTGATGAACGAACCGACCTCGTTCCCACCCGCGGACATCAGGGCGAGCGAAGTCGTCGATGTGTACGACCACCGACCCGGGCAGGGCCGCCGCAATTCGAGCGGCCAGCATGGTCTTGCCAGTCGCACCCTTCCCGTCAACCCCGATCCAACTGGTGCCGTGTCGTCCTCGGAGCGCGGCTGCGACAGCGGCGACCGGGTCTACCTCATCACTGAGATCCACCACAGACCTCACCGTGCCAGTGCTGCATGGCCTTGCTAGCGTCACCCTACGTATTCCTCGTGATCGCGAGCCTCGGCATTGCGCGAGCGATCACCAGGTACCTGCCCCGCTCAGCTCGGAGGAGAGTTCGTGAGCACACCCGTAAAGATCGCTGTCACTGGCGCCGCCGGCCAAATCGGCTACAGCCTGGTGTTCCGGATTGCCAGCGGTGCAATGCTCGGCCCAGATCAGCCGCTGGAGCTACGCCTCCTCGAAATCACACCAGCACTCAAGGCGCTAGAAGGTGTGGTGATGGAGCTTGAGGATTGTGCTTTCCCCTTGCTGAGCAACGTCGAGATCGGAGACGACCCTGACACGATCTTCGAAGGGGCCAACCTCGCCTGCCTCGTCGGCGCGCGCCCCCGCAGTAAGGGCATGGAGCGCAGGGATCTGCTGGAAGCAAACGGTGGGATCTTCAAGCCGCAAGGGCAGTCTCTCAATTCCCACGCTGCCGACGACATCAAGGTGCTGGTAACCGGAAACCCTGCCAACACCAACGCCCTGATCGCCATGAGCAACGCGCCCGACATCCCCGCCGAGCGGTTCAATGCGCTTACCCGCCTAGACCACAACCGAGCCAAGGCTCAGCTGGCAGCCAAGACAGGGACCAGCGTCACTGACATCACCCACCTGACGATCTGGGGCAACCACTCCACAACCCAGTACCCGGATCTGTTCAATGCGTTGGTACGCGGGCAAAACGCCGCCGAGTTGATCAACGATCAGGAATGGCTGGACTCCACCTTCCTGCCCACCGTGCAAAAGCGCGGCGCGGCAGTGATCGAAGCAAGGGGCGCAAGTTCCGCGGGAAGTGCCGCCAACGCGACTATTGACCATATGCGCGATTGGGTGCTCGGGACGCCGGAAGGTGATTGGGTGTCGATGTCGGTACCATCCGACGGGTCCTACAAGATTCCCGAAGATCTCATCTGCTCGTTCCCGTGCACCACATCCGGTGGCGGCTACCACATCGTCGATGGTTTGGAGATCAACGACTTCTCCCGCGGCAAGATCGACATAAGCGTCGCGGAGCTGGAAGAGGAGCGTGACGCGGTCCGAGCACTCGGTCTTATCGGCTAGCGAGAGGTTAGGTAACCCATCCTGCGTAACACTTGTTGCCATGACTGAAAGCCAGCAACCGAATCCGTTCAGCCGCGAGGGATCGAGTCCCGCAGACGGGCTCCGCTCCGATTCCGGCCCTGACGAAGGTACGCCGCCGTACCAACCCCCCGGTGGCGAATCGAACGATCAATACTCGGGTGACTGGCCGTCCTATCCTGCCGGCGACCCATACGAAGGGCCTGCCCTCGATCCGTACGGCAGGCCGGCGGGTGGTGCCTATGGCAGCTCCAGCGCGGACTCGATGTACACCGGACCCGGCTTGAACTCTCAGCCGATGCCGACCTACGGCGATCCCGGCCAGCCATACGGCGAGTCGCCTTACGGCAATCCCTACGAAGCCAACCCGTACCAGACCAGCAATCCCTACGAGGCAAACCCGTACCAGACCAGCTTCGGCGGGGTGAGCCCGTACGGCGCGGCGCCAACCCCAACCCCGACCGCCACACCCCACCCGCAGGCGGCGCTGGCTCTCATTCTCGGCATCCTCGGCACTGTCTTGGGATTCAGCTGCATCATCGGAGGCCTGGTAGGGATTGGCGGCATCGTTGTCGGTCGTCGCGTAAAGAACGAGATCGACGCGCAGCCGGGCCGCTACACCGGCCGCTCTCAGGCCATCGCGGGACTTGTCACCGGCATTATCGGAGTATCGATCTGCGTTCTCGCGACGCTATTCATTGTGCTGGCCATCATCGCTGGCATCTCCAATGCCAACTTTTGACAGGCTGAACAAAATCACCCTGGAACGCCCCGGTACATGGGTGCGAACGCGATGAAAGAAATGCAGGCCACGGGCATCCGATACTTCAACGAGTCGAATATCAACACTGGCCGAATTCTCGGCAAGATCGTCACGATCATTGCTCTCGTCGGCCTCGGCATTGCCTTCGTGCTGTGGCTCTTGTTTGATCTTATTTTCGCGGTCAGGCTGAGCGGCCTGTGATGATCCACCGGCTGGACCGGTCGGCTGCGCCGCGGGGGACGGGCGTAGGTAACAATGGGCCCATGACCAATCCGTACGAAGAGCAGCAGCCCCCGGCCCAGCCGAGCCCTCAGCCTCCTTACCCGCCGTCCGGGCAGTATCAGCAGCCCGCCGGGCAGCCGACGCCATATAGCCAACAATCGCCGATGCCCTACGGTCAGCCGTACGGAGCGCCGCCACAGGAGCACCCGCAGGGAACCATGATCCTGATCTTTGGGATCCTCGGCATCTTCATCACGATATTCGCCCCTATTGCCTGGTACTTGGGCAACAAGGCCAGGGCGGAAATTCAGGCGTCGGGCGTGCACTACACCAATGAGCAGAACATCAGCATTGGCCGCATGCTAGGCAAAGTGTTTACGATCATCGCCATCGTATCCATTGCCCTGGTGATCATCTTCTGGATTATCATTGCGGCCATCGCGGCAAGTCAGGGTTGAGCGTTGGCCTGAGCACCCATTGGCCTGAGCATGGCGCTGAGTATTGGTTAGCCGCTATTGCGGCTCAGCGGCCCTCGGGTACGACGATGGCTAGTGCGATGATCGCCACTGCTCCGACCGCCAGCACGGTGACGTCGAAGGCCTTGGTACGCACCTGAAGCAATCCAGCGTCACGACTCGGCAACACGATCCGTTCCACCGCCCCGATGCCTAAGGAAGCGCCGATAAGCAGGCAGCCGAGGCGCCAGGTGGATTCGCCCAGGAAGCTGACCACCAGGCCGGCGACGACTCCGATCACCACAATCAGCAGTGGCCATTGCCGCAGTGATCGTGCCGCGGCGCTCGATTCAGACCGGCGCCGCACGAGC
>DATDKX010000519.1:0-12066 GCA_036519615.1 Propionibacteriaceae bacterium
AACGGCTCTGTGCGGTCCTACCGGGGCAGCGTCGCGTTGATCAAGAGGGGAGCCGGCGGCCGCACGATCAACAACGTGCTGCTGGAGGACTATGTCAAGGGCGTCGTGCCGGCCGAGGTGCCCACCTCGTGGGCGGCCGACGCCGTTCGGGCGCAGGCAGTCGCAGCACGCTCGTACGCGGTGCGGCTGCGAGACTTCGGCAACTACTCCGGATTCGACATCTGCGACACCACCGCCTGTCAGGTCTACGGTGGAGTAGGGCGGGAGACCTCTGCTGGCAACGCGGCAGTGAAGGCGACGGCCGGCAAGATAGTCACCTACCGGGGCAAAGTAGCGCTTACCCAATTCGCGTCGTCCAACGGTGGCAATAGCGCCAAGGGCGACTACCCCTACCTTGCCGCGCATCGCGATCCGTACGACGGGGTGATCAAGTCTCAAGCCTGGACGCGGAAGATCACCGCGAGCCGTATTGGTCGGGCCTGGCCTTCAGTGGGGAACGTCAAGCAATTGGAGATCACCAGCCGCGACGGCGCCGGCGCCTGGGGCGGCCGGGTCAAGACGATCAAGATCATCGGGAGCTCGCGGACCGCGACAGTGTCTGGGACCACTTTCCAGTACATGTTCGGTCTGCGGTCATCGCTTTACATGATCGCCGGGAGTCGCACGTCGTCGCCCAAGCTGGCGCCGACCGCAGTGGTCTACAAGCCGAGCGCGGCGTACGCGACCTTCCCACGCCGCTATGAATCTGGCTCTGCCGTGGACTTGCTCCTGGTCGGACCGGCAGGCGCACTCCAGCGGTATCCCGTCGTGAAAGGCCGGCTCCAGCAGCCGGTCACCATCGCCGCGAACGTCGGCCCGTACACCCATGTCGTCAATGCCGGCGACTGGAACGGGGACGGGTACCAGGACGTGCTGGTCCGCACTCCCACGGGGAAGATCTATCTTTGGCGCGGCACGCGCACGGGCCAGCTGGCTAGGGGAGTGAGCATTGGCTTCGGGTCCAATATCCGTGCCATGACGAGCATCGGCGACGCTAATGCGGACGGCCATCCCGACTTGGCTGTGATCACCCAAGCGGGCAACCTGTGGCTCTACTACGGCAATGGCAAGTCGGGACGAGCCAGTCGGAAGTTGATCAGCAGTGGCTGGCAAGATCATTCCTGGCTACGTGCGCCCGGCGACTTCAACGGTGACAAAAGACCCGACTTGATCAGCCTGGTCGGTGATCACTTGCTGCTGCACAAGGGAATCAAGGGTGGCTTCGCCGCACCGGTAACGCTGGCCACTGGCTGGTCGGACATCTCGAGCATTACCTCGGTCGGGGACTTCGACGGCGATCACTACGCGGATGTCATCGCCCGTACCAACGACGGCCGCCTGGTGCTCTACAAAGGCAACGGTCACGCCACCCTGGCACGCGGTGCCACACTCCCAGGCTCCTTCACCGGGACCCACTTCGCCGTCTGATCACCGACTTGTCAGAACGTGCTTGACCTAGAGGTCAACTGGTGTCTGACAACTCGGCAGAATGAGCTGGTGATCGAGGGATTTGAGATCGGCCACCACACCGCAGACGGCGACGGCTGGCTGACCGGTACCACAGTTGTACTTGCCCGCGAAGGTGCAGTCGGGGGTGTGGATGTACGCGGCGGCGGTCCGGGAACCCGAGAAACCGACCTGTTGCATCCTGCGACCACCATTGAGCGGGTGCATGCGGTCGTGCTTACCGGCGGCAGCGCCTACGGACTGGCCGCGGCGAACGGCGTCATGTCCGCTCTCGAGGGCGCCGGCATCGGATTCCCAGTCGGCGTCGAACCTCATCAAGTCGTCCCCATCGTGCCGGCAGCGGTGCTCTTCGATCTCGGCAGAGGCGGCGTCTTCGGCAATCGACCCACAGATGAGTTCGGAGCGCTCGCGATGGCGGCGGCTACCAGTGACCAACCTGCGACTGGCTGCGTTGGTGCGGGCACGGGTGCGCTCTGCGGCGGGATCAAAGGGGGCTTTGGTTACGCGGAAAAGCAACTGAGCTCGGGGATCTCTGTTGCAGCGGCGGTGGTGGTAAACGCAGCGGGATCAGCCGTTAACCCGGCTACTGGCCGGTTGTGGGCTGATCAAGGACAGCTGCTCGCAACGCCAACTGATCTTGAACGAGTGGCGCTGGCGAATGCCTACGCTGAAGCCCAAGCGTCGTATGCCACAACCATTGGCGTGATCTTGACAGATGCGATCGTGTCGAAGGCCCAGGCCAGCAAGCTTGCCGCGGTAGCGCATGACGGGATGGCCCGCGCCATACGGCCGATCCACTCGATGCTGGACGGCGACACGGTGTTCTGCCTCGCTTCATCGCATCGACCAGTCGCGCTGGATCCGTTGCAGTGGCTGTTTGCCTTCAACACACTGCTAGCCGGGGCGGCCGACGTATTCGCCGATGCGTGTCTTGACGCGATGCTCGCTGCGACCGGGCGCGGTGCCTGGAAGAGCTATACCGAGCTGGCGCCTTCCGCTGTTGGCTGAGATATCGGTTTAGCAGCACCATCATGATTCCTACACTGGTGGCTGCATTCGGCCCATTCACCAATGAGGAACCATGAAGGCGTTACTGCTGGAAAACATCCATCCTGAGGGCGTCCGGCTGCTCACCGAGCGTGAGATCGAGGTCGAAACCGACAAGGGAGCGCTCGATGAAGCCGAACTGATTGCTGCTCTAAACGGAGTGCAGCTGCTGGGCATTCGCTCCAAGACAAATGTGACCAAGACCGTTCTCGACTCCACTCCTGACTTGCAGGCGATCGGTGCGTTTTGCATTGGTACCAACCAGATAGATCTCCCTGCAGCGGCCAGCCGGGGTATCCCCGTCTTCAATGCACCCTTCTCCAACACCCGCAGTGTCGTGGAACTCGTTATCGCCGAGATCATCGCGCTAGCACGGCATCTGACTGACAAGAATGCGAAGATGCACGCCGGTATCTGGGATAAGTCGGCCAAAGGTGCGCATGAGGTACGAGGCCGAACGCTGGGCATCGTCGGTTACGGCAACATCGGCAGCCAGTTGTCGGTCGTCGCCGAATCGATTGGCATGCGGGTCTACTTCTACGACATCGCCGACAAGCTCGCACTCGGCAATGCTCGGCGCTGCGAAACTCTCGACGAACTGCTAGAGGTAGCCGAGACTGTCACCCTGCATGTGGACGGGCGACCCGGCAACGCCGGCCTGTTCGGCGCCGAGCAATTCGCCAAAATGCGGCGGCGCAGCCTGTTTCTCAACCTGTGCCGCGGTTTCGTCGTCGATCATGAGGCGCTGCGGGAGCAGCTGCTCAGCGGACACATTGCCGGCGCGGCACTAGACGTCTTCGCTGCTGAGCCGAACAATGCCGGAGATCTCTTCACCAACAGCCTGCAAGGCCTGCCGAACGTGATCTTGACACCGCACATCGGCGGTTCGACCGAGGAGGCGCAGACCGATATCGGCCGGTTCGTGGCCGGCAAGCTGCGCGACTTCGTCGACAGCGGGCACACCACAATGTCGGTCAACCTCCCTCAGGTGCAAACCGATAGCAGGGTTGCCGGGCGTAGTCGTCTGCTGCATGTCCACCAGAACGTTCCCGGGGTCCTTGCCACCGTGAACGGGTTGTTAGCCAACGCTCAGGTCAACATCGAAGGCCAGGTGCTCTCGACACGCGGGGAGCTAGGTTATGTGATCACTGATATCGCGGGAGGCCTGACCGCTGAACTGATCGACAAGCTGCAGAGCATGCCGGAGACAGTACGCCTACGGATCGTAGTTTGATTGCTCCGCTCGCTGGCGCTCGCTCCACGCGAATCGCGCTTTGAAGCGCGATCCGATGCCTGTCAGGATGCGACGGCGGCCCGGCGAATCAACGCAGGTAGCCACGACGGGCAGCGTGAATCGGCCTCAAGATCAGCGAGGGTCCACCAGCCGACCTCGACCAACTCATCCGCCGCACTGACATAGGGCTCGATCCACGACGGCGCCTGAGCTGTAAAAGTCACCGTGATCTGGCGTTCGCCGCGATCAGTAATAAAGAATTCCGACTCCAGATACCGCAGCGTCAGCTGAGAAAGATCAAGTCCGACTTCTTCGGTGACCTCGCGTCGGGCAGTCGCCTCGAGCACGTCGGCAAGTGGACGAGTGACCTCGACATGGCCGCCGATCATTCCGATCATGTTCGGCGCGTACGCCACATCCGGAGCGCGGACGACAAGCAGCCAGGTGTCACCGCGCTGGATCAGTACGCAGACCGTGACTGCGTAGACATCGGCGTCCACTAATGGATCAAGACTTGCGTCGTACGATCTTGATCACGATAAACAGCAGCAGGCCGAAGACGGCAAGAACCGGACCGTACCGCTTCACAAGCACCGGCACGACCGTGCGCAGCACGTCGAGGGTGCTCTCGCCAGTACGTCGCTGCGGCGCGGTGTAGCGAGGTTGTTCGGAAGCTCCGCGAGCCGTCGATGAAACAGATTCGGATGCTGTTGGCTGGGGCTGAGTGGAGGCAGCTACGGGCCCAGGCGCGCCGAGGTTGGTAGCCGAACCGATTGCTGCCGTCTCTTCAGCGGCGACCGCCTCCAGTTCAATGGTCTGCTCGGTGTCCGCCTCGTCGAATCCAGTAACCGCACTTGCTTCGTCCAATCCGGCAAACATGTCGGCCCGGTCAATTGCCGCGGCAGCTGCGGCAACGCTGGACTCTGCCGAGACCGCATGGGCTTCGCCGAGGCCCTCAGCGAAGCGCCCGGATATGCAGTCCACGAACTGGTCCAGCAACTTCTCGCTGACGTCGGCGATCACCTCCTCGCCGAACTGAGCCGGCTTCCCGGTGATTGCCAGGTTGGTCAGCACCTCCACATCAGTGTTGGCACCGTTCTGGGTGAATGATGCCGTCATCGTGACGGCAGCGGTGCCCTTCCGTCGGCTGTCGTTGCCATTGGCCTCGATAAGTACCCGATGCTCTGTCTCATTGCGCTCCAGGTAGCGCCCCGACCCGTTGTAGTCCAGGGCAGCCGGCCCCAACTTGATCTTTAGTTCGCCGGTGAACTCATCATCCTGCACGTTGGTGATGGTCGCGCCGGGGAAGCAAGGAGCCAGTTGCTCGACATCGTTGAAGGCGTTCCAAGCCTCATGTACACCGGCGGGCACGCTGAAGCGGTGCGTCAGGTCCATGGGCGCCATTCTGTCCTAGTGTCTTGAGCATGAATACAGTCAGCTACCTCAATCCGCCAGAGCTTCATGTCAATCCAGCGTTCACTCAGGCAGTGCGCATCCCGGCTGGCCATGATCTTGTGGTGATCGGTGGCCAGAATGGCGTCGATAAATCCGGTCGAGTGGTGTCCGACGACATCGCTGGCCAGACCCGTCAGGCGCTCCACAACCTGCAGGCCTGTCTCAGGGCAGCAGACGCCAGTGCGGAGCACATCGTTCGATGGTCGCTCTTGATCAAGGATGGTGCGTCGCTGCAAGAGGGTTTTGCTGCCTTTATGGAGGTCTGGGGTCAGCGGCCCAACCCGCCGGCGATCACTGCTGGGATAGTAAGCGGTCTCGCTGTTCCTGGCGCTCTGATTGAGATTGAGGCTCTGGCCGCCGTGCCGAGTTCGGACGCCTAAGTACGATCATCGGTCATGATCATCATCGTCACCATGATCATCGCCGGCATCGTCGAGGGCAAGCTGGCTCAGCACAGCGTTATGTAGTCGACCATTGGTGGCGTAGGCGCCAGCTCCGTGGGGCCCAGGCCGGCCATCAAGATCAGTGAACTTCCCGCCCGCCTCGGTCACGATGATCGAGCATGCCGCCATGTCATACAGCCTCAGCTGCGGCTCGCAGGCAATGTCGACGCCACCCTCGGCAAGCAGCATGTAAGACCAGAAGTCCCCATAGGCGCGCGTCCGCCAGCAGCGGCGGAGAAGGTCCACGAACTGCTGCCCTTGGTGGGCTTCCACCCAAGCAGAGATCGAGGCATAACTCAGCGAGGCGTCCTCAACACTGGCAATGTCCGAAACATGAATCGGACTCGCCGACATCAACGATTTGCCCGCGTACGCGCCGCCGCCCAGGCTCGCCCACCAGCGGCGGCCTAGCGCCGGGGCGCTCACAACGCCAACTGCTGGCTGTTCGTTGATCATCAGAGCGATCAGTGTCGCCCACACCGGCACACCGCGTACGAAATTCTTGGTGCCGTCGATCGGGTCGAGCACCCACCGCCGCGGACCCCAACCCGTATCGGCCATTTCTTCGCCATGCACCGCATCGCGTGGTCGAGCCCGACCGAGCGTACGACGGATGGCCTGCTCAGCCGCCGTGTCGGCGTCGGAAACCGGCGTGAGGTCCGGTTTGGAGGTGACATGCAGATCGAGCGATTTGAAGCGGCTCATAGTGATGGAGTCGGCATCATCGGCGAGCAGATGAGCCAGCCGAAGGTCGTCAGTCAGACCTCGAAGGAGCGCATCGTCGGGCCCTGTTCGCACGGCGTCGGGGACGGGCATGTGCCTACGCTACTGGCCGGAGCCGAGCATCCGGCGGAAAGACTCAAGCCGGCTTGGTGCGAGCTGACCACTCGCCACGGCAACGTCCAACGCACACTCAGGGGCTGTGTCGTCATGCCGGCAACCGCGCGGGCAGTTCTCAGCAATTGCGCGGAGGTCATCGAAGGCGGCGATGATTCGAGCTCGGCTGACGTGGCTGAGGCCGAACGAGCGCACGCCGGGCGTGTCAATAACCCAGCCCTGTCGAGCGGGGGGGACGACCCCCCCGCGCGCCCCCGAGAAGTTTGGTTCAGCGCGGGGGAGGTCACTGGATTCCGGCAGTCGCAGTGCGATGGCAGAGGAGGAGATATGCCTGCCACGTCCGGCCGCACTGACCTCGCCAATCGCCCGGCGAGCACCGGGAATCAAGGCGTTGACCAAGGTGGACTTCCCGACACCTGAATGGCCGACGAAAACGCTCCGGTGGCCGCGAAGCCATTCGCGTAGCGGATCCAGATCGCTACCAGGGTAGGTGACCTGCACCGAGACACCGAGCGGCTCGTACTGCGCGATGAGCTCGTCGGGTGACGCGAGATCGGCCTTGGTGAGGCAGAGCAGCGGTTGGATTCCAGCGTCGTAGCCGGCGACCAGAAGGCGGTCGATCATGCCAACACGCGGCGGTGGATCAGCGAGTGCGGTCACAATCACGAGCTGGTCGGCGTTGGCAACAATTGGTCGCTCGTACGGGTCATCATCATCGGCTGTGCGCCGTAAGACTGTCTCTCGATCCGCGACCTCGACGATGCGTGCCAGCGTTCCCTCCGCGCCCGAAGTGTCGCCGACGACGCCGACCCGATCGCCCACGATGACACCCTTGCGGCCCAGCTGACGCGCCTTGGTGGCGGTGACTTCCTTGTCAGAGATCAAAACCCGATACCGGCCCCGATCGACGGTGATCACCATGCCCGTCTCGGCATCGGCGTAGTCGGGTCGATCTTTGGTGCGCGGCCTGCTGCTGCGCCGCCCCGGACGATCGAACGCCTCGTAGTCGTCGCCACGCCGGCCGGCGTAGGTCACTGACGGATCGCCTCGCCTGCTGCCGCCTGCACCGAATCATCGATCATCTTCATCCAGAGCTGTTCGAACTCCGGCATTGTTTTGCTTGTGCAGCTGATGTCGTCCAGGACGACCTCGGGAACCAGCAGGCCGAGCAGTGCTCCGGCTTGCGCCATCCGATGATCAGCGTAAGTGTGCCAAAGATCACCACCAAGGATCCTCGGGTGGATGATCAGTCCGTCGTGGGTCTGTCTCACATGAGACCCAAGCCGATCCAGTTCTGTCTCGAGTGCAGCCAACCGATCGGTCTCGTGGCCGCGGATGTGGGCGATGCCTCGCAAATGGCTGGTGTCATCGGCGAGGGCGGCCAGCGCCGCCACTACCGGTGTCAATTCCGCCGACTCACTCAGATCAAGATCAACTGCATGTAGCTGATCGGTGCCTTGAACTTCAAGGTTGCTGCCGTCGAGATCTACGCGGACGCCAAAGTCCTGCAGGATCTCCCGGATCGCATCGCCGGGTTGCAGAGTCCTGGCGGGCCAATTGGGGATGGTGACTGTACCGCCAGTGATGGCTGCCGCGGCGAGAAACGGTGCCGCATTGGACAGATCAGGCTCAATAGTGACATCAAGCGGCTGGATAGCGCCCGGAGTAACGACCCAGCGGTCCGGCACTGTGTCATTGATCTCGACGCCTCGGGCCCGCAGCATGGCCAGGGTCATCTGGACGTGCGGACGGGAGGGAATCTCACCTCCAATGTGCTGGATGTCGATGCCATTGGCGTATCGGGCGCCGGCCAGTAGCAGGCCGCTGAGAAATTGGCTGGAGTCGGAGGCGTCGACGGTGATATCGCCACCTGATAGCCGCGGATTGCCGGTGAGGTTGAACGGCAGCGAATAGCCATTGCCGTCGACCCTGGCGCCGAGGAGTTTCAGCGCCCCCAGCAGAGGTGCCATGGGGCGCGCGTACGCCTGCTGGTCGCCGTCAAATCGCACCGTACCGTCGGCCAAGGCCGCAACTGGTGGGACAAAGCGCATCACCGTGCCGGCAAGTCCGCAATCGATGGTGCCGCCGGCCGCAAACGACCGAGGAGGGTTGACCTGCCACTGCTGGCCGCTTTCTTCGATGCGTACGCCGAGAGTGCGCAACGCGTCCCGCATCAGTTGGGTATCACGGGCTTCCAACCCGCCGGTGATCACTGACGGACCGCTGGCCAGCGCGGCCAAGACCAATGCTCGATTGGTCTCAGATTTGGATGCGGGAAGGACAACTGTTGCGGTGATCGGTGCGGGCGCTTCAGGCGCGGCCCATTGTCGAAGTTCAGACACTCCTCAGATCCTAGGCGCCACCGTCCACCAAGTGCCGACTTGTCAGCGTCTTACAGTGCTATAGCACTCGGCGACGCTGACAAGTCGGTAATAGGGAAGTCAGTTTTCGCCAAGGTGAACGTTCTCGCCGAGCTTCTTGGCCTTCTTGGAAATGACCTTGGCCTGCTTCTTGGTCTTCTTGGAAATGACCTTGGCCTGCTTCTTCGCTTCCTTCTTGGCCCTCTTGGCTGCCTTGGCTGCGGCCTCTTGGGCTTCCTCAGCCGTGTGTGCGGCCACAGCCTTCGCTTCCTTCAACTGCCTCGCTGCCTGCCGCCGCACCTTGCGAGAGGAGTCTCCGAGGGCCTCGACCAGCGCAAGGCCGGTAGCTACGGCTCCCTCCGCCAGCTCGGTGGCGGTGTCGGCAACATTGCTGCTGCCTTTGGTGAGCTTCTTGGACGCCTTACGGGTTTCCTTGGCAATCGTTTCTCCGCCCTTTCTGGCGCGCCAGACCAGGCTGGGCTTGCCCTCGGTGTCTTGAGCGGCGAGCAGCACTCCGCCAAGCAAGCTCATGTTCTTCAGAAAGTGGCTGCGGTCCTGAGCCCGCGCTTCAGGGTCTTGCACCGTCCAGAAGGGGTGCTTGGCGATGGTGCTCGGGATGAGCGAACCAGCCAGCAGCAACGCCCCTAAACGGCGGCCCTTGCCAGTCGCAAGAGCAGCGCCACCCAACACTTCAGCGATGCCAGTGAGGCGCACCAGTGTGACGGTGTTCTCGGGCACGTACCCGGCCACCTGTTCGGGCGTGTACTCCTTGACGAGCGGTACGACACGATCAACGAGAGGCTCGGCGGCTGGGACGAGCGATTCGGGATCACGGATCGCCTTGATTCCCGCCGCGACGAAGTAGGAGGCCAGCATGGTCCGAGGAATAGCGCGCAGCAAGCTCATGGAATATTCCTACCCTGACTGAGCTGCTTCATCCCAACAGGGGGGCCACTTCGAACGAAAGTAGTCGCGAAAGACAGCAGTGAATCGATTCACAGTGTCGTTGTTTCCCGATGCCAGGAGTTTGGTCAGAGACCGCGGATACGCTCGAAACCATGTGCGGACGCTATGCAACCTCCGCCAGCCCGCAGGACCTGATGGAGGAGTTCGAGGTCGACGACCTGTTCGACGGTTTGCCCGGGCCGGACTACAACGTTGCTCCGACAGTGGCGGTGCCTGCCATCTTCGAGCGTCGGGTCAAAGACACCGGCGAGGTACGGCGTCGGCTCGCACCGTTGGTTTGGGGGCTGGTTCCGTCGTGGGCGAAGGACCCTTCGATCGGTTCGCGAATGATCAATGCGCGGCTCGAAACAGTCGCCGAGAAGCCGGCGTTCCGGCGTGCCTTCAGCGCCCGCCGCTGCATCTTGCCGGCCGATGGCTTCTATGAGTGGTACGCCGCCGAACAACAGGCCAGCGGACGCGGCAGAGGCAAGACCCGCAAGCAGCCTTTCTTCATCCATCGAGGCGACGGTGGTCTGCTCGTCATGGCAGGCATTTACGAGATCTGGCGCGACCCGCGCAAGCCTCCCGAGGACGACTCGGCCTGGTTGCGCACCTGCTCTGTGATCACCACCGAAGCAACCGACGCCGCGGGGCACATCCATGATCGAATGCCAATGGTGATCACCCGTGACGCCATCGACGCATGGCTGGACCCGCAGATCACCGATCCGGAACGCGCACTGGAACTTCTCGAGGTCACGGAGGCGTCGGTCTTGGAGGCGTACGCGGTCTCCATCGACGTCAATAGGGTTGAGAACAACAATCCTTCGCTCGTTGAGCCCCTTGCCAGCGAACCGGACCAACACCATGATCAGGAGACCTTGATCTGATCATGGCCTCGACTGTCGTCCCGGTGGATACGCCGCAAGGACCGGGCAGGTTTTTCCTTGATCTTGCTGACCAGCCAAGCTCGATTTTGGTCCTGGGTCACGGCGCCAGTGGCGGCGTCGAATCTGCTGATCTTGAACTGCTGGCTCACAACTTGCCCGACCTTGGGACCAGCGTGCTGCGATTCGAGCAGCCGTGGCGTACCGCAGGGCGGAAGGTGGGCGCACAGCCGCCGCAACTGGACAAGGCTTGGGTTGCGGCACTCGACTGGCTTAGCAATCAGGAGTGGGCCCGGGATCCACTTGTCGTGGGCGGTCGTAGCGCCGGTGCTCGGGTGGCGTGCCGTACGGCGGCCGAGACCGATCCTGCGGCAATTGTGTGTCTGGCGTTTCCGCAGCATCTCCCCGGCCGGCCTGAGAAATCTCGAGTGTCGGAGCTCCTGACGCCCACCGTTCCACGGCTGGTCCTGCAAGGCAGCAAGGACAGCTTTGGCACTGCGGACCAGATCCGCGCCGCCATCGGCGATACCCCAGGCATCACAATCGTGGAGTTGCCGGGAGCAGATCACAGCTTCCGCATCGGGAAATCGGCAGCGTTCACACCTGCTGAGCTGCGTATGACGCTCGTCACCGAGGTCAGCCGATTCATCGCAGCCGTGGTGGGAATAACCATCCCATGACCGCGTTGCACATCACATGCCCCTGCTGGCGGATGGCTTCGACGCTCAGTCGATGCTACGCACCTCGCCGCTACTCTCGTACGTGATGAGCATGCCTAGCACCTCCAGTGGCGCCTCGGCGCCCACGCCGAACAACGCCGCGCCGAACAGCGACGCTGGCCATGTCGAGACAGCTGACGAGCGACATGAGCGGTTCGAGAAAGATGCCTTGCAGTATCTCGATCAGCTCTATGCCGCCGCCCTTCGCATGACGCGTAATCCGGCGGACGCTGAGGACGTTGTTCAGGAGACCTACGCAAAGGCGTACGCGTCCTTTCACCAGTTCACCCCGGGCACGAACCTCAAGGCGTGGCTGTATCGGATCCTGACCAATACCTACATCAACTCTTACCGAAAGAAGCAGCGCGAGCCGCAGCTCTCCGACGGAGAGAACGTGGAGGACTGGCAGCTTGCCAGGGCTGAGTCGCATACTTCGAGTGGCCTGAAGTCGGCGGAGATGGTGGCGCTGGAGAACCTTCCGGACACCGATGTGAAACAAGCGCTGCAGCAGCTGGCTCCTGATTTCCGGCTGGCTGTCTACCTGGCCGACGTCGAAGGCTTCTCGTACAAGGAGATCGCCGACATTATGGGCACTCCGATCGGCACGGTGATGTCACGACTCAACCGTGGCAG
>DATDKX010000520.1:0-2189 GCA_036519615.1 Propionibacteriaceae bacterium
TACCAGGCGGCGCCGTTGTGGCGAGAGGGCGTCAAACATGATCATCAGCCAATCTGCAGCTGTACCACAACGCCCGCGTGATCCGATGGCCACAGCCTGGTGACTGGGTCTCGATCGTTGGACTCATCCCCCGTAACCTCCGCTCGGCTGGTGACTAGCTGCGCCGCGGGTGCAGCTTTGGCTAGCACCAGGTCTATGCGCCGGCTGAAATCGGCCGAGTTATCGTTCACGAGCTCACCGAGCGACGCCGTGTTGCCGAGGCCGGCATGGCCCTGGTGTAGCCATAGATCGGCGAATCCATGATCGTTGGTGATCAGCCGGTACGCGCCGCCGGAGCCAATCGGAATGGCGGAATGAGCCGCAGGGCTGGCTGGGTTGGAGTTGCAATCGCAGGTGATCACTATTGACTGACCCAGGTTTGCCAATCCACCGAGCAGTTCGCCGGCCTGAGCACGGGCCAGCTTGGGGCTTTGCGATTCCAGATGGGTTGTAACGAACCGGATGTGACCAGATCCGACGGCGACGTCAGCCCAGGCATATCCACGCACGAACCGGAATGATGTGTCCGCAAGGTTGACATCGAGGTGCTGGCTGTAGTTGCTCCCGCCAGTGCCCTCAATCCGGATCTCTGCCCCACTTCGGACCAAGATCACATCGCGATCCGTCAGGCGTACGTCTTCGGCCGAACCGGCTGTGCCGGCGAAGGGATCGCCGGTGAATGCGGGGGCCTCCACGTCGGACTCCTGCTGTATGCGGACGATCTCATAGCGGACACCTCGATCGGCCAGATCGGCCAGCAAGGTGTCCAGAAAGTCATAATCGACCTGCGTCGCGTTGAGTCGTCCAATCTGGTCCAGCTGCATCGGTCCACGGCGCCAGAGCGCGACCTCTTGCAGACCGAGAAGATCGGGTCGCGCCGCGGCCATTTCGTCGGCGAGCAGTCTGCTGCGGGTCCTGAAGTCGGTACGGTCGACGATCTCGCGCAGCTCATGATTCGCATGACCCAGGGCAAGCAGGCCGTCTCGACCCGCGCGGTCAAACGCAGCACGGATCGGGCGGTTGATGTCTCCGCCGAGGTAGATATTGCGCGTCATGACGGTGACCGTTTGCGGGCCACTCACGGCGTATCCACGGACGACTGCAACGCTGATCAGCGCGACCATGCAGATGATCGTCAGGGCCGCTGCTATCCAAAGTCCTGTTCGCCTGCGAGCCGTACGGTAGCGGATGTGATGCACACTAGCGCGGCCCTGGGTGTCTCGCCTCGCAGCAGCTCAGCTGTGCTGGTAGCCCTAAGCGACCTGATGTTCGTCGCTCACTCGCCGCCCTAGGAGGAATCCATCGCCTCGGTCAGTGGGGCGCCTCGCTCGATCAACGACTGACCACGCTCGTACGCTGAGTCCCAGTCGGCGACACCTGTGCCTCAAACAACGCCCTGGACCATCGCGACAGAGCCGGCCAGGTCCGAACGCCCATTCACCGAAGGAAAGGAATTCCCATCGGCGAGGCGACAGAACCCAAGTCCACCCATGCAGGCTGCAAACTGGCCGAGGCTGCGTGGACATAGCGAACCTCGCGTACACGCGGCGGGCTGGCTTGGGCCGAGGGCTTGGCGCATGGTGACGGCTTCATCGCTGCCAACGTGCCGGGCTCCTCGAGGTCTTCGCCGCTGGGATCGTCGAATGCCCAACGAAGAAGTTTCTTTGCCTCGATCTCGTTGCCCCCTCGACCCATCGTGGCCCTCCATCTACCCACCTCCACTGACCGATCCACCGAGCCAGGCAGTTCAGAAAGCGATGACCGGCGGCACGGCAAGGTCGACGACGATCGTAGAATCACCCTTGATGCCGATGTGCCGCCAAGCCCTCTGGTTTCCGGTGTGTCCGGGCTGTCCGAGCTGTCCACCATCAACCGGGCCATCGGTGTTCTGATCGGCCACGGCCACCATCCCGACCACGCCGGCGACACCCTCCGCCGCCGCGCCGCCTCCCGCGAGGACCTGGAACCCCACCGCCACGCCGCCCGGCTTCTGGGAAGGCCCGAGCCAGACCGTCACACCGGTCCACGACGTCAGGCGGTGACGCCCGCCGACAACAACCGCTGCCGGGGGAACCGTCCTCTACTGAACACCGGGCGGTTTATCGGCTGGATCAAAGGCTGGTCCACCACCATCCCGAAGGGATGATCGC
>DATDKX010000521.1:0-3817 GCA_036519615.1 Propionibacteriaceae bacterium
GGCCGCATCGCCGCCGAACGTGACTTCTGGATACTCAGCAGCTATCGGCTCGATCCCCTCCACGCTCGGCTTCCGGCAGGCACCGACCCAGCCGACCTGCTCGCACTCGGAGGACCCAGAGCGCTCACCGAAGCCCTGACAGCCTCCCAACCGCTAGCCGAACAACTATTAGCTGAGCGGATGGCCAACCTGCCACCCGCTGATGCTGTGCAGGAAGCAACCCGGATAGTCGCCGCCCGACCATCCCACCACTGGGAGCCAGGCAGCAGCGCCATCAACGCACAACTCGCTGTGCCGACAGCGCAGGTTCGCTGCAGCCTGTTCACACTCGTCAAAGAATGGAATACCGACCCTCGGCGAGCCGCACAACAACCGCTCCAGGCCATCGGCGATGTGAAGCGCCGCATAGCAGCGGCAATCGAAGGTCCGGCTGGACAGCCAACGACTGCTCCCGCCCGCGGCCTCGACCAGCGGCTCCACCAAAACCCACAGCCAGCCGGCAGCACGCGCAGGACCAAGCCAGAGGGACGGCATGTACCTCCATCAAGCCGCACCGGGACACCGCAGACCCGAGCACGGTAATTAGGTCAACTCGTCAGCTGCGGACGCTACGAGCCACCAAAGACCACCCACATCGGTGCCGGCAACCCGCCATGGCGCAGCTGGGCGCACGCTTAGTAGCAGGCCACCGAGGATGATCATCACCTTCACATGCGATAGGTTTCGGGCGTACGTGCCGTCCGTCGTGAGCTGTTCGCCTTCGCTATACGGATGCGGTGAGCATGAGCAGTAGAGCACATCTTTGGCTTTCGTGATCGCAAGGATTGCTGCGCCGCGGCATGGAATTGATCAAGAGCGTAGACGTAATCCGGTGGTTCCAGATCTAGCCCGACATCTCCGTCGCACTCAACACCGGGCGCCCGGAGTACCTCCGGGCGCAGACGCTGCAGTCGCTTAACGCACTGGGCGGGGAGTACCGGGTGGAGTTCTCCTCGGAGCTGCTGCACATGAACCCACGCGCATGGGAGGAGGGCGTGGCGCAGACGAAGGGTAGCGGCGCTCACCGCGTTCCGTGATGTGGGCTACCGGCTCTTCGCGGTCGTCGACAACGAGCCCGGCAACATCGGCGCCATGGCCGAGGCCGACGCGGCTGGCGAGATTTTGTTTTTGCATGCGTGCACGCTGTACGAGTCGGCGCGCACGCCGACGCAAACGAAAACCTGACACCATTGTTTCTGGAGACGAGCAGGCCCGGAGCAGCACTGGTCGAGGCCTGCGGGCGGCACGGTGAGGGTCACCAGCCGCCGCCACTGAAAGATCTAATAGCGCCCAAACCTGACGCGAACGCGGATGATCGCCGGCTGCTGCCTTATCAGGGATGCCCGGCCTGGGTCACACGCGAGCGACCGCCTACGAATGTCCGGGAAAGTCCATGTCTCGGTGCACCTGTCGGCGGATGCGATGTTACTCATTTTGGGGGTCGGGGGGCACATTCGACTGCAACTGAGCAAGCTCAGCCGCAAGGTCGTTGCCGACCAGTCAGGGTGGGCTCAGCATCTGGCCAATCTTGATCCAGGTGGTGCCGAGCTCACTCAAGGCTCCGCCGAGCCGCTGTCCCGAGGTGCGGGCGCGAGATTCGGATCCGCAAATACGAGTAATAAGCGTGGCGCGAAGCCCGGTGTCGAGGGGCGGCTCCAGAGTCGTCGGCCAGCCGAGTGAACCCGTACTGGGCGAGGACGTCAGCAATGTCCTTGATGCGATTCCGGTGATGAAAAAAGCACACCAGCAATGTCATCTGACATGTTCGTTTCTCGATTCTTGCGCGCACCGTACGGCGCTGCCCAGCAGGGCCGTTACCAGTGTGGGTTGACAGCGGCGACCATCGGCAGCGGTACCTGCGGCTGTCAGGATGCCGGGCTGCAATCCCGACCTGGCAGCCGAGCTGATCTACGTGCCGGCGATCTTGGCCCGTTCGTCTGCGTATGCCCGCGCTGGGCGAGAAGGAGGCGAAGGAGCTTTACGACACGTTCCACGTTGCCGGCTCTGGGATTTCTTTGATGCAGATGGGCAATGCGAACTTCAACCCGTGGACGGAGGCGAAGGTGAACACTAAGAACCCCGACCGCGGTCCTCTGTTGATCATTGAGGGCGAGCAGGACCGCATGGTGCCGTGGGCGATCGCGAACGCCGCCTACAAGCGGCAGAGGCGCGACCCCGGGGGTGACCGAGATCGTGAAGATCCCGAACCGTGGCCACGCGCTCATCATCGACCACGGCTGGCAGCAGGTTGCGCGGACTGCGCTCGATTTCGTCAAGCGCTTCGTCCCGGCCAAGCCGAGCTAGGCCGCCTCGATATGGGGGAATCTCCGACCCCTTCCCATCCTGCGATCGACGTCGCGGCTCAACCGACTTGACCTAGGAGTGACGAGAAACCTCCAAGGTTCGCACGGCCACAACGGTGCAAGGTCCCATGATCCAGAGATGCCTTCGACATGCTCTCGGTGATCTCGGTGGCCTGACGTCCCTAACAGAGCGCTGGTGGAGTCAAATCAGTGTCGATGAAGGAGGCTCCGACTATGGCTTACGCCATGGAGCGGGTGAGGAGAATCGAACTCGCATGACCAGCTTGCAAGGAATCTGTGCGCCTGCTTGAGCCCCCTCGGATGCGCCTTCTGGTCTGACCTCCTCGCACCGCGAGGCACCATCATCGACTCTGCTTTAGGGCCCGCGAAGGGCCCGGCGTGGCGACCGCTGTTCGATTTGCTGTCTTCTTGCTCCGGTCTCCTGAAGCACGCCGCAGCCAACGCGCGGCCGCCGTCACCACCGTTGACGTTCAACATGCGGCAGAGTTGTACGCCCAAGGTTGGACCCTGCGCAGTCGATGTGGCACAGATGGCAGCCCGACGCGATGGCTCTTACTGCCGAGGCGTACGACACCGCCGCCGTCCAAAACCGCTGCTCGTGGTGCTGTGCGCTCTCCGAGCGCGATGCCGCGACCGCCCTACCGGTGTTACGGGGCCCGGCGTGCTCGACGTGGTGCCGCTTAGCGTGGCAACGGGCAACGTCAGGGTCTACTTCCGGGCGGTCGAGACGTGTCGCCCAGCGCTGAAAGGCCGACGACACCACGCGGCGGCCATTGCTCATTCCGCTGGGCAGTCGGCCGGGCGTCGCCTTGATCACTGCCACTGTCCTCGCCTCGATGGCCGGCTCCTTGACGCCGGCGTCGTTAGCGTGACAGTGCCGGCGACCTGTCCTGTAGCTGGTAGCGACTGTCTATGCGATCGACTGTCTTGAGGAGTCGGTCTTGAGCATTCGCTTGGGCGACAGGCCGACATTGGGGAGCTGGGCCGAGGCCGCGTCGAGATTTTTATAGTGGGGTTCGGTCGCCCTGGACTGAAGGTTGATAAGTTCGTCATGCACCTTCAACGAGATCCTCATCGATCAGTGATTTCCGACCGGCTGGCAGCGGCGCCATGGGGAATCGAGCGGTGTTGTCTGGAGGAGCTTCGCCAAACCACGATTCCTGACAAATTTGCGGGGCTCACAACAGGCTCATAGGACTTTGTGCCCCGCCGGGACTGCGTTCTAAGAACTGGTGAGCAAAGGAGATCGGGAAGACCGTTGCACGTCGTGTGGCAGGCTATGCGGCGTATCGACGATGTCGCGTGGAGTGGCTAGCGCAGAGACGACAGGGCTGTACTTCGCCGGAAGGCGACCGGTCATGAATGGGCGCGGGCTCATTCCCTACCCCCTTCAAGACTGTTTCTTTCGCGCTTTCCTTCCATTAATCATTTGTCCACATTGATTTCACATTTTA
>DATDKX010000522.1:0-2567 GCA_036519615.1 Propionibacteriaceae bacterium
GTCGGGACAGCGTAGATGCCGCCCTCGGGAAACCACACCCCCTCGATACTGTCCATGTAGGTGATCACCGCGTACAGCGCAAGGGCAGAATCAGGCGCCAGGCCGGCGTACATCGCCTGAAAGCTGAACAGCCGATGCAGCCGCGGGTCGCCAAACCTTTTGCGCACCGCCGCGCCGAGCCGCCCGAAAGCGCCGAGCCGCAGCAGCCGAGCCAGAGCCAAGGGCGACGAGAGCAGCCCGAGCGGAGAGTCGAAGTTCCGATCGATGAAGTTCGGCATCTCCACGAGATAGAGCTGGCGAAGCCAGTCGACGAACTCGTCGAAAGCGGCGGCGTCCACGCTCCCGCAGGTGCGGGCGATCTCATCCTGCATAGCCTCCCGGCCATAGCGCACGTTGATCGTGCTGCCGTCGGCGAAACATGCCCGGTACGCCGGATCGAGCCTACGCATCGGTAGCAGTTCCCAGAGATCGACGCTGCGATCTCGAGTCGCGGCACGGATGGCGTCACTGATCAGATCGGGCATGGTGAGGACCGTCGGCCCGGTATCGAACCTGAAGCCATCTCGGTGGAGTACGCCTGCCCGACCACCTGGGACCTGTTCTCGCTCGACGACTGTGACGTCGTACCCGCGACCCGTGAGGTAGCACGCGGCAGAGAGGCCGGCTAATCCGGCCCCTACCACAACAACGGGGTTCATAGGTGCTCGCCTACTATGATCACCGCCCTGTCGACGGCTCAGTTTGGCGAAGCGTTCAGTTTGCCGATCTGCTCAACATTCGTCAGGGACGCCGTCATGGGCGAAACTCTAGTCGGCGACGCGCGGATCGGGACGCTGCGAGACTTGTGACACCGGTCATTTTCTGCAAGTCGCAAAGCTTACAAATCGATATTTTACGGAATGGCATGGCGGTAGGCCGGACCTGCGGGAAGTCGTACCACAGTGTTAGCGAACTCGACTAGCTCCCACCTTGTGACCGTTTCGGCGTGGCTGGTCGGGGACGAGTGTGTCATCCAAATTCGAACGCCGCCGCGGCTGGACGGGAGGAGAGTTTCGGAACTCTTGTACAGCGGAGGGATATCCGTAACCGTAGCCGTACGCGGTAGCCTCGCGGGAGGCGATCTTGTTCATCACAAGCCCGAAAATGTGCGCTCCGGCCGTTTCTAATGATTCCAAGGATTGCTGCAGCTGTGGCCGATGAATGCGATCAGCACCCACGACAACCAAGGCGCCCCCGGCCATCTTGCTGAGCACAACCGCATCTGTCACCGGCAGCAACGGCGGGCTATCCAACAGCACCATGTCGTAGACGGTTGACAGCCGCTCCAACAAAAGAGCCATGGTCATTGACCCGAGTAGCTCACTTGGGTTGGGGGGGATCTGTCCTGCAGGCAACAGATCCAAGCTTGTCGTCCCGAGCGGCTGTACGACATCTTCGACCGCGGCACGTCCGATCAGCACTGTGGTGAGACCGACCCGACCTTCAATACCCACATAGTCGGCGATCGAGGGTTGCCGCAGGTCTGCATCTACGAGGATCACGCGACTACCCGTGTCCGCTAGAGATACGGCAAGGTTGATTGCCAGCGTTGACTTGCCCTCGCCCGGAATCGACGAGCTGATCACAATCGACTTCGGCCGGTTAGCTATATCGATGAACTGCAGGTTCGTTCGCAATCGCCGGACCGCTTCCGATGGAGCAGCTTGCGGCTGGTCTCGCAGAATCACCGGATGCGAGGACACATTCTTGTTGTACGCAACCGCGCCGAGGATGGGGCTGTCGGTCAAGGAGCGAACGTCATCTTCATTGCGGACCCTAGTGTCCAAAACATGCCGCAACACCGCAATACCGAATCCCAGTAATAAACCGAGGATCAGGCCTACACCTAGGTTTAGAGGAACATTGGGAAAGGATGGCTTGTCCGGCACTACAGCCACTGCGATTGTGGTCGCCCGCACCGCTTTGGTGCCGTTCTCTTTCTGCGGTGACAAGTCACCTGCCGCTTTTGCTAGTTCGTCGCCGACAGCGTTTGCGATCTCCGCGGCACGAGTCGGGTCCGGATCGGTCGCCGTGATCTCAAGAATCACCTTGCCTGCTTGCGCAGTGGCCTCCACCGATTCGGCCAGCTTCTTTGGAGTGGTTCGCAGACCGAGCTGATGTATCACAGGCGTCAGGACTCGTGGCGACGTGGCGACGTCGGCGTACGAGGACATCTGCTTTTCGGTAAAATTTGATCCCTGCGCCAGATCTGTCACGGACTCGCCGGCAACCGCAATGAACAGCTGAGTCGTAGCGGTGTACTTCTTGGGCATGATCAAGGTAACGGCCGAGGTGAGCGCAAGCGTCATCAGGGCAATGATGAGCACGCCGAGCCACCGGCGCCGCAGTATGTCTAGATACTCACCCAACTCCACAGCATGTTCCCCCGAGTCAGCCATCGCCTCGGAACTTACAGTCAAGGATGGCTTCGAACAGCCTATGATGTCATGCGCACTGCACTGGACCTAATCGCCAAAACATCAGGCGTCGTACCTTCGGGTCCACAGTTTCACAGGACGGCGGTGGGA
>DATDKX010000523.1:0-3263 GCA_036519615.1 Propionibacteriaceae bacterium
CACCGCTGACGTACTCATCGAAGACGACAAGATCGTCGCCGTTGAGCCGAACATCAGCGCCGATGCCGAGGTGATCGACGCTAGCGACTCGATCGTGATACCAGGCTTTGTCGATACGCATCGGCACACCTGGGAGGCCGCGATTCGTGGCTGCGCGCCCAATGCCACGCTCGATGACTACTTTGTCGAGGTTTTAGACACCTTTGCGCCGGTCTACCGAGCCGAGGACGTGCACGCCAGCAACGTCGCTGGCTCTCTGGAGTGCCTGAACGCCGGAATCACCACGCTGGTCGACTGGTCGCACATCAATAACACTCCTGATCACTCTGATGCGGCCGTCGCCGGCCTGCAAGAGACCGGTATTCGCGCGCAGTACGCGTACGGCAGCGCCAACCTTTCCTTGGCCGACTACTGGTTCGAGAGCAAGATCGCTATTCCGGGGGATGATGTCCGACGCGTACGCGACACGTACTTCAGCTCCGACGACGGTTTGCTCACCATGGGCCTGGCGACACGCGGGACCGGCTTCTGTCTCGAAGACGTTGTACGAGAGGAGTGGCAGCTCGCCCGTGAGCTGGACATTCCGATCACTGTGCACGTGGCGATGGGTCGGCTCGCCGGACGGTTCGCCATGATCAACCAGCTCAACGAGTATGGACTCCTCGGTCCGGATACCACCTACATCCACTGTTGTCACTTCAGCGACGAAGAATGGCAGCTCGTCAAGGAGACCGGCGGCAAGATATCGGTGGCACCTCAGGTGGAGATGCAGATGGGCCACGGTTGGCCGCCGATGCTGCGGTCGCTGCGCATGGGACTCCGGCCCAGCCTGTCCGTCGATGTGGTGACGAGCGTTCCGGGCGACATGTTCACCGAGATGCGGGCGGCATTCGCTGCCGATCGCGCTCGGGTGCACGCTGAGAAGTATGAGCCGAATGAGCAGGTCCCCAAAGAGGTGCTCACCGCGCGGGAGATGCTTCAGGCAGCAACCATCGATGGCGCGTACACGGCAGAGGTGGAGGATCGCACAGGCTCGCTGTCACCAGGCAAGCAGGCCGACATCGTGATCATCGATGCCAAATCGTTGAATATGGTGCCGCTGATCGACCCGGTCACCGCGGTCGTACTGTGCGCCGACGTGTCCAACGTCGACACCGTAGTCGTCGCAGGTCAGGTCAAGAAGCGTGACGGCAAGCTGCTTGCCGATGTAGACAAGGCGCGCGCCGACGTGGAGGCGTCTCGCGACTACCTTCTTGACGCGACGGCAGAGAAGCGGCAGTGAGCGGAGGCTACCTGGTGCGTCCGGCCGGTGAATTGGAGCTAGTCGCGCCGAGCACCGGCTGGGCAAGTGAGGCGACCGGTTACCGTCGCGGCATGGCAGTGGGTGAAGATGATCATGCTGTGCACACTGGGTTCTTGATCAGCGAGCTCGATGCGGATGGTGAGATCCCCTGGCACGTGCATTCGTTTGAGGAGAGCTTCTACGTCGTTGCTGGCACCCTGGTGATCGACACTGCCGAGGGATCGTTCCGGGTCTCGGAGGGGGAGTACGGCGTAGTGCCAATCGCCATGCCGCATCGCTGGCGCAATCTCAGCCAGCAACCCGCGCGCTGGGCTGAGATGCAGGCGCCGGCGCCCCGAGCTGCCTATCAAGATGACACCTTCGTCGTGCTGGGGCCGAGGGACGAGCAGGCAGTCGATGTTGATGTACGGGATCCGCGGAACCGTTACTTCGGCAAGATCACACCCTCGCAGATGGACCCGAGCAAGCAAAGTCAGGACTTGCTGGAAGTCACCGCGAGCATGCGCACGGCTCTGCTCGTCTATGGCGGGATCAATGTCAAGATGATGGTTGATTCTGATCTTGGGGCGCAGCTGGCGACGATGTTCATGGTGCAGTACGACCCTGATGGTGCTACGGGTCCGCATGATCATCCGTTCGAGGAGACGTACTTCTTCTTGGAGGGACAGGCCGAGGCGACCTTCGACGGTAAACCCGTCGTGCTCGGCGCCGGCGACATCGCCTGGGCAGGTGTGGGCTGCGCGCACTCCTTCCGGAATCTGGGCGGCGGCACGCTGCGGTGGCTGGAGACTCAGGCTCCGCAACCCCCACCGAGATACTCCTATCGATTCGCCCGTGACTGGAACTACCTACGGGAGGTGCTTGGATGACGACAATGCTGATCGTCGGCGGAACGCACGGGATCGGCTTGGAGATCGCCCGCCGGTATGCCGGCGAAGGGTGGTCAGTCGTCGTGGCCGGCCGCGATGGTTCACACGCCAAATCCATGGCAGCTGAGATCGGAGGCGACACCCGTGGCATCGCTCTCGACCTTTCCGAACCGGAGGAGGTCGCCGGTGCGTTGGCTGATCTTGACACCGTCGATCACATCGTGCTCTCGGCGATCATCCGCGACACCAACATGATCGCGGACTACGACATCGCTGCGGCGCGATATCTGGCGATCATGAAGATCGTCGGTTACACCGCCGTTGTCAGCGCGCTGCGAGATCGACTGGCCCAAGACGGTTCGGTCGTTCTGTTCGGCGGACGCGCCAAGGATCGTCCGTATCCCGGCTCAACGACTGTCTCGGCGGTCAATGGTGGGATCTCTGGCATGGTGCGCACCCTGGCATTGCAGCTGGCACCTCGGCGAGTGAATGCGATTCATCCGGGAATCGTTGCCGACAGTCCCTACTGGTCGGAGAAAGACGACTACATCGCAAAGATTCGCGAGGCGACGCCGACGGGGCGCAATGTGGCGATCGCGGACATCATTGACGGCGTCGACTTCCTCATCCGAAATCGGTCGGCCAACGGCATCGACTTGTACATCGACGGCGGCTGGCTGCTGCAATGAGGGTGGCACTGATCGGCGCCGGCCGGATGGGAAGCGCTATGGGCGGCCGGGTCGCGGCCGCCGGCCATGATCTTGTGGTGTTCAACCGCACCCGATCGCGTGCTGAGGACCTCGCCGGGCAAACCAATGCGCGGGTGGCCGACTCAGCACGAGAGGCGGCGGAGTTCGCCGAAGTCTGCCTCGTCTCTCTCGCCGACGATCCGGCGGTGACTGCAACGTACCTTGACGACAACGGGCTGATTGCCGGTTTGCAACCGCGCGCGGTCGTGTGCGATGCCAGTACGGTTGCCCCGGCGACGGTCCGCGGCCTCAGTCCGCTGGTCGCGCAAAAGGATGCGATCTTGCTGGACACACCAGTTTCAGGAAGCGTCTCGACCGTCGAGTCAGGGACTCTCACTGTGA
>DATDKX010000524.1:0-6161 GCA_036519615.1 Propionibacteriaceae bacterium
AAACTGACCCGTACTTGTTGTAGACCTTGACGCCGCCAAGTTCTTCTGTCAGCTGGATGAATCCCTCGAAATCGATCAGTGCTAAATGATCCATTCGGGTGTCCAACAGGCCTTCGAGTGTTCGGACCGTTAGCTGAGGCCCGCCAAAGGCAAATGCTGCGTTGATCTTGTTCTTTCCATGCCCGGGAATGGGAACGTACATATCCCGTGGAAACGAGATCATGTATGCGCTCTTACGATCCGCAGCGAGATGCATCACCATCAAGACGTCACTGCGACCGTGTCCGGCGTTGCCGACGTCTCTGCTATCGGAACCCATAAGCACGTAGTTGATCGCCTCACCTGAGCCCTTCGCTGGGCGTGCCTTCTCACCCTTAGCAATGGGCGTTTCAGCGGGCAGCTGGTCCGGGCTGTGCCGCAAATTGTCATTGACCGCTCGATCGATGGAAAACGCGTAGACAGCGCCGGCGATGAGCCCTCCCACGAGCAGCAGTGCAACCGCGGTGAGAACTGCAGCCAGCCAGGTCCGGCGCTTGCGGGGGGTGGCCGGACCGCCGGTATCCGAATCGGCCGCCTGGGCGTCGTTCATAAAGGACAGTGACACGAAGAGCCCCCAAGAATACGTACAAGTCCTGCACCCGCAATGCACCGGCCCACCGGCGCGCGTTCGCGCCAATGATAGGCGGTTCCGGCGTCACGCAATGGAACTGCGACTGTAAGCACGGTGGGCGCCGCTCCTAACGAGCGATAAACGATGCAGCGTGGTCGAAAGCCGGTGACGAGAGCGTATGGGACCCGTCCAGAGATCATGGCCCGCCAGGCCATACAAATGGAGTAGCTCGTTAGCAGCAAGGAAGCCCGTAGTAGCCGCGCGTTCCATCAAGGCGACCGGGAAGTCGCAACGAATACCGTCACCCGCGAGCATGATCCGAGAATGCGGCGTTTGAACGGTCAGCCGCTGCTCCCAAGGACCGGTACCCAATAGCGGACAATCGTCCTTGATCAGCCATTCCTCCGCGAGGATCGTTGCCGCTTGCAGCTCGGGATAGACCCGATGTAGCTCGGCCAGCAGTTGGTCCTTTAGTTCTTGATCATCTGGTTGCCCGACCAGCGCGTACGCATGGAGCTCGACGACCGAACCGCCGTGAGCCGCCGACCAGCGCCGAGCGCCATCTTCGAAGCGTTCCACGACCGAGACGTTGTCCAGGGGGCCAAAGCCGCTGGTGCCGAGAAACGCAGCGCGATCGCGATCAACGAGCCGATCCAGCCACAATCGCCACACCGCAAACGGTGGCGCAATGCGAACGGCCGCGACCCGATCCTGCCAAGCCGCATCAGGCATGGCGCACTCAAGAGCCAGCCGGCGCATCGTCGCCGGATCGGTCGCCAGGACCAGTGCCTCAGCATCAATGTCGGTGCCGGATTCCAGCCCAATCCGTGGCAGCTCCCGACGTGCATCGACCCGTGCAACACTTTCACCAGTCCGAACCTCGACGCCAAGATGTTCGAGGTAGCGCCGTAGCGGCGACCACAGGCAGTTGTCGTAGTCATCCCGCGGGACGTCAAAGAGCAGCCCTTCCGATGAACCAAGGAAGTAGGTATGGAACATGGCGACCAGCTCACCAGCGGAGAACTCGCCGGGAGGGGCAAAAAAGCTGCGCGCAAACACCTCCAGTGCCAAGTGCCGCGCGCTGGCTGGAAAGTGAAGTCGATCAAGGAAATCCGCAGCACTCTCACCGTCATAGCGGGAGAAGGTATCTGGGAATTCGACATCCAGCAGCTCTAAGGCCGCAGAGACGTTCACAGCAGCAAGATCACGAACCTGGAATGAAGGGCTGCGCGCCACGAACGCTGCAATGTTCAGCGGCGGCGTGCGCGGGATCCTGGTAAACGAATCGGTGTGACCGTCGGCAGAGATCAACGGATAGTCCGAAACCGCCACAAGCGACTGCAAATCGGGATCAACTCGCCGAAGCAGCGCTCGAAGGTTGTAGTACTGCCGGAAGAAGGCATGGAAGCCTCGGCTCATGGTGACGTGATCATCGCCATGTCTTACAGGCCAGGAACGGACCCGTCCACCGAGCTGCTCATGCGGCTCGATCATGATCACCGGTACGCCACGTTCCGCCAGTCCGACTGCGGCCGCGATACCAGCGATTCCGCCGCCAGCGACGACAACGGGCTTGGACGGGCCTGTCAGCCGTGCCGCCCCGGGCGCACCGGGATGCCGGACTGCGCGAACATCCCGGCCAGGTCGCCAGCGTGCGCCGCGTCGTACAATGATCATGAAGCTGCCAGGGGCTTACGAGCACGGAACGTATGCAAGATGTCGTGCTGCCAACCCCGCACGGTTCGCACCTCGACGTCGATGAATCCAGCACGATACAAACGATCAACAAAGGTCTGTACCGAGTCGAAGGACAGCACACTACGCCATAGGTAGCGATAAAGCAGACTGCGCGGAGACGTCAGCCAGCCGAGCGGAATGATTGCCAGCCAACACACTGCTGTCCATAATCCTCCGATCCACCGGCTGGACCCAGCAATTGAATACTCCTGAACAACCAGTACCCCGCCCTGGGCCATTAGGTCGAAGAGCCCCGAGAGCAAGGTGTCCCTATCTCTGCCATTGCGGAATAAGTACGCCGCGAAAACTCCGTGGATGGGATCGGCAATCCCGCCTCGGTCTCGAACCATGGCGAGCTCTTCCGCCTGCCCGAGCTCAAACCGTACGCCTTTGGGCCAATTCTTAGCCCTGGCCTGCTCGATCATGCCACCCGATGCATCGACGCCGACGATCGTCGCCCGCAGGCCGGCGGCGCGGGCCGCCTCCACCAACGCTCGGGTGGACGCGCCAGAACCACAGCCAAGATCAAGAAGGGTGGCCGATGCCGCCTCTTGCTTGCCGGGCGGCAACCACTCCACGAGAGCATCAGCAGCCGTCCTCAGATGTGCGTGATAACCAGGGTTCAGCGCCACCATCAAGTCGTAGCGAGGCGCCACCTCGTCGAAAGCAGCTGCCACGTTCTCGGTCGTGATCATGGTCATGGTTGATCGGCCCCCTCCGATGACTGTCGGCGATCCAGCCAGCGCCGCCACAGCAGGATAGCCAGCGTCACCATGGCAAATCCGAAACCGAAGTCTTCGACCGGAATGTCCCACGGCACTCGCAGTCCCAAGATCTCGTCCGGGTCGTAGATCACGATGGGAGCAGAGAGCTTCGTGAGCCAGCCATCCACCGGAATCTGAAACGCAAAGATGATCGCGATCGACAACCAGTACTGAGCAGTGCTGAAGATGCCCGTCTTGAAATAGATCAGCTCGGCGACGACCACTGCTACAACGGCAAGCACAGTGAGCACCGTGTACTCAGGCACGCGGATCTCCCTTGCCGACTCGTGATCTTCGTCGACCCAGACGAAGCATCTGACCGACCGCCTCGTACGTCAGCAGCCCACAGGTCGGCACCACAATGAAGAACACCAGCTCCTCAATCGGCATGCCAAAGATCAACGTCACACCGGTGGTAAAGCGGGCGCTATAACTCCAATGATCACGCAAGATTCCGACAATGTCCCAGACTGAAAAGATGATCACTACCGGAATCACGGCAAAGGCCAAACCGGCCGCGCGACGGTAGACCCGAGCGCCCAAAACGAACTCCAACGGCAGCGTGATCAACAAGCAGCCGGCCATTAACAGCAGGTACTGGAAGTGATCGACGCCGCCCACTTCCCAACCGTACAAGGGCAGAAGCCAACAACGGCGAATAGTTCGCGCATAAGAAGAAAGCTGCCAGCGAGCGAAACCAGATTGTTTTTCGTTTTCCTGTCCACACCGTCCGAAAGGGCTACGATCATCACCATGCCAGCTGGGCCGACCCCTGATTTGGGGCCGCGGCGCAGTGGAGGTTCGGGGGATTTACGGCAAGGAAATCTCACCCAGATCCTTCGCTACGTGCGCGACCATGGAGCTAGCAGCCGTCACGACATTGCACACGGCTGCGGCCTCGGCATTTCCACAATGACCGATCTCATCGGCGAACTCAGGGCACGCCGGATCGTCATGGAGCTCGACCCGATTCGCCGTCCAGGCGCTGGTCGACCGACTCGTCCCATCGACTTCGACGGCGAGCCATGGTGCGTTCTCGGGGTACGCGTCGACCTGGATGGCTTTGAGTTCGCCGCGGCAACACTCGCAGGTCGCGAGCTGTGGCGGGACAGCGTGCCGGCAAATCTCCGCGGGGCTGCGCCCGACGCTGGCTTTACCGAACTTGACCGCGAGCTGCGTTCACGCCTCAACCGGCTGCCAGCAGAGAAGCACCTGATCGCAATCGAGATCGGCGTTCCTGGCTACATAGCCGCAGATCGCGCAACCGTTGCGCTATCAGAAAACCCGGAATGGCGCGATTTTCCGCTCAGCGCGAAGGTCAGCGCGACATTGAACGAGCTGGGCATTCACGGCGCGCACGTCGGCGTCACTAACGACAGCCAGTTGGCGGCCCTGCATGCCGTCCGGAACGAGCTTCGCCTGGAGCCGGACACCATCGCCGCCTACCTCGGTGGCCTGCGCAGCATCGGGAGCGGTCTGATCGTCAACGGCGAGATCTTCCGTGGCGCCGGCGGAGGCGCTGGCGACTTGGGCCATCTCAACGTGGATCCGTCAGGCCCGGCCTGCTGGTGTGGACGCAACGGCTGCCTCCAGTCACTGATCGGACCGCAGAACCTGCTGACGGTCGGCGAGCTGATGCCCCCGGATGAAGCGGCTCGGCTGGTCGACGAGCAACCCAAGGAAGCGATCCGGCGCATTGTTGAGGCGATCGATGAAGGCCAGGCGGCAATGCTGCAGATCCTCAAGCGTGCTGGCGCGGCATTGGGTGACGCGATAGATGACGTGATCGGCATCGTCAACCCGCACATCGTGATCTTGGGCGGCTATCTCGGTGCTCTTAGTCCGCATCTGATGGACTCCATCCAGGAGCGGATTTCCCATCGAGTGGCGATCCCGGCCTTCGCCGGTACCAAGATCGTTGCCGTCGATCAAGGCGTGTCGAGGGTGATCGGTGGAGCCGTTCTCGCTGCGCGGGACGCTTGCTTCTACGACCCGCTTACGCTTACCCGGCCCCTAAACCAATCAACATTTAACTCATCAACACTGACCTGATCACGCAGAGCTGATCCAGTATTGGCGTCAAGAGGACAGTTGGTCCGCTGTGATCACGACGGCCGCCGCTGTCCACGCAAGCGGCGACACCGCTGCTGGTTGACCGTTCGGCAATACCTTCTCCGGGAGCGATCCAGCCGCCGTACGGTGTTGATCAAGCCAACGCAGCCGCTCCAACGCTTCCTCGCGATGATTGATGAATGCTGCCGTCATTGCCCGGCTAGCAGTCGCGTTTGTCCAGCTCACGCCATCACGCCGCCACGAGCCGCCCGGAGCCAGGCCGCCAGCGGGTCGCGCCATGAGTGGTGCTGCTCGGTCCCAGGCACGTACCACTGTTTGATCGATGCTTGAGGTCAAGGGCGGCAACAGAAAATCGACGCCAAGATCAACTGAGTCGCTGGCTCCCCCGACATGTCGCGGATAGCCGTTGTGGCCGAAGTCCTTCTTGATCGCCGTTCGCAGCCGTGTCGCACCGGCGGCCGCAGCGTGCGCCTGTTCGACATCTCCGAGGATTCGATAAAGTTGCGCACTACTCTCGAGCCCTGCGCAGACAACGGCTGCTGTCGCGAGCGTCAGCCGTTTTTCCTTGACTTCCCAGTAGTCGGCAGAAGGAAAAGGCAATGCCAATGGCGTCGAGATTGATCTCAGTGCTGTTTCAGTGCTGCGATCAATGAGTCTCTGATGTCGTTCCAAGAACGCCGTACGGTCGGCGGGGCTCAGTTCGGCAGCCACTTGATCAGTCGCCCACAGCGCCCAGCCGATCCCATCGAGCTCGATGCCACGATCATCGGGCACACCGCTGCTATCGGGCAGGTAGCGAGCCTGGAACAATCCCGACTCTGGCTGTACCTGCTGCAGGAAACCCATAATGCGTTCGGCGTCGGCATAGTGCCCGGTACGAGCCAGCGCTGACGCAACCAGCGCAGAATCGCGCGGCCATACGTAGCGCCACGGTTGACTCCATCCCGCGACCGGCACGCCGTACGGCCGACTCAATA
>DATDKX010000525.1:0-3486 GCA_036519615.1 Propionibacteriaceae bacterium
GCCGCCGCCGGTGATCACCGCGAGACCGGCGCGAGCGAGTTTGGCGCCGAGGCGATCGGAGGTCCCGTAGAGGGGATGATCACGAGGCGTACGGGCCGAGCCGAAGACGCTGACCGCCGGACCGAGCTCGGCTAACGTGCCGAAGCCCTCGATGAATTCGGACTGGATCCGCAGCACTCGCCATGGATCGGTGTGGACCCAGTCGGTGGCACCGCGACTTTCTAGCAGTCGCTGGTCGGTTGTGGAGTGCGCCGCAGTCCGCTCCCGGCGTACGACGGGTCCTTGCACCAAGAGATGTTCGGGTTCCTCCGCCATGCCACCTTCTTACCCTTGTGCCGACTGGGCTCAGCTCAGCCAGCGGATCAGTGCGTCGCGGCAGGCAACGACGTCGTCCGCCGGGCAAAACTCATCGTCGGCGTGCGCCTTGGTAGGGTCGCCCGGCCCAAAGTTGACTGCTGGGATGCCCATCGAGCTGAACCGCGCCACATCAGTCCACCCCAGCTTGGCGGTCGCTACACCCCCAACCGCGCGAAGGAACTCTGCCGCCGCCGGTTGATCCAGGCCTGGTCTGGCACCAGCGGCGACATCGAGGAAGCGAATCGAATAGCCGTCCAGAACTTTGCGGACATACGCCTCGGCCTCGGCGGGAGATTTGTCGGGTGCGAACCTGTAGTTGATCTCGATCAGGCAGCGATCGGGGATCACATTGCCCGCAATGCCGCCATTGATCGCGACGGCGTTCAGCCCCTCACGATAGGTCAAACCGTCGACCTCGATCTGTCGAGACTGGTGGGAACTCAGACGTTGCAGCGCCGGGCCAGCATCATGAATGGCGTTGTGACCCATCCACGCTCGCGCTGAATGCGCCGCGATACCGGTCAGCTCAACTACCAGCGACATTGACCCTTGACAGCCACCTTCAATCCGGGCGCTGGTTGGTTCGCAGAGAACCGCGAATGTGCCTTGCAGATACTGGGGATGCTGACGTGCAATCCGGCTGAGGCCGTTGCGATACTCCTCGACCTCTTCGTTGTCATAGAACACCCAGGTGATGTCGCGCCGAGGACTTACCAGCGCCGCGGCGGCTGACAGCTGCACCGCGATGCCGCCCTTCATGTCACAAGCGCCGCGACCCCAGATGATCTCCCTGCCCTGGCTGTCTTGGCTGGTCCACGATGGCAGGTTTCCTGCAACCGGCACCGTATCCAGGTGGCCGGCAATGACGACCCGCTCTGAGCGGCCAAGCTCGGTTCGGGCGAAGACCACGTTGCCGTCTCGCAGCACACTCAGGTGGCCATGCCGGTGGAGCGCCTGCTCCACTTGGTCGGCAATCTCAGTTTCGTTGCCGCTGACTGATTCGACATCGATCAACGCCCGCAGCAGCTGGACGACATCGCCGTCAATGTCCAGAGGCGAAGACACGAGCGGCACCTTACAGCGTCGGTAGGCTCGGGCCCATGACTGACGCCGCTCATGTGCTCTATCCAGGGTCGCCCCTCCGAGCAGCATGGGGATGGGGCCTTGCCTCAATTCATGTCTCTGGTCAAGTGCTGGACACTTATTTCCCCACTCCACGGCTAGGTGCAGCTGATGACAGTGCCGCCCCGCCGGCACTGATCTCTGCAGTTGTCGACGACGAAGCTCGCGAGGTCCGCACCGAGATTGTCCTGATCGACATCGATCTCGAGGCACCGCCGGCCGACACCTCCGATGCTTACCTGCGGCTGCACGTGCTCAGTCATCGGCTGGCGAGGCCACGCGACATCAATCTGGACGGCCTGTTCGGTGTGCTTCCGAATGTCGTCTGGACCTCGGCCGGCCCGTGTGCCATTGAGGGCTTTGAAAGGGTCCGTACCCGACTGCGGGCCCGTGGCGGACATCTCACCATCTTCGGCGTTGACAAGTTTCCGCGGATGGTCGACTACGTCGTTCCGACCGGCGTACGCCTTGCCGACGCCGACAGAGTCCGTCTGGGCGCTCATCTCGCTGAGGGTACGACAGTGATGCATGAGGGCTTCGTCAATTTCAACGCCGGCACTCTGGGCACCTCGATGGTAGAGGGCCGAATCTCTGCCGGCGTGGTCGTTGGTCGCGACTCCGACATTGGCGGTGGGGCATCAATCATGGGCACTTTATCCGGCGGCGGCACCGAGGTGATCTCGATCGGTGAACGTTGCCTGATCGGCGCCAACGCCGGTATCGGGATCGCATTGGGTGACGACTGTGTCGTTGAGGCTGGTCTTTACGTCACGGCTGGTACGAAGGTGACGCTGCCAGGCGGCGAGGTGGTCAAGGCTCGTTCCTTGTCGGGCAAGAATGGCTTGCTTTTCATTCGCAACTCGGTAACCGGCGCCGTCGAGATGCGCCGCCGGGAAGCTGGCGGAGTCCAGCTGAACGCCGAGCTGCACGCGAACTGAGTGGCATTTGCGATCCAAAACTACTCGCGCTCTGGGGTGTCTCGTCCTCGCGTTACTCCTGTTGATTGCGGGCGGTGTCGGGGCTTTCTGGTTGCTCCGTTCCCGCAATCTGACCGAGCCGGTGCCCGGTCAGCAACGATGTGTCGCTACCGCGAACAACAAATCGGCGGTCGTTGATCTTGAACAAGCGCACTTTGCCTCGATCATCGCCGGTGTTGCGGTACGCCGGGGCCTGCCACCGCGCGCGGCCTCCATTGCCCTCGCCACGGCGTACCAGGAAACCGGAATCCGGAACCTGGACTACGGTGATAGAGACTCGGTCGGCCTGTTCCAGCAACGTCCCTCGCAGGGCTGGGGCACCAAGAAGCAGCTGATGGATCCGGACTACGCGTCCGGAAGGTTCTACGATGCACTAGTCAAGATCAACAATTGGCAGACCGGCGACATCAACGACGTTGCACAAAAAGTTCAGCAAAGTGGACATCCGGAGGCCTATAACGATCATGAAGCAGATGCCCGAGTACTCGCCAGTGCGCTGACCGGTCAATCACCGGCGGGATTCAGCTGTCTGGACCGTAGTGGCACCGCTGGAAACACCAAGGGTCTGCGCAGTTCTTTGCAGCAGACGTTTGGCAATATCGACGACTCCGCCGATGGATCAATGATCACCATTCGTGCCGATAGCACCCGGCTGGCTTGGGCGTACGCGCACTACGCCGTGGCAAATGCGAGTTTGTACGGCGTGACAACCGTGAAGATCAAAAATCGGTCCTGGCAAACCCAAGACTTCAACCTTCCTGATTGGCAGGAGGCGTCGCCGACGCTCACGAGCGAGCGCCTTGAAATCACGGTTCGCGGGCCCGCTCAGTGACCTGACGAAATCTACGTGTACGCAGGTTGTTGACGGTCTGCACAGGTTGCAACGTATGCAGACCGTCAGCAAGGTAGGTGAGCGTAGGTTTCAGCCAGATGCGAGCGGTCCGATAGGGGGGCTGTTAACCAGGCGGGCAGCGGCGGCAGCGACTCGTTCGTCAGTCGCTGTCAGGGCAACGCGTACGTGGCGACCCGC
>DATDKX010000526.1:0-2518 GCA_036519615.1 Propionibacteriaceae bacterium
GCCACTGATCATCCATCCGCAGTTCACCGAACCCGAGGCCGCGCTCCTCGCAGCAGGGCATCACCCTCAGCGGCTCATCCTGTCTCCACCAGCCGGCTTTCAGCTCAATCCCAGCCAAGTGCCGCCGGAGTCAGATCTGATCATGATCGGCAATCCCACAAATCCCACCAGTGTGCTGCACCCAGCAGTGTTGATCAACTCGCTACGCCGAGAAGAACGCGTTGTCGTCGTGGACGAGGCATTCATGGACTGTGTACCGGGCGAAACCGAGACCGTGATCAGCGACGACATGACGGGCTTGCTGGTGCTTCGGTCACTGACCAAGACCTGGGGTCTTGCCGGGCTCCGCGCCGGATACGTGATTGGTGATCCGGGCCTGATCGCGGCGCTGCGGGGCCAACAGCCACCCTGGTCGGTGTCCACTCCAGCGCTGGCAGCCATGGTTGCCTGTCTAGCGCCTGAGGCTCGGAATGAAACAGTGGACGCCGCAAACGAGATCGCCCAACAACGGGCCTATCTGGTCGAACAGCTCGCCAGCGTAGGCCTCAGCGTCGTAGGACAACCGCAGGCTTCGTTCATCCTGGTCGACACCAGCGGCGTGCGCGGCAAGCACGAACCCGGCTGGATACGCCTCGCGCTGCGGGATCACGGTTTCGCGGTACGCCGAGGCGAATCCTTTCCCGGCCTCGGACCAGAATGGATCCGGATCGCCGTACGGGAGCCGGAGATCACTGACCAACTGGTGGCGGCCCTTCGCCAACTTGTCAGAATCGAAATGGGCCGCAGCACTACTGGGTTCTGACAAGTCGGCGTTTGGAGGAGGTGCGCATGGGCAGCGGACATGGTCATGAGGTGACCGCGACCAACGCGCATCGCAAGCGGCTCATTGTCGTACTCGTGATCACGTTTGTCGTGCTGATCGCTGAGGTCATCGGTGGACTCATCGCAGGCTCGCTCGCGCTGCTCGCCGATGCCGGCCATATGTTGACCGACTCCACCGGCCTGATCATGGCGCTCATCGCAGCCGCCCTGGCGGCTCGGGCTGCCACGGTGAGACGCACCTTCGGGCTGCAACGCGCCGAGGTGCTCGCAGCTCTCGCGAACGCGCTGCTGCTGGTTGGCGTAGCAGTCTGGGTGCTGATCATGGCTGTGGAGCGGCTCCGTAACCCAGCCGAGATCCGCAGCGGTCTGATGCTTGCTGTGGCTGTCGTCGGTGTGCTGGCCAACCTGGCCGGATTGCTGGTGCTGCGTCCGGCGCAGTCCACGAGCCTGAACATACGTGGCGCGTACCTCGAGGTGTTCGGCGACCTCGTTGGTTCGCTGGCAGTCATCATTGCCGCGGTACTGATCTTGATCACCGGCTGGACGCCTTTCGATGCGATCGCTTCGCTCGCCATCGTCGTGTTGATCATTCCTCGGGCTTGGTCGTTGCTCCGCGAGGTCGTAGACGTACTGCTGGAGGCGACGCCGCACGGAGTTGATCTTGAGGAGGTTCGCGAACACATCAGGCGGGTACGCGGGGTAGTCGATGTCCATGATCTGCACGCCTGGACGATTACCAGTGGGGTACCCGTGTTGTCAGCCCATGTCATCGTCGATCACGCCTGCATCAGCGAGGGCCGCTCCGGTGAGGTGCTGGACCGGCTCGGTGAGTGTCTGGGTGGACACTTCGACGTGTCACACTGCACCTTCCAGCTCGAGCCGGTTGGCCACCAGGAGCACGAGGCCGCCCACCACGCGTAGGGCGTAGCAGAACTGTCAGATGCGGATGCGAAGCTGACTGGCATGTCTACGCAGTACTACACCGCCAGCAGCATCGACGGCTTCATCGCCGACTCCGACAACTCACTTGACTGGCTCTTTCAATTCAGCGAGAAGACCGGAATGGAAGATCAATTTCCGAAGTTCATCGCACACGCCGGAGCGATGGCGATGGGCTCCACAACGTATGAATGGATCGCCGACCACACCGGGTTCCTCAGCGACCCAGGCAAGTGGGAATACACCATTCCGACGTGGGTCTTCAGCAGCCGGGAGCTGCCTCGTGTGGAAGGCCCAGACATCCGCTTCGTCTCAGGTGATGTCGGGCCGGTTCATGAGGGGATGGTGCAGGCGGCCGAGGGCAAGAACGTTTGGCTGGTGGGCGGCGGCGATCTAGTCGGACAGTTTTATGATCAAGGCCTACTCGATGAAGTGATCATCGGCATGGCGTCGGTGTTCCTTGGTTCGGGGGCACCTCTGTTGCCGCGCAGGGTTGTGACGCCGCCGCTGCAACTGCTCGAAGCCACTAAGTTCGGGGCGGATTTTGCGATGTTGCGGTACGCCGTTCGTTACGACTAGCTAAATCTCAGTAGCCGGAGGCTATTGCTGACCACGAAGAGGGAACTGAGTGCCATTGCGGCCGCGGCGATCATCGGGTTAAGGAAACCGATCGCGGCCAGCGGTATAGCTACGAGGTTGTAGGCGAACGCCCACCAGAGATTTCCGTGGATTGTTCGCAATGTCGCTCGAGAAAGCC
>DATDKX010000527.1:0-4614 GCA_036519615.1 Propionibacteriaceae bacterium
AACCGGCTCCTGATGGGGCTCGCTGAGCGCGCTGACCTGATCGTGGATTTCACCAAGGTGCCGGTGGGCCGCTACGTGCTGCGCAACGTCGGACCTGACGAGCCCTACGGTGGCGGCGAACCGGCCGAGCCCCCAGACGGCGACTTCGAGATCGCCGATCCGGACACTACCGGACAGATCCTGCAGTTCCGGGTCGTGCCCGCTCGAGGCCCGGATCCGACCACACCTCCGCAGTCGTTGCGGCTGCCCGCGCTAACGCCGCTGCCGCACCAGGTCCGGACCCGACCGGTGGCGCTCATCGAGAAGGCAGGCGTTGGCTTCGACGCCGACGGCAACCAGGTCGAGGGCCCTGTCGAGGCACTGCTGGGGATTGTCACCGCCGACCGTCACACGAAGGGGCGTCTCTGGAGGCAGAAGGTGACCGAGAACCCTGGCGTCGGCGATACCGAGGTCTGGGAGATCTACAACACCACAGCAGACGCCCACCCCATACACATCCACGAGCTGGTCTTCGAGGTGGTGAACCGGCAGGGTCTGGTCCTCGACGAGGACGAGGTCGTCCAGCCGATACAACTCGCCGGCAACAAAATGCGGCCCGAGTCCTGGGAGACCGGGTTCAAAGACACCGTAGTGGCACTTCCCGGCCAGGTGACGCGGGTCCGTGCGCAGTTCCCGACCGCTGGCCAGTTTGTGTGGCACTGCCACATCGTCGAGCACGAGGACAACGAGATGATGCGGCCGTACCGCATCGGTCCGCTACAGGCCGGACAACCGCCTGACCCTGAGCACCGCTGAACCGCACAAGCGCCCGCTTCCGGAGGGCGGCCTACGCGGCGCCCGAAATCAAGAAGGGAAACCGGAACAAAGCGACATGGCCCATGCTCGGCGTGCATCCGATCCATTCGGCGCTGTTGGCAACCGATCTCGCCGCCGCCAAAGACTTCCATCACCGCCGGCTAGGCTTGGAAACCTGAGCGAAAGTGACGACCGAAGACGGTATCGCCCGCATCGGCTTCTATCCAACGTCGGCAATTACCGCCGGCGCGGCAGGAAGCCGACGCTGCAAAATCTCCTTCGTGCGCTCAAACTCAACTACACCCTTCGGATCATCCAGCCGGTCCCACTCCTTGCCTTGCACGTAGTGCGCCTGGAGCTCGGCATCCTCAGAGCCCATGGACTGAGCCTGTCGGACCACAAGGAAAATCGCGAGGGGTTTCCTCTGACGGCCTGCCCGAGTGCCGCAAGACGACCCCGCACCGGACGCTGATTTAGCTGAGGAGAGCTAGGACGACTTGACGTCAACACGGCATGCTGTCCTGATGACGCCCGTGCACCACGCAATCAACTATGTCGAGATCACCGTCACCGATATGGATGCGGCCCAGCACTTCTACGCCGCGGCCTTCGGCTGGCGGTTCACCGACTATGCGCCGGCCTACGCTGGCATCCAGGCACCCGAGGGTGACGGCGAGGTCGGCGGTCTCAGTCTCGGCCAGAACGTCGAGCCCGGTGGACCGCTCGTCCTGCTCTACTCCGACGACCTCGACGCCACCGTCGCCGCCGTCAAGGATGCCGGCGGCACGATCGCCGAGGAGCCGTACGCATTCCCGGGCGGACGGCGCTTCACCTTCTTCGACCCGAGCGGGAACAGGCTCGGCGTATGGAGCACAACCTAGGCAACATGCGGTTCAGGAGGAGCGATCAGGGAGAATGCTGATCCGTCGGCCCGCCGTTAGTCCTCTTACAGGCGCCCGTATGCCGACCCGCTAGCGGGCAACTCCTCGTTCCTGACTCGGCTGTGGTTCCTCCGTTGCCTCACCTGTGTGTGCGCCCACGCGGGTAACCACGAGTGCGACGGCGGCCGCGACGACAGTCGCTTGACCAGTCCGACTGTCAGTGCGGCTCGCGGCCAAGTGCCAGCCACCGCGAAGCTGAGCGCGGCGAAGACCATCAAAACGACGTACCACCATGGCCATTGTGACGGCTAACACGCCACCCAGTGCTACAGATTCAGGGGCTTGGGACTAGATCTGTGGAGATGACGTTTCCCGCGCCAACAAGTTCAGACGGGTGGGACATGAGCGGTTCCAGGAGCCGGCTGACCTCGGGCCCGAGGACCGACAACGCTGCCGCGCTGTACTCCTCGCTCTCCCAGAGATTGAGCACCAGGAGGCGACCTGCTTGCAAGTCGACAACGATGGTGCCGACATAGCCGGGCTGAGTCCGGTGGATCTGGTCAAACTGTTCCAGCGCGGGGGAAGCGGCCAACTTGATCTGGTCGAACGAGTTGAGTCGCACTATGGCAAACATCGTGTCCTCCTGATCTTCGCTGTGTCCCTACAAGTTGCAGGCTAGGAGAGTGAACGCGTTTAGCAAGCGGAAGGTAGTCCGGAAGCGAGCTCGAGGTCGTATGGGCCATCCGTCCATTCGCCGGTCACTCATCATCGGAGTGCAAGCCGAACTTCTGCCACAGCGGAGTGAAATGAACGCATAAGTCCGGGTGCTGCTACGCGCTGGCTGGCCGGAGCGCTGAGCTTGCCAGTTGTACTGGGCTGCTGGCCCGGCCATAGGAGCGGCACCTTGATCAGTCATTCCTGCAGTATTGCGCCGGGGTTGTTCGTGCCCGGAGCCGACCCATCAGGACAACCATGTTCGTAAGACGACCGGGTAAGCGGATGTGATCCGGCCGATCGCCTCGTCGGTCGTGGCCGACGTCATACGCTGAACCCACGAGAAGGGCGCACCAATGAGCGGAACCGAGAACAACCCAACAGGGACCCTGGACGAGCGTCTGCGCCTCGGCGCCGGCTTCGCAGAAGCCGACCGGCCGCGCATTCTCAGGGCGCTGTCCGCACTCACGCCGCACCTGTCTGGATGGGAACATGACCAGGTCGACCTCGAGGTGTCATTGAAAGACATCGAGGGCCCGGACCAGAAGGTCACCCTCCAAGCCTGGCTAGCGGGACGGGCGCACCTCGTGGCAACCTCCCACGAGCGCGACCTTGATCATGCCCTCGCGGAGGTGCGCAGAGACCTGATCCGACAGATCGAGGACGAGAGGTCGCGGCGGGAACCGCGCAAGCGCCGCAAGACCCGTTACCGCACGACCTGACCGGCAGGGGATTCAGCGGCGCCCGGATCGCGAAGCCGGCGTAGTCATGTTGGCGGTGTCACCCTGGCGAGCACCGCTGATTTCCCACCCCCGCCGTGTCCGGCCAAGTGTCACACCTCCGCCCGACACAAGCTCGCCAGAGCCCTGCAGTCAAGACCGTCGGCGCCGTAAAACTGGTGCCGACACCGAGCGTGTCCGAAGCTAACCGAACCGCGTTTCGGCTGAGAGCGGCCTACGGGATAGTAAGCGCCGCAAGCGGAATGATCACCGAGACCGAAACCGTTACGCCGCCTTGACTTGGCAGTTCGCGGTCAGCGCCAGCGACTTTCCGCCGCTTGGCAGCTCGACGGTGACAGCAATGGCGCCCAGCGACGGCGTGACAGTCGTGGTGGGGAACCAGGGTCGGCCTTGCCGGACAACGATCAGGAGCCCGTCGGGATCGCCGAGCGGGGTGAACTCTGACGAAGCGGTGCCGAACACCGGCAGTCCGAACGCGTTCTGCAGACTTGTGACCGCCGCGGGCACATCCGGCACGGCAAGGCCGATCTCACTGATCCGCAACAAGTCGGCGCTGCTGAATCGGCCCGACGACGACGCTGCCAGGTCGTGTCGGGCGATCAGTTCGAGCAAAATCCCATTCGGCCCGGCGTAGTAGAGGGACTGGGAGTTCCACGGCGCCCCTAACGCGAACTCATCTAACCCGTCCCGCTCCAGAAGTGAAACGCGCTTCTGCAGCCAGGCCTTTGCCTCAGCAAAGCGGTCTTTGGGGACGGTGATGGCGCTGTGATACGCGCCCGGCTCCACCGGGCCGGGATGGAGCAGCAGCACTGACGGCCCGACCTCGACGTGCACGACACCGCCACCCGTGCGGGTTGGCAGGCCGAGGATGTCGCCGTAGAAGCGGGCCGCCTGCACCGCGTCCGAAACAGGCAGCTCGACCTGACGAATCAACATCTCGGGAACCTCCGATCGTTGACTGTTGACTTCTTCATAGAAGAACATCGGGGAGCGGGGAGCATTCCATCCAGGTAGAAGCTCTCCTTCCTACTGAGTAGGAGGATTTCCAGGGGTCGACACCGAAATCGGATGTGCCGCACGCTGACCAGTCTTTGGGACATGGTGGCGCTCGCGTTGGGTCGTAGTGACTGTCTGGTCGACGTTGCGGGTCGCCGGCGCAGTGTGGGCGTCGGGTAAGACGTTGATCATCAATTGCGGTGTCAGACAGTGTGTTCTGCAAGTGCTGGACTGCGCAGTTCCGGTTCGTCCGTTTCGCCGAGCTATCCCCTCCGGGGCAGTGCTGATGGGCTGTGCGCCCGACGGCCGAGATCGTCGTTCAGGTGGCCACCATGCCGACGCCGGGGAAAGTGTGGTGCGCGTGGTGGAAGGCCGGCGTGCCGGGTAGATCTTAGGTATGGAATTCGGTCTCGGATACTTTCCCACCTACGACGGCATGCGGCCCGGCGACGTCGCGCGGATGGCCGAGGAGCGCGGCTACAGCGCCA
>DATDKX010000528.1:0-13903 GCA_036519615.1 Propionibacteriaceae bacterium
GATTTATGTAAGGAGCAAGGGTGAGTGTTGCCGAGGTGATGCCGCCCTATAGCGGCGAAGCGCCTCGCTTGTCCGACCGTACGCCGCCGCAAGACATGGAGGCCGAGCAATGCGTGCTCGGCGCCATGCTCATGAGCAAGGACGCCATTGCCGACGTTGTCGAGGTGCTACGGGGCACTGACTTCTACCGGCCGGCGCACGAGCAGGTCTACAACGCCATCATCGACCTCTACGGGCGTGGGGAGCCGGCTGACGCCGTCACCGTCGCCGACGAATTGGGCAAGCGCGGCGAGCTGCTGCGCATCGGAGGCGCGCCGTACTTACACACGCTGCTGGCCAGCGTCCCAGTTGCGGCCAACGCGGGCTACTACGCCCAGATCGTCCACGAAAAGGCGGTTTTGCGCCGGCTCGTCGAGGCTTCGGTACGGATCGGACAAATGTCGTACGCCGCCGAGGGCGATGTCGATCACATCGTCGACCGAGCGCAGGCGGAGGTGTACTCGGTCACCGAGCGGCGGCTATCAGAGGACTACAAGCCACTGTCGGAGCTGATGCAGCCCACCCTCGATGAGATGGAGGCCATCGAGTCTCGCGGAGCTGGCTTGTCGGGCGTGCCTACGGGTTTCGCCGATCTTGATGAGCTGACCAACGGCCTACACCCCGGGCAGATGGTGATCATTGCAGCGCGACCGGCAGTCGGTAAATCGACTCTGGCACTGGATTTTGCACGGTCGGCATCGATCAAGAACAGCCTCACGTCAGTGATCTTCAGTCTGGAGATGAGTCAGATCGAGATCACGATGCGCCTACTGTCCGCAGAGGCGGGCATCCCGCTGTCGCATATTCGGGGCGGTCGGATGAGTGATCAAGATTGGAATCGCGTATCCGCGAAGATGGGGCAAGTTTCGGAGGCGCCACTGTTCATCGACGACTCGCCGAATTTGACGATCATGGAGATTCGAGCGAAGGCACGACGGCTCAAACAGCGACATGATCTCAAGCTGGTGATCATCGACTACATCCAGCTGATGACCTCGGGTAAGAAGGTGGAGTCCCGGCAACTGGAGGTCTCTGAGTTCTCCCGACAACTCAAGCTGCTGGCCAAGGAGCTCGACGTGCCGGTGGTGGCCCTCTCCCAGCTCAATCGCGGGCCCGAGCAGCGTACGGACAAGCGGCCTATGCTTTCTGATCTTCGCGAGAGCGGCAGCCTGGAGCAGGACGCGGATGTGGTGATCTTGCTTAATCGACCTGATCTTTATGATCGGGACTCCGACCGCGCCGGCGAGGCAGATTTCGATGTCGCCAAGCACCGCAATGGCCCCACCAAGATGATCACTGTCGCATTCCAGGGTCATTACTCCCGATTCGCCGATATGCAGATCTAGGAATCTCAGCAATGAACCGACGGGTAGTGCTGACCGGGGCTAGCGGCCGGATCGGACGTGCGATCTTTCCGCTACTCCCCGCGGATTGGGATGTGTTGCGAACCGATCTAGAAGCGAGCGAAGACATCGCCGCGCTGGACGTGACCGATGCGGATGCGTGTCATCGGGTCTTCACTGGTGCCGACGCCGTGGTTCACCTCGCTGCAGTTCCTGACCCGGCTGCCACCTGGGAACAGCTCCTGCCAGCCAACGTGCTGGGCACCTACCACGTCGCCGAGGCCGCCGCCGCTTGCAGCCTCCGCCGGCTGGTGCTGGCCAGCAGCCTGCACGCCGTCTCCGCCATACCCAGCGAAACGCAGCTTCGGGAGAGTGATCCATCACGTCCGGGCAATCTGTACGGAGCGACGAAGGCATGGGCCGAGGCGCTCGGTGCGTGGCTGGCGGCCACGACATCGACTTCGGTCGTGGCTCTGCGGATCGGGTACTTCTCCCCGCACCGTCCCGACCCAGACCTAGTGCCAGCGAGGGAGCTGGCCGCTTGGCTCAGCGCACGCGACGCAGCTGAGCTAGTGCGCGCCGCCGTGGAGACCGAGGGCATCGCCTTCATTGTCGCCAACGGCATCTCGGCTAACCGTTACCGCCGCGCGGATCTGCGCGACACGATGCAGCAACTGGGCTACCAGCCCGTTGACGACGCCTGGTCGTCCTGAAGCGTCGTAGTTTCCCATGGCGTACAGACCACCGCCGTTGAGCAGGGGGACCAGTCGGCCGAGAAAGGCGGTACCGAAGACCAGAGCCAACCCGATGACCCATAGGCGATCGGGCGCATCATTGCGGCCGGACATCGTTTGCGACACGCGTCACTCCGGAAAAGGGAAGGTCAGAGTTTCCGAAAGCCGGCAAATACGCCGGCCAGTCCGACCATCATCTCGTCCCCAGCGGCGCCCATTCGCGCGACACGACGGGTGACATGTCGACGGGTTGGTCCCGAAAGCTCAACCGGCGAGGCGCGGCTGTGGCTGTACTAGGCGAGCATGCAGAAGTGCTGCATCCTCGACCCGGACGTTCCGCTCGACGTGCGCGTGAAAGTCAGGCCTTGATCCCGCCGATCCCTGGACGGGGGGATCTCGATGCCGCCCAGCTCCACGAGCCGCAGTATCAGACCGGCGGCGGGCCGCGGAGTCGGAAGTTACTGCGCACTCGGCGACAGCCGCAGGTGGCTGCCGCCTGATAGGTCATTCCCCTAGCCGGGCCTGATAGATATCTGTCTGTGAACTTCGCAGGCGCCGAGGAACGCTGGATCCACCGACTCGGTCAGCTGCGGGACGTCGTTCGTCAAGAGCTCGTCGCGGCGCAGTTGCGAGAGGTCTTGGAGCAGCGACAGCGTGTTCTGGATGTGGGCTGCGGACAAGGCACGCAGGCTCTGATGCTGGCCCGCTCTGGTCATGAGGTGACTGGGCTCGATCCGTCCGACTATCTGCTGACTCAGTGTGAAGAGACGCTTGCCGACGAGCCGCCCGAGGTACGTGGGCGAGTGCATTTGGTGCGGGGCGCCGGCGAGGCCGCACCCGAGCTCACGCCGGGCCCGTTTGACGTCGTCCTCTGCCACGGCGTACTGATGTATTTCGACAACGACCGCGACATGCTGGCCGCCCTGTCTCAGGTTTCCGCTGGTGAGGCGGTTCTGTCGCTGCTCGTTCGCAACGGACTAGCGCCCGCCATGCGACCCGGACTGCTGCGTCAGTGGGACGAGGCACTGGCCGCGTTCGACAGCCAGGAATACGTCAACAGGCTCGGTCTGAATGCCCGCATGCACACGGCAAGCGAGCTCGACTCCGTACTGGCCCCGCTCGGGTGGTACCCCGACAGATGGTTTGGCGTACGCGTACTGACTGACCACCTCGACGAGGACCCGCCGCCCGCCCGCGAGCTGGCTCGAATCGTGGCGGTCGAACAAGAGGCAGGTCGCCGCGACCCTTACCGACAGGTTGCCGCATTTCTCCACCTCATCTACCGGCGGCATCCCTGACCCGATGACTTTCGGCCAGGCCCAGAGTCTTTGTCGTCGGACGGGCCGAATAGCCTCAGCGCAACGACGCACGAAAGGGATCTGAGCATGGCGAGCACACGTGTCCTGGTGGGGACTCGCAAGGGCGCCTTCCGTCTTATCTCAGACGAGAGGCGCACGGAGTGGACCGTTGACGGCCCGTACTTCCCAGGGTGGGAGATCTACCACGTCAAGGGGTCGCCGCTGAATCCTGACCGGATCTACGCATCCCAGACCAGCGGATGGTTTGGGCAGGTGATTCAGCGCTCCGACGACGGCGGGGCGTCATGGGACACAGTAGGCAACGACTTCAGCTACCACGGTGAGGTCGGCGAGCATCAGTGGTATGACGGCTCGTTGCGGCCCTGGAACTTCACCCGCGTCTGGCATCTGGAGCCCTCGCTGCACGACGCCGAGACGGTCTACGCCGGTGTCGAGGACGCGGCTCTGTTTAAATCCACCGACGGAGGTCACCAGTGGACCGAGCTTGCGGGCCTGCGCCAGCACGACACCGGCCCTCAGTGGCAGCCCGGCGCCGGCGGCATGTGCCTGCACACGGTCCTGCAGCATCCGACCGACCCAGAGCGGCTCTACGTCGCCATCTCTGCCGCTGGTGCCTTCCGGACCGCTGACGGTGGCCGTAGCTGGCAGCCGATCAACAAAGGGCTGAGATCCGGTGAGATCCCCGATCAGGATTCGGAGGTGGGCCACTGCGTACATCGCATCGACATGCATCCTTCATATCCAGATGTGATCTATATGCAGAAGCACTGGGACGTCATGCGCACCAAAGACGCGGGCGACAGCTGGCATGAAGTAAGCGGCAACCTCCCTTCTGATTTCGGCTTCCCGATTGCAGTACACGCACACGAGCCGGAGACTGTCTACGTCGTGCCGATCAGCAGTGACTCGCACCACTTTCCGCCCGACGGAAAGCTGCGGGCCTACCGCAGCCGTACCGGCGGTGATGAGTGGGAGCCGCTCACGATCGGGTTGCCGCAGCAACACTGCTACGTCAACGTGCTGCGGGACGCGATGGCCGTGGACCAACACGAGTCCTGCGGCATCTACTTCGGCACCACTGGCGGCCAGGTGTACGCGTCCAGCGACTCCGGCAACACCTGGACAGCGATCGTCCATGACCTGCCGGCGGTGTTGTCGGTCGAGGTGCAGACGCTTCCATGACCGACGCCGTGAACACGTCGGTCCGGGTGATTCTGCCTGCCCACCTACGTGCGCTGGCGAGAATCCAAGGCGAGATCCGCGTTGATGTCCCAGGGGAGGTCACGCAGCGAGCAGTGCTCGACGCTGTGGAGGCGGAGTTCCCCATGCTGCTCGGCACTATCCGGGACCGTTCGACGGCGAGGCGACGCCCATTTGTGCGCTTCTACGCCTGCGAGGAGGACCTGTCGCACGAGGAACCGGACGCGCTGCTGCCCGAACGTGTGATCCACGGCGAGGAGCCATTCATGGTGATCGGTGCAATGGCTGGCGGCTAATCAATAGCCGGCCTAGCGGGTCCACAGGTGACGGCTGGATCGGCAGGCGGTCGGCGATCTCGTCGCGTGTCAGTAGCACGCTGTGCACCAGCTGGGCGTGGCAACGCTTGTCGCCTTCATTCATAGCTGTCAGCCCGCTGCCCTAGTGTTTCTCAGATGAGCGCCAGACGCGACGAAAAGGGAGATCAGCGCATGGGCAAGGTAGTTGTCAGCGAATTCATTACCCTCGACGGCGTCATCGAGGACCCGGGCGGCTCGGAGGGCACGGAGTTCGGCGGCTGGAGCTTCCGGTTTCCGGCCGAAGAGGGCCAACAGTTCAAGTACGAGGAACTGATGGCCAGCGACGTCCAGCTGATGGGCCGGATTACCTACGAAGAGTTCGCACAGGCCTGGCCCGACATGGAGGACTCCGCAGGCGAGTTCGGCGCCAAGATGAACGGGATGCCCAAAGTGGTGGTGTCTACAACGCTCAGCAATCCCGCCTGGAAGAACACTACGGTTGCAGAAGGCGACCTTCCTAGTGCTGTTGCCACTCTTAAGGCTGAGTACGCCGGCGACATCCTCGTGCCGGGCAGCGCCACGCTGATCGAGTCACTCCGTGAACACGACTTGGTCGATGAGTACCGGCTGCTGGTGCACCCGGTCGTTCTCGGCCAAGGCAAGCGCCTGTTCAAGGAGGGCAGCACTCCGGTGGACCTCGCGCTGGTCGAGATCCGAAAGGCCGGACCTGACGTACAGCTTTTGATCTACCGTCCGGCGAACCGCGCCGGCTAACGGCTCGGCTGCAGATGTTTGTGAACTCAGGACGTGCCGAGCTGGCGTACGAGATCACCGGCTTCAGCGACGGCGCCGATGTCTTACTAATACATGCTGGAGTCACTGATCGACGGAGCTGGCAGCACGTGGTGAAGCGGCTAGCTCCGCGCCACCGTTGCATTGCGTATGACATGCGTGGTTATGGCGAGACACAGTATGAACATGAGGACGGCTGGTCACCAGTGGCCGACGCCGTCGCCGTCTTGGATGCAGCCGGAGTCGGGGAGGCCATCGTCGTCGCATCCTCAATGGGCGGCCAGACTGTCATCGATCTTGCCCTCGGACACCCTGACAGGGTGGCGGGGCTGGTACTCATCGGTCCGGCCATACGCGGTGCGCCGTACCCAGAGCTAGTGGATGGCCCAACGGCCGAGCTCAATTCTAAGATCGAGGCTGCCGAGGCGGCCGGCGACGTTGATCAGGTCAACCGGCTGGAAGCCAGGATGATGCTTCCCGATGCTCAACTGGTCTGGCTTGACGACGTTGCGCACCTGCCGCAGCTTGAGAGCGACCCGACAACCCTTGAAGAGATCGCGAAGTTCGTCGACGCGTAGCGTGCTGGTTATCGCAATTCAACGACGGGTATGTCACACCAGTGAATCTCTTTTCGCAGAGCGACGCATTGCCGCGCTAGGAGGACCGTTATGTCAGGACATGTTGTGACTGCTCAATGTGAAATCGATGCCCCACCCGAAAAGGTCTGGCAAGCACTCACCGACCCCCAGCTCATCAAGAAGTACATGTTCGGCTCCGAGGTGAGAACCGATTCGAAGCCCGGCAGCCCCATTACGTGGCAGGGCGAATTTGAGGGTCGCAAGTACATGGACAAAGGCGAAATCATTACTGTCGAGCCCGGTCGGCGACTGGAAGTCACCCACTTCAGCCCGCTCACCGGCCAAGAGGATCGGCCGGAGAACTATCACAGGGTCAGCTACGAGCTCCAGCAAACAGATGGCGGCACATCCGTACGGCTGACCCAGGACAACAGCAGCAGCGCCGAGGAAGCTGAACACTCCGCAGCAACCTGGCAGATGATGCTTGACGGTCTCAAGAAGGTGGCTGAGCAGAGCTGACCTGATCCCCATGACGCTCAGCCTCGTCGAGCGGCTCCAGGATGATCACCGGGATTTGCCGAGGTGCAGCGCGGCGATGATACGGCTCCCACCACGGATAAGCCTGCAGACTCCGATCGATGTACCGCTGCCGTTCCTCGCCGACCAGCTCCCGAGCGCGCATCGGCATTGAAGACCCTTTCCAGGTGATCATCACCGACGGGTGTGCACGAAGGTTGTAGTACCAAGCGGGATTGGATGGCCGGCCGAAGTTTGACGCGATCACCAAGAGATGATCACCGTCGGGCAGCGCCAGCACAGGCAACGTACGCGGCTCCCCGCTACGCGCACCAGTCGTTGTCAACATGATGATCGGAAGGCCGGAAACCCAAGCAGACAAGGTGGTCCGGCCGCGGCTGATTCGGAAGAATGCGCGGTCGATACGCACCAAGGCGTGTGGCGGTATCCATGACATCGGGATGATCTCCGCAGCCTTATAGACCAGGCGACGCAGCGGCTCGGGTCGCCTGTTCTCGAAGTCGATCATCTTCTGATCTTGATTAGGCGGATCGGACCAGCCGGATCTTGCCACCCGGCTCGCGTTCCAAGGTGGGGACGGGCTGGACATCAACCGCTGGCGTGATGGCTCCGGTCGCGCCAATAGCCACGGCTAAGGCCTCGCGCAGCCGTCCGGCGACGTCTGTAGAGACTCCGGGGATCAGCACTATCTGGGCATGCAGACCATTCGCGTCGTACACGAAGTCATACTCCCCAACCTCAGCGATGGGCGCGACCGCCGATCCGAGCACTGACGGGTGAACTGGCACCGTCGCGCCATCAGGTCCGCAAAGGTACAGAATGTCGGCGGTACGCCCGTCGATCGAGAGCAGGCAGCGCCAGGGGCGACCCGCGGGATTGGGCAGCGGCGACTCGCCGACGGAGTCGGTCAACTCGTAGCGAATCAGCGGTTGGGCGTAGTTGATCAAGTTTGTGAGCAGCACCTCGGCGCCGCGTTGGCCCGGTGCTACCGACCTGCGGGGACCAGGCCCGACTCCGATGCGCATCATGGGTCGGGCGCTGACCGCGCGCCACGCCGCTGCTTCGTCACTCGTAAACGCAACGATCGATCGCCGGCCAGTCGTGCCGGAAGTGGTCGCTACCCGGTATGCGCCAAGGAAGGACTGCGAGGGGTCCGGACTGGCGAGGTGGGCTTGCAGATCAGCCAGCCGCAGCCGAGGATCGGTTACGACGCGCTCGAACTCAGTCATCAGGGTGGCTTTCGACAAGCTCGGCAGGTCGATAAGCGGACGCTCTGCAGCATGAGCGCCTAGTGCTTCCAGGTAATAGGGCGAATTAGTCACCGCGTCACCCTTCGAGCTGCACACCGGCTTCTGGACGCTTCAGTATCTCTGATTAAGTGACGTGCCATGACTACCGTCACGATCACGGAGGACCCGCTGGCCTTTGAGGACTTCCTCGCCATTGTCGACGGTGCACAGGTCGCGTTGTCGGACGAGGTACGAGCCGTGATCGAGTCCAGCCGAGCGGTCGTGGATCGTGCCCTGGTCAGCAAGGCCGCCGTGTACGGCTTGACAACGCAGGTCGGCCACGGCAAGGACACCCGGCTAACCGAGGAGGAGATCCGGCGGAAACAGATGTTCCTCGTTATGACACACAGCGGGGGCGTTGGGCCGTCGCTGCCGACGCCGCAGGTGCGCGCAGCCCTGGCTGTTCGCCTCAATGGGATCGCCCGGGGCGGCTCCGGCGCCTCGGTTGCGGTCGCCGATGTGCTGGCGGCGATGTTGAACGCCGGTGTACACCCGGTCGTCCCAGAGATCGCATCGGTCGGCGCGGCTGATCTTGGACATATGGCGGGCATGGCTCAGGTCGCGATCGGCCAAGGGCAGGCGGAATATCGAGGCGAGTTGCTTTCCGGCGGCGAGGCATTGAAACGCGCCGGGATCACGCCACTCGTACTGAGCGGTAAAGACGGCCTAGCGCTGATCTCGGCCAACGGCGTGTCGATCGGCCATGCTGCGCTCGTGGTCGCTCGTGCTGAACGGGTGACCGGCGCAGCTGAGGTCGCCGCGGCCCTCTCAATGGAGGCGACCTTGGCGAACCCCTCGATCATCCATCCGGCCGTCGGGCGCGCCAAACCCATCCCGGGACAAGTGCACTCAGTTGATCACCTCCAGAAACTGTTGGCAGGAAGCGCACAGCTCGAACCGGGCGCGGCAAAGTCGGTACAAGACGCCCTCTCGTTCCGAGTGGTGCCGCAGGTCCACGGAGCGCATCGCGAATACGTCACGGCCGCCCGGAACGCCGTGACGACCGAGCTGAACGCCTCCGATGACAACCCGTTGGCTTCCATGACGGACCAGGCCATGATCAGCAACGGCAACTTCCACCCAAACAGCATGTGCTCGGCGCTGGCACAGATGCGGCGCTACGCATGGTCCATGAGGCAATTACGGCGGCGGATCCGCAGCCGGATGCGGTTCACCGGGCACTGCGGGAGCGCTTTCCGGAGGCTCTCAGCGAGTGACACCCGGCCGTCAGGCTGGAGGGTGGGTTCGCAGCCAACGGCCGAAGTGCGGCACCGTGAACGCCAACGTGCCCCGCTCGGCAGAGTAGACCAAACCTTTTTTGAGCAAGGCGTCTCGCGCCGGCGATAGCGACGACGGCTTGCGGCCCAACACGTCGGCGACATCGGTAGTGGAGACGGGCGCATCCGGAGCCAGGTCGCTGGTGAGGCCTGCCATGGCGCGTAAGTAATCCCGCTCAGCCGGCGTCGCCCGCTCGTATCGGGAACCGAAGAATCCGACTGCCAGCTCAGCTTCGGCCTCGGGTGCCGCCACGGCGACGTCCCCCGCGGTAATCGGTGAATCAGGTGCATGATCCCAGGCAGCCTTCCCGTACGCCTGCACGAAATAGGGATAGCCACCTGAGGTAGCGCCCATCGCGGCAAGCGCATCGGTCGCCCAGGTCGCACCCTCGCGTTCGGCCGGAGCGAGCAGTGCTCGCTCCACTCCCGCCGAATCCAATCGATCGATGCGCACGTAACGGAATAGCCGCTCCGAATACGACTTGGACGCCGACAGCACGCTGGGCAGATGTGGCAGCCCGGCGCCAACGATCATGAGCGGCGCACCGGTCTGCGACAGCTCGTGGCAGCTCGCGCAGAGTGCCGAGACATCTTCTGGGGTGAGGTCTTGCATCTCGTCTATGAACACCGCCACACCAACGCCAATGTCTGCAGCGAGACTCGCCACATCGGTGAGTAACTCCAGCAGGTCAATCTCCATGTCACCGGAGTCGGCTCGTCCCGAGGATGGCAGCCCGTCGATCGCTGGAGTCCAGCGCTCGATCAGCTTGCCGCCGCGGGGATTGCTCCGCAGCCCGAACGCCTTCAGCGTCGCAAGCACCTCACCGACTCGATCCGGCGCTCGGTGGCGTACGGACAGCTCCCGGACGGCCGCGTGCAGCGCTCCGGTGAATGGCCGACGGAGGCTCGTATCAGGCCGAGCCTCCACCTTTCCAGTACCCCATCCCCGGTCCAGCGCCTTGGATCGCAGTGCATTGAGCAAGACCGTCTTGCCGACGCCTCGTAGCCCGGTGAGTATCAGGCTGCGCTCCGGTCTGCCCCGCTCGACGCGTTCCAGGGCGACATCGAATGCGGCGAGCTCCGCATCACGACCGGCTAGCTCTGGTGGGCGCTGGCCTGCGCCGGGCGCGTACGGGTTCCGCACCGGGTCCACGTCTCGGACCGTATCAGCCCGTCTAGCGCATTCCGTAGATTTGCTTAGACAACACTCGACGTGTCGCATCTTTGGGTTTCCGGGCAAGTTTGAGCTTGCATCCGGGACCTAGGTACAGGGTTAGCCTCGATTGTGTTGGGAGCGCTGAGCACGCGGAGGTGAGGCAAGACGATGGATCTGCTGCCGATTGATGGTTTCTGTACGCTGCCGACCGGAGCTCTGCCCGCGCGCTTGATGGAGTTTGACGAACTCTTTCGCCGCCAGATCAGTGCGCCGCGCAGGATCGGCCCACATCGGGCCGAGTTCACCTTTGTCAGCGTCGACGGACTGTACGCCCAGATAGCTGATCTTGCAGCTCGAGAGTCAGCCTGCTGCTCCTTCTTTGAATTCACGATTGATCAGCGCAGTCGGCCCTCGGCCAAAGATCAGCTTGTGCTTCAAGTCGGTGTGCCACAGACCCACGACGACGTACTGGAAACTCTGATGGATCGAGCTGTCGCTGCGATCGATGAGGCTACGGAATGAGCACCGGCCGGCCCTCCAGTATGCGCAGTGCTCAGGTAGCTCACGCCGCTGGGGTGAATCAGCAAACCCTGCGGTACTACGAACGCCGCGGCCTGCTTGCCGAACCCGCCCGCAGTCCCGGCGGTCATCGGCTCTATCCGCCCGAGGCCGTCACCGTGCTCCGGGTGATCAAGGCAGCACAGCGGCTCGGCTTCAGTCTGGATGAGGTGGCTGATCTGCTGCAGACCGGCCGGCACCATCATGGTCACCTCGATGCTGGTTTCCAGGCTCATGCAGCGGCCAAGATCGCCGAGATCGAGACGCGCATCGCTGATCTTCACCTCATCCGCGCCAGCCTGGTCAATGCAATGGAAGCTGGCTGCGACGACCTAATGACATGTGCGACCACGGACGGCTGTCCGCTCCCATTTACCGAAATCGCCAGGTTGCCAGCCGCGTTCTCGAGCGACCCACTGTTGGAGACGGCAGCTAATCTCGAGTGCACTGTCCCCGACGTCAATGTGGAGAACTAATGAATTTCGTCAAGGGCCTCCTGAAGGCCGCAGTGGTGGCCAAGCTGTTGCAGGTCGCTCAGCAAGAGCTGACCAAGCCTGAGAACCAGCAGAAAATCAAGGACGGCATCGGCAAGCTCAAGGAAGCCGCCAAGTCCCGCCGCTGACGGCACTATCTTTTTTATTGGCTCTTATTGGCGGGGACGTTCCCACAGGAACGTCTCCGCTCTTAATGGAAAGCCACGCGAAGAATAAGGCACTTCAGCGCATAGTCAGGACCACCGGGCCGTCGGCGGTAATTGCAACCGTGTGCTCGGCATGCGCGCCTCGTGACCCATCTCGGCTGCGCAGTGTCCAGCCATCCGCGTCGGTGTAGATCTTGTCCGTACCGGCCAGAAACCAGGGCTCGATCGCGATCACCAAACCAGGCCGCAAGAGTAGCCCGCGACCTCGACGGCCGTTGTTCGGTACGTGCGGGTCGCCATGCATGGTACGTCCCACGCCGTGACCGCCAAACTCAGTGTTGATCTTGTAACCAGCCTGCGACCCGATACGGGCGATCGCGAACGAAATATCGCCGATCTTGTTACCCGGCAGCGCCGCTTCGATCCCAGCAGCTAGCGCCGCTTCGGCAGTAGCGATAAGTTGTTGATCTTGTTGACGGGGCGACCCGACGATCACACTGATCGCCGAATCCGCCACCCAGCCATTCACCGATGCCGCAAAGTCCAGGCTGACCAGGTCACCGTCACGGAGATCGTAGTCGTGGGGCAATCCGTGCAACACCGCATCGTTCACCGACGTGCAGAGCACCTTGCCAAAAGGGCTAGCACCGAACGACGGATGGTAGTTGATGTAGCACGACTCTGCCCCGCGATCCCTGATCATCTGATGCGCCAACTCGTCGAGCTCGAGAAGGTTCACCCCGACGTCGGCACGAGCCACCAACGCCGCCAGCACCTCGGCGACGAACCGCCCGGCCGGTCGCATCTGCTCGATCTCGGCCGGCGTTCGATACTCGATCACCCTGAGATTGTGCCGTACGCGATCCAACCGCACAGTCTTGAGCAGTACGTCCTGTCAAGCCTCAACCACAGCCCATCAGTGAACTGGCTGTTGCTGTACCTAGCTTGTTCACGCTGTACCTGGCATGCACGCCGTGTACAGCCCGGAGGAGGGATGGACGCGACGCGACTATCCGGTAATGGAGTCCTCGTACTCGCTAATCTCGGCAACCTTGGGCCCGGATGGGCTATTCGGGTTGAAGACATAGTCGAGCCACTCCTTGGCGAGCCGGCGAGCGAGCTGAAGACCGATCACGCGCTGGCCGAGGGTCAGGATCTGGCAGTTGTTGGACAGGACTGACCTCTCGACGCTGAAAGAGTCGTGGGCAACCGTCGCCCGAATCCCCGGCACCTTGTTGGCGGCGATCGCCACTCCAATGCCGGTACCACACAGCAGGATCGCGCGGTCGGCCTCGCCCGCGGCGATCTTCCTGCCTGCAGCTATGGCCACCGACGGATACGAGGATCCCTCAAGATCTTCGTTGAACACGCCAAGATCAACAACCTCGACCCGATCATCAGCTTTCATATCGGCCAAGATGTGGTCTTTGTAATCGAAGCCCGCGCTGTCGCTTCCTACTAACAGCCGGATGCGATCGCTCATGTGGGTTGTCCTTCCTTGTCCATGGACGCTGTCGCTGCGGAAGTGTCAGCCTCCGCTTCGCCAAGCACGTCGCCGATCGCGGTGACGATCAGAGCGAGCGATACGGCGCCTGGATCTGGTGTGCCGACGCTGCGCTCTGCGAGCGGCCGCGCCCGCCCGATCTTCGGAACCAGTGAGGCGGTGGCCTCGGCTGCGGTCCGGCATGCCTCCGCCGCCGAGCGCCACGCCTCAGAAATTGACACTCCGGCATCAACCTGCCCAACCAGCGTGTCGACGAACGGGAACAAGGCATCCAGCATGGTCTTGTCACCGAGCTCGGCCTTGCTGAAAGCCTTCAAGTGCTGAGCCGACGACTGCACGGCGCCGGCAAGCCGCTCCGCTGTCACTGCTTCGGTGTTGCCCAGCCCCTTGCCGACACCCTCCAGGAGCAGCCCCCACAAAATGCCGCTAGTGCCACCGGCCTTGTCACTAAACGCGTGGCCGGCGGCACTGAGCACCGTCTCGACGCCACCTTCGGCCTTATTGGCAGCCTCCGCTGCCGCCTTCGAGCCCCGTGACATGCCGATGCCATGATCACCGTCGCCGGCAATCGCATCGATTCGGCCCAAGTAGTCCTTGTTCTCCTCGACCACGGCATAGATCGCATCGACTGCCTTACGTGC
>DATDKX010000529.1:0-5874 GCA_036519615.1 Propionibacteriaceae bacterium
AGCGGTTAGCAGTCGGTATGCTTGAGTGCTAGTTGCGGTTGCATCTTCGAGGCAGGGCCGCTTCTTAGGAGAGAAAGACATCGATGCCCACGTACCAGTACCGCTGCACTGAATGCGGCGAAGATCTCGAGGCCGTGCAGAAGTTCAGTGACGCGCCTCTCACCATCTGCCCCGCTTGTGGCGGTCATTTACGAAAGGTCTTCAACCCCGTCGGTGTGGTGTTCAAGGGCTCGGGTTTCTACCGCACCGATAGCCGCAATGGATCAAAGAGCGGCGACCGCGCCGAGTCGGGAGCCTCGGAGAAGAAGTCCGGCACCGATACTAAATCGACCGATAAGGAGCCTGCCGGCGCCGGATCGACGACAGCCAGCAGCTCTGGCAACGGCAAGCAGCCGGCCTCCGGTGGATCATCCACAGGCCAGAAGGCGGCCGCTAGCTAGTCCTGTGGATGCAGCGCATGACGCGCGTGCGCGTCCTTAGCCTTCCGGCATGACCCACTGCTCATCCACACTCCCATCTTTGCCATCCCTCCCATGCCATCGGTGAAGGCTCGGCGCCGCCGACCGCTGCACGCACTTGCCCGCGCCGCATCGTGGCACCGAAGAAAGCTTGCGGTGGTGGCCGCCATTGCCGCGGTACTCACCGGAATCTCGGCCGCTGCACCAGAGGGCCCGGCCATGATCACAGTGGTGAAGGCGAAGTCTCAACTATCTAGCGGGATGGTCCTCTCCGCATCCGATCTGGTACTCGATCGGGTTACGGTCTCTGATGTGCCAAAGGGAGTCCTGACAAACCCGAATGACCTTGTGGGCAAGACGCTGGCGGCGCCCGTCGCAGAAAACCAGATGATGACGCTGCTCACGACGACAACAGCGCGCACCAGTGTTCCGCCTGGTCACGTCATTGCACCCCTGAGACTTGCTGATTCGGCGCTGACCGCGTTGCTGCGACCGGGCGATGTTGTCGATGTTGTCGCCGCGGATACCGAGGCCGAGCAGCCGGCGACAGTCATAGCGGCAGGGGCGCGGGTCGTCAATGTGCCAGAGGCTCCGAACGACCGGGCGGGGCCGGGCCCAGACGGTGGTCTGGTACTCATCGACGTGGACAGCCACACAGCAGCGGTTGTGGCGCAGGCCGCGGCATCTTCGACGCTGAGCCTCTTTTGGCGCTAAGTCAGTCAAGCGCCGAGCCGGCCGCGATGATTTGTGGGTCGCCGCGATCCTGGAGCGCCACAGCACCGATCACACGAACGCCAGCCTCAAAGGTCCAATCCCCTTGCACGACAACTGAGCGTGCCTGGCGGAGCGAGGGAGCGCCAGCCGGGAATCGTTGATCAAAATCGGTAATGATCTTGTAATACCTGTCATCAAGATCAACGACAGGCACCGGATCGGCCACGGCGGTCAACTGTCCGGTGGGTTCCAGCTCATACGCATCGGACCGCAGTACCAGCAAGTCACTGGTGGTCTTGACGGGCAGGAACCGATCCCGACCGACTCCGATAGCTGTCGCGCCCTCGAAAACCTCGACAGCGGCACCCATAGCAGTCTCGATTTGAATGACCTTGGGCGAGGACGTGTCCGCCGGGTCGACGGTTTTCTCATTCTTGATCAATGGAAGTCCCAGCACACCTTTGCGCTCCCGCAGCGTGCGGTCAAGGACCTGAAGATCGAACCACAGATTGTTGCAGTGGAAGAACGGATGCCGGAACTCATCGGTGAAGAAATGCATCTCGTCTTTCGGCGTCTGGGCAGTGTCGCGCAAGATCAGTTGTCGGTCGGATTTGCGGATGGCCAGGTGACCACCTTTGCGATCAGCAGCAGTGCGGCGGCATATTTCCGCCGCGTAGGGCGCGCCGCTGGCCGCGAACCAGCCTGCGATCGTGGCATTGGGCCCGGCACCGAGATTGTCAGAGTTCGACACCGAGGCATAGCGATAGCCCAATGACAGAAGGCGATCGAGGACTCCGGAGGTTGCAAAAGCGGTATAGAGATCACCATGGCCGGGCGGGCACCACTCCAGGCTCGGATCAGCCGGCCATTCCACCGGCGTCAAGTCGTCCGCCCTAAGCTTGGGTTCCTGGTTCTGTATGAAACCAAGATCAAGTCCGGCGACGGCAAGATCATCGTAAGGCGCCAGAGCCGCCAGCGTGTCCTGCTGAGTGCGGAAGCTGTTCATGAAGAGGAGCGGCAGCTTGATCTGGTAGCGGGCGCGCGCCTGCCGTACTTGATCAACAATGATGTCGAGGAAGGTCTTGTCTTCGCGTACCAGGAGCAGTGATTTGGCTTTGTCCATTCCCATCGAGGTGCCTAGACCACCGTTGAGCTTGATGATCACGGTCTGCTGCAGGGCGGCTGCAGCGTCCTCATCGCTCACGACGACGTCACTTAACATCGGCGGATCCACCAGAGGTTCGATCGTGTCCTCGGGAATGAAGCCGCTGACCCCTGCTTCAAGTTGGCGGTAGTAGTAGGTGAAGACGTCGATGGCCTGCTGCGGAACGCCGGCGGCGGCCATCTTATCCTGGGCTAGCTTCAGACCCATGTCGCTCATATCCAGATCTTAGGGAGATGCCGCCGCCGGCGCGTCGCTCTAGGCGCGCGTACTACTTCTTCTCCTGCGGTGGCGGAGGCGCGACCATTGCCATGAGCTCAACAGTTGCCTTGCTGATCTCGGCCTGCGCGACCGACTGTTCGATAGTGGGCGTGCCATCACCGGGCTGATCCCCGTAATCGCCAAACGAACTGTGCACCGCACCATTGATCACCACGAACTTTGTGCTGGGCGGGAGCTTCCCCCTGGAAGCCTCAATATCATCTGGTGTCGCGAATCCGTCCGCCGTGCCCGAAATCGAAAGCACCTTCAGATCATTCCGAATGATGGGGTCGGCGGGGTAGGAGGCGAAGAGCACCAGGCCCTCGACCCGATCGTCATTGTCAGCGAGCGCGGCCGCCACGGTACCGCCGAGCGAATGACCTCCGACGAGCCAGTGGGCAATTTCGGGATGAAGGTCGAGCACCTTCCGGCCGTGATCAGCGTCGATGATCGCAAAACCAAACGGTTCCTTCAGCACCGCCACGAGGTATCCAGCTTCTGCCAGAGGGCGGAGCACATGTGCGTACGCCCGCGAGTCGACCCGAGCGCCTGGTACAAAGACCACGCCAGCCGTTGGCTTGATCTCTTCACCCGCTGAGTCTTCCCTTACTGGGATCAGTTCATACCAGCCCAGCCGATCGGAAAACCGCACGCCATGTTCGGAACGAAGAGCCGCGGTAGCGGTCGGGGTCGCGACGAACGGTCGCGCATAGGCGAGAACGACGACCAGAAGAAACGAGAGGATCAGCAAGGGAATTGCCAAGATGATCCGCCGACGCGCCCGCCGCATGACTTGAGCAGACGTCCGATGCGCCGGATGATCGGGGTCGCCCTCAACATCTTGCCTGCCTCCGATGGCTAGCGAACCGATCGACCATGCCACGGCGATGAAACCAAGCAACCCGCAGGCGATCCCAGCGACAAGCATTGCTGGATGGCCGTTCAAGAGGGCAGGCCAGCGGGTCCAGCCAAGCCAAACCGGCACGGCGATCATGGCGAGACCGAGCACTAACCAGATGAGCGCCAGCACAGTCCGACTGAGCGCTCCGGGCTGCCACATAGCGCCGAGTGTATGGCGTGTTTCTGTACTAATCCGCGATATCGGCGACCGTCGCATCGAATGCGCGCACAAGATCAACAACGTCGACGAATGCACTATAGCCGTGCCCGCCGGCGCCAAGTGCGGCTCGACGGCCGAGCAGTTGCCGATCAATGATCACCGGCCAGCTCGGTTCACTGCCGATCGGCGTAATGGTCCCTCTCTCGTAATTGGTCGCTTTGAGAGCCTCAGCTGCATCCGGCAGTTTCATCTTGCTGACGCCAAGCAGCGACCTCAGCTTCGGCCATGCAATCTGCGTGTCACCCGGGATGACGACAAACAGGTAGCTGCCGTTGGACCGGCGGACGACGATCGTCTTTGCCATGTCGGAGGGACGGATGCCGAGCAGCTCTGCCGCCTCCTCGAGGCTGTGCGCAGCGGGCCGTCGCCGCAGCTCGACAGCCAATCCACGTTGATCAGCATCAGCCAACATTCGGCGTACGCCCGCGGCCACATCATCGTTCATGATCGAGAATACCGAGGAAGCTCAATATCGCCATCACCGCGATCATTAGGACGAATGACAAGGGGGCTATCGCGTCCAGCACTCCGTGGCTTCTTCCCGCGATCTCCAGGACTAGACGAATCAGGCAGGACACCGCAACAAAAAGGGCCAGCAAGCCGAGCGCCGGTAACCTCCTACCGAGCCGCAGCGCGACAGTGCCGGCAAACAGCAGGATTCCCACGAACAAAATGTCATCACCGAGCGGTTCCAGGGTGTTCCATCTGCCAGCTGCGCCTGGGTGACTCGGATCTGCGACAATCGCGATCACTAGCGTGATCAAGCTTGGAATCAGACCGCACGCGGCCATAATCAGGCCGGCCACCGCAACGACACGGTCGACTGAGCGAAGCCGCCACGCGTACCCGCCGAGCAATCCGGCGGCCACCACTCCGAGCAGCTGCAAGATCACGATAAAGCCTCGATGCGTCGCATAGAAGGACGCCACAGCCGCCGCGCTGGCCGTCTCATCGGGCAGGGTGAGCACCACTTCTGTCGCGAGCAAGAGCACGACGAAGCCGGCGGCGAGTGTGCCAGCTACTCGATCAGGCTTGCGAACGGACTCGTTCGCAACACGAGTTGAGGGCACCACTGGTCTACCTAAGCACGCGCATCTATCAGCACCTCAGCAATGGTGCGGTGCGACGGCCAAATACGACCCTCACGAAACCTGACGAGGTCCCATACAGCTACCTGCAGGACTCGGCCGAGAGTCCAGGCCGCCGCTCGCGATCGATCTAGTCCCATGACATCCGTCATGAGATCGAAACGGCGCAACAGAGCCCGTGGTAGGTCGCCGGTCCCGACAAGATCATCCCAGCGGTTCCACAGGGCCGGCAGCAACTCGAACCCGGAGTCACCGCTGAGTGGTTTCGGATCGATCGCCTTCCAACGCTGCTCAGCATCCAACGTAGACAGCGTGTTGAAGTAGTGCAGATCCCAATGCAACAGCCGGTTGTCGAGTGAATCTTTGATCAACTCTTCGAACCGGGCCGCGCAATTGATCAAGAGTTGACGCTCGTCACGATCCTCCGCCAATCGGACTGCCTCCGGGGTCCCGGCCAAGGTGGCCGCCGCGACATCGCTGAGGCGTCGCATGCCGGTAGGTGCGGGCACGGCGTTCAGCTGCACCAACAATTCGGCGATGATCTTGGCGGCAGCAAAGTCGTCAGGCATCGTCGACAGATCTCGCGAAGCGTCGAGCCGCTCGAGCAGCATCGCTCCTGAACGGGGGTCGTGCTCTAGCAGCTGCACCGCTCCGTGGCCAGCCCAGGCGTGCAACGCGGCAGGTTCACCGCCGGTTTCGTCGTCAACCGGCTGCAGCTTCAGTACTGCCTTGGAACCATCGCGACACGCCACCGGAATGATCAGCGCAACGGCTCCGGATGTCACCGGGCCGTCGGTCGCCAACTCCCATCGATCAAGATAGGCGGCAGCTAGAGTCGGCAACTGAGCAATCCAGGCTCGACCTTCCTCCCTGGTGTATTTCTCGTGCAACTCAGCCAACTCGGCTGGCACGACGATTTCGCCCTCGCCCAACACCGCGTTAAGTGCGCCGAAGATCGTTGGCGGTCCGGAGTACGGGTGGTCGAGTCAATGCCTGCGCGATGTCTCGGGCGATCGTCCTGACGTGAAAAGTTGCGCTCTGCCCTGCGGTCAATGTGATGAGAGCGTCATC
>DATDKX010000530.1:0-3251 GCA_036519615.1 Propionibacteriaceae bacterium
GTCATGAGATCGAAACGGCGCAACAGAGCCCGTGGTAGGTCGCCGGTCCCGACAAGATCATCCCAGCGGTTCCACAGGGCCGGCAGCAACTCGAACCCGGAGTCACCGCTGAGTGGTTTCGGATCGATCGCCTTCCACCGCTGCTCAGCATCCAACGTAGACAGCGTGTTGAAGTAGTGCAGATCCCAATGCAACAGCCGGTTGTCGAGTGAATCCTTGATCAACTCTTCGAACCGGGCCGCGCAATTGATCAAGAGTTGACGCTCGTCACGATCCTCCGCCAATCGGATTGCTTCCGGGGTCCCGGCCAAGATGGCCGCCGCGACATCGCTGAGGCGTCGCATGCCCGGAGGTGCGGGCACAGAGTTCAGCTGCACCAACAATTCGGCGATGATCTTGGCGGCAGCAAAGTCGTCAGGCATCGTCGACAGATCTCGCGAAGCGTCGAGCCGCTCGAGCAGCATCGCTCCTGAACTGGGGTCGTGGTCTAGCAGCTGCACCGCTCCCTGGCCAGCCCATGCCTGCAACGCGGCAGGTTCACCGCCGGTTTCGTCGTCAACCGGCTGCAGCTTCAGTATCGCCTTGGAACCATCGCGGCACGCCACCGGGATGATCAGCGCCACTGCTCCGGATGTCACCGGGCCGTCTGTCGCCAACTCCCATCGATCAAGATAGGCGGCAGCTAGAGTCGGCAACTGAGCAATCCAGGCTCGACCTTCCTCCCCGGTGTATTTCTCGTGCAACTCAGCCAACTCGGCTGGCACGACGATTTCACTCTCGCCCGACACCGCGTTAAGTGCGCCGAAGATCGTTGGCGGTCCGGAGTACGGGTGGTCGAGTCAATGCCTGCGCGATGTCTCGGGCGATCGTCCTGACGTGAAAAGTTGCGCTCTGCCCTGCGGTCAATGTGATGAGAGCGTCATCGACGCTGGCATCGAGGGCTGCTTGATCAGCTAGCAGTGCGACATCGCGGGCCAATGAGCGGGCCGTCACCGTCACGGCATAGCCATCATCGGCCTGCGAAACATTGACCTGGAGCGGATCAGGTTCCAATGCCAGTTCGATGTCCTCGAGAAACGTGTGCACCCGGATCAAATCATCGAGACGGGCCACCACAATTTCCGCCGCCGGGTCATCGGGCTTAGAAATCTCCTCGGCGAGGGCAACCGGAGTAACCGTTCTCGGCTCGACGTTGACCTCGACATCCACATTCGCTAGCGCCAGACCATCGAGCCGCTCACGACTTAGCCCTAGCTCACCCTGCCAAGGTTGATCGGTGTCGTTGATCACTACGGCCGAGACGATGCCCTTGTCATTGGCGAAGATCACGTTGCGTGGCGCGAAGGCCCGCCGCATCGCGTACCACAGCGGCTTGGGTCGTCCTTCGGAGTCGATCGCCGCCCAGGAGGTGACCGGCCAACAGTCGTTGAGCTGCCAGACAATCGCGCCTGCTGTTCTCGGCCACCATCGGCGGTAGTGATCAATCGCGTACCCGACCGCACGTGCCTGATTGAGCTGCGTGGCCCAATGCCAATCCACAAAGCTGTCCGGCACTCCAAGATGCGGAGCTAAGCCACGATCGAGCTTGCCATTGCCTTCGTCCGCCTTTTGGTGCAACAAGAAGTTCGCGTCGTTCTTCGGATCGTTCGCCGCATCCAGCGGACCATCGACCGCGTGCACCCAGTCGATCAAGGTTCGCCAGGCAGGCGGAGCCTGAAATCCAAACTCGGAACAAAACCGGGGAATCTCGCTGCGGTACGCCGTGTAGTCAATGCGGTTCCAGACGTCCCACTGATGATGCGTCCCATGGTTGGGATCGTTGGGATGCACCCGCTCCGGGTCCGCACCTGGGGAATATGGGCTGTTATCGCTATACGGCCGAGTGGGATCAAGCTCGGACACAACCTTGGGAAAGAGCTCGTAGGCATACCGAGCGCCCCAGGTGCGACCGTCAAGCCGCTCCTTCCAATGCCAGTCCTCGTGGCCCCAGAGGTTTTCATTGCCGCCGTTGAACAGCACCAGGGCCGGATGCGGCGCGAGCCGCACCACGTTCTCACGAGCCTCCGCTTCGATCTCCTCCCACAGCGGCGACTCCTCCGGATAGGCCGCGCAGGCGAGCAAGAAGTCCTGCCACACCAGCAATCCCCGCTCATCACACGCGCGATAGAAGTCCTCGCTCTCATAGATGCCGCCACCCCAGACACGAAGCAAGTTCACGTTGGCGGCGATGGCCTGGTCCAGCCGGCGGCCGATTTGCTCAGCAGCGATCCGGGTCAGGAAGTGATCATCAGGAATCCAGTTGACCCCTTTGACGAACACCGGTTGGCCATTGATCGAGATAGTGAACCTCGTGCCGATGCCATCCGGGGAGGTGTCGAGTTCCACGGTGCGAAAGCCGATCCTTCGCTGCCAGCTGTCGAGTTCTTGATCATCGCTAGCCAACGTCACGGTGAGATCGGCCAATGGCTGCTCGCCGTATCCAACTGGCCACCAGACCGGAGCATCGGGCACATCAATGACGAGGGCGGCGGTGGTCTCACCAGCATCTAGCGTGCGTTCTGCGCGCTGGCCGAGTACGTCGGCGGCGAGCGTCAGATGCGCTCCCGAATCGAGGCGCTCCAGCTCGATCCGCAGCTCGACCCGTCCGGTACCGGTGCTGTCCAGTGTGACCAGCGGCACGACCTGAGCCAGCCGAGCAGCGGTCCAACGCTCCAGCCGCACCGGCTTCCAGAGGCCGGCGGTACGGAGATCAGGCCCCCAGTCCCAACCAAAGCTGCAGGCCATCTTGCGGACGAAGTTGAACGGCGCGCTTGGATAGGCGCTGGGACGGTCACCTAGCCGTCTTCGCTCCGCTTCGGCGTACCTGGTCGCCGAAGCAAGATCGACTTCGAGTCCTACCGGTTCGCCCGTGACGTGCGATGAGATGTCGAAGCGGTACGAGCGGTGCATGTTGTAGGTACGGCCGAGCTCAACTTTTTCCGTGCTATCCCCCAGCCGGACGGTTCCTACGGTGTCAATGCCCTCGAAGACCAGATCGACCCGCTCACCCGGCCCAGGCGGCTCGAGGGCGACATCCTGCGGATCTAGCACCGTTGCATAGCGCCAATCGACGTCATACATCCATCTCAGGGCGGCCTCATTGCCATCCAGGTAGGGATCGGGGATGACACCAGCTGCCATCAAGTCGGTATGCACGCAACCTGGCACCTCCGCCGGATACGTCCCCGGCGCTCGCCCGTCCGTGTCTCCCG
>DATDKX010000531.1:0-3643 GCA_036519615.1 Propionibacteriaceae bacterium
CGTACGCGGACCACACGACGTGATCGACTTGGCCCGCGCCGGCGCAGACGTCGTGCTCGTCGGCGAGGCACTGGTAACAGGTCGGGATCCACGCAGCGGCGTGGCGGACTTGGTGGCCGCGGGAGCGCATCCGGCGGTGCATAAGTCCTAGCCAAAAGGCCTCCTTGAGCCTGCGCCCCCAGGGCCGGCGCCAGCCTCACACGGACATCACAGTAAGGAACTTCAGTGTCAAGGCAGTCCAGTGCGACCTCGGGGCTGCCGCCGCAGCCGGGCGCCTCCTTGCCGGACGCAAGCGGGCACTTCGATCGGTTCGGTGGCAGATTCGTCCCTGAGGCGCTGTACGCGGCGCTGTTGCAGCTGGAGCGGGAGTTCCATGACGCCATGGCCGATCCGGCCTTCAAAGTCGAGCTCAGTGAGCTACTGGCGGACTACACCGGACGGCCGAGCCCGATCACCGAGGCCAAGCGGTTCGGTCAGCACGCCATACCTACCGCGAGTGGACAGCTTCCGATCATTGTGCTCAAGCGCGAGGATCTGAACCACACCGGCTCCCACAAGATCAACAATGTCATCGGTCAGGCCCTGCTGACCAGACGGATGGGGAAGACCCGCGTTATCGCCGAGACCGGCGCCGGCCAGCATGGGGTGGCGACTGCCACAGCGGCGGCGCTGTTCGGCCTCGACTGCACTGTCTACATGGGCAAGATCGACACCGAGCGACAGGCACTCAACGTTGCCCGAATGCGATTGCTCGGAGCCGAAGTGATCGCTGTCGAGTCGGGCACCAGGACGCTCAAGGACGCCATGAACGACGCCATGCGGGACTGGGTCGCCTCGGTCGACAACACCCATTACCTGATCGGCTCGGTCGCAGGTCCGCATCCTTTCCCGATGATGGTCCGAGAGTTCCAGCGGGTGATCAGTACCGAGGCGCGCGCTCAGCTTCTTGATCGCTACGGCCGACTGCCCGATGCAGTGGCGGCATGTGTTGGTGGTGGTTCGAATGCGCTCGGCATCTTCGCCGATTTCATCCCCGACGCCGACGTCGCGCTATACGGCTTCGAGGCCGGCGGGGAGGGCATCGAGACCGGCCGGCACGCCGCGACCATCTCGGCCGGCGAGATCGGCGTGCTGCATGGCATGCGCACCTTCGTTCTCCAAGACGAGGACGGCCAAACCAAAGCGTCCCATTCCATTTCGGCCGGTTTGGACTATCCGGGAGTGGGACCCGAGCACTCCTGGCTCGCCGAGGTTGGGCGAGCGCACTACGAACCGATTACGGACGCCGAGGCAATGGACGCCTTTCAGCTACTGTCGCGCACGGAGGGAATCATCCCGGCAATCGAGTCGGCACACGCACTGGCAGGAGTGCTCAAGCTGGGTCCCCGTTTGAGCACCACCGACTCCGATGAGCCGCCGTTGATCTTGGTCAACCTTTCCGGCCGCGGCGACAAGGACGTTGATACCGCGATCACCTGGTTTGGTCTGGACACCGCCGGCACGTCATCGGAGCCGGCGCCTGCCCAGGGCGCCCCTGCTCAGACCGACCCTGCCCTGACCGATACTGCCCTGGGCAGCACCGGGCCGAAACGGTGACCATCGACCCCGGTCACACCGGGCAGGGATTGCTTGAGATCCGAAACCAGGGCCGCGGAGCGTTGGCGGGCTTCCTCCATGTGGGCTACCCGACGGTGGAGATCTCGCTGCGGGCCTTCAAGGCGCTCACTGGTGAGGGGGAGTTTGAGGGTGTTGACCTCGTCGAAGTCGGTATTCCCTATAGCGATCCGGTCATGGATGGCGTCACTATCCAACGCGCCGGTACCCGGGCGCTGGAGCGCGGCACCCGGACCAGGGACGCATTTGCGGCGGTAGAAGCCGTTGCGAAGTCCGGCACACCGGCTGTTGTGATGACCTACTGGAACCTCATTGAACGCTACGGCGCCGACCGATTTGCTCGCGATCTTGCTGCGGCGGGAGGCGTCGGAGCGATCACTCCGGACCTCACCCCAGATGAGGCAGGGGAGTGGATATCGGCTAGTGATGGTCACAGATTGGATCGGATTTTCCTGGTCTCTCCCTCGTCAACCGACGAGCGCCTCAGTTCCACTGTGGCAGCCTGCAGAGGCTGGGTCTACGCGACCTCGCTGATGGGAGTCACCGGCACCCGCACCCAGAGCTCCGCGGCTGCTCCGGAGTTGGTGCAGCGGATACGTGCGGTCGATCCGGCTGCGCTTGTCGGGGTCGGCCTGGGTGTGTCCAATGGGGCGCAAGCCGGGGACGTGACGAGGTTCGCTGATCTTGTGATTGTCGGCTCCGCGCTAGTGAAGACGCTGCTGGATGCCGAAGATGCCGGGCGCCCGGAGGATTTGAGCGGGCTCCGGGCACTTGTCGGCGATCTTGCCGCAGGCGTACGCGCCGGCCGCGACGTGCCGCAGGGCGAGCGTTCGCCAGCCCTCGCGGCTGGTCCCACGGAAACGGGAACTTCAGGGCGATCGCCAGGGTTAGTCGGGACGTGAGCCGGCCCTTACAGTTCAGCATGGCAGCCCGTTCACTCACGGCCGTCGTTGTACTGCTGTTGATTTCCGGCTGTATCGCGGCACCAAGCGGACCAACCGGCCAACGGAACGCCGATCCGGCTGGCTACACCGGCGGATCTTCGCTGCCGGAGCCGTATTCGATGCCTGAGGTCTCCTTGACCGACACCTCTGGCCGTCCATACAACCTAGCCACAACGCCATCCAAGCCGGTCACATTGCTCTTCTTCGGCTACACCCATTGCCCGGACGTCTGTATCACCGTGCTCTCCGACGTCGCGCTGGCCATGAAGCGGCTGGCACCACCAGATCGAGATCAGATCCAGTTCATCTTCGTGACCACCGACCCCGCCCGCGACACGGAGAAACCGATCCGGCGCTATCTTGATCGCTTCGACCCTTCCTTTGTCGGTCTCACCGGCCCGCTGCCGATGATCAAAAGGGCCGCAACCCAAGTGGGGGTAGACATCGAGGGCGTGGAGAAACTTCCGAGCGGAGGATATGAGGTGGGGCACTCGGCGCAGGTAATCGGCTTCAGCCGTAACTCCGGCGTCGTGCTCTGGACGCCAGGCACTTCGATCGCCGCACTGAAGCACGACTTCGCCCTCTTGGTGGAACGGTCACGTTGAGTTCCTCCACCGCCACCGAACCACGACTCGCCGCAGCTGCCTTGTGGGTCTCAACTGCTGCGCGGCTGGTGCTCGGCGGAGTATTTCTGGTCGCCGGAGGCCTCAAAGTCATCGATCCGCAGTCCTCGGTTACCGCCGTGCGAGCCTACCGTCTGCTGCCGGTATCGGTCGCGCCCCTTGTGGGCTGGGGACTGCCGTTTGCCGAGATCGCGCTCGGGCTCTTGCTGCTGGCCGGCGTGGCTACCCGCGTCGTCGCAGCTGCTGCCGCAGTGCTGCTCATAGTGTTCATGGCTGCGGTCCTCTCTGCCGCAGTGCGAGGGCTGAGCATTGATTGCGGGTGTTTCGGCGGCGGGGGTGACGTAGCACCTGGGCAAACCGCGTACGGCACCGAGATCGTTCGTGATGTTGGCCTGTTGCTGCTCGCCGCGTGGCTGATGTGGCAACCGCGTAGCCGATTCTCGCTTGATCGCCTTACCACTG
>DATDKX010000532.1:0-5023 GCA_036519615.1 Propionibacteriaceae bacterium
CGCAAGTCCTCAGCGGTGAGGAAGATCTGGCGCCGGACCGATCACCTGATGAAGAGCGGACCAAGGAAGGAAGTGAGGCCTGATGGGGTTCTTTGATCCCGTCGCTGGCTTCGGCGTGACTTTCCGGACGATGTTCCGCAAAACGTTCACGATCGACTATCCCAATGGGCCTCGGGTAACGGCACCGCGCTTTCACGGCCGGCATCAGCTCAACCGCTGGCCGGACGGCCTGGAGAAGTGTGTTGGGTGCGAGCTGTGCGCCTGGGCTTGCCCGGCGGATGCGATCTATGTCGAGGGCGCGCAGAACACCGAAGAGGAGCGCTACTCTCCCGGCGAACGTTACGGTCGCGTCTACCAGATCAATTACCTGCGCTGCATTCTGTGCGGCCTGTGCATCGAGGCTTGTCCGACACGGGCGCTAACGATGACGAACGAGTTCGAGCTGGCCGATGACACCCGCGAGAAGTTGATCTATGAGAAGTCGGATCTGCTCGCTCCGCTGCTGCCCGGCATGGAGCAGCCGCCGCACGAGCGTCGGCTGGGTGACGATGAGCAGGCATATTTTCTTGGTCTGCCTCCGACAGGTCAGCCAGACGATCGCGCCGGCGACATCAGTGAGGCCGAGCCGCGGCCGATCAACCAGGGCTGGCGATACCAGCGCAAGCATGCGGCGAAGGACCGGTGATAATTGTGCTTACTGCCTTGTTGATTCCGCTGATTACCGGCGCGGCAGTGGCCTTCTGGCTGCTTGCCCCAGTGATGATCTTGGGTGCGCTGGGCATGATCTTGGCGCGCAAGCCGGTGCACTCAGCCCTGTGCCTGGCGGCGGTGATGATCTCCCTGGCCGTGCAGTACGCGGCCCAAGAGGCTCCCTTCCTCTTCGTAGTCCAGATCATCGTCTATACCGGCGCAATCTTGATGCTGTTCTTGTTCGTCCTGATGCTGGTAGGCGTCGACGTGCGGGAATCTTTGGTGGAGACGATCAAGGCACAGCGCCCTCTTGCTGTCCTGGCTGGATTGGGTTTTGGCGCACTCCTTATTTTCGCTGTTGGCAACGCGATTGTCGGTCCAACGATCGGCTTGCGCGCCGACAATGAGGAGAACGGCGGCAACACCCAAGGAATTGCTGCGCTGATCTTTGACCGCTATGTCTTCGCCTTCGAGGCGACCTCAGCACTGCTGATCACCGCGGCTGTCGGTGCCATGGTGTTAGCGCACCGCGAACGGCTCACCAAGCGTCGTACCCAGGCGGACCTTGCGGAGAGCCGCATGCAGCGTTACGCCGAGACCGGCCAGCATCCTGGTCCGTTGCCCACCCCGGGTGTTTTTGCGCGGCACAATGCCGTAGATACGCCGGCGCTGTTGCCCGATCGGAGCGTCTCAGAGCTTTCGGTCTCGGCAACGTTGAAAGCCCGCGGCACGGTCTTGGATAGCGGGGACCTGGTGAAGCCGGTCGACGAAACAGTCGACGCCATAACCGATGAGGAAGCGCCGTCCACCACCGAGGAAGAACAGCTGTGAATCCCACGAGCTACGTCGTGCTCTCGGCGATCTTGTTCACTATCGGCACCGTAGGTTTCATGATCAGACGAAACTCGATCGTCGCGTTCATGTGCGTCGAGCTGATGTTGAACGCCACCAACCTCGCCCTTGTGACTTTCTCTCGCATGCATGGCGCGCTGGACGGGCAGGTAGCTGCCTTTTTCGTCATGGTTGTGGCTGCCGCCGAGGTCGTTGTCGGTCTGGCCATCATCGTGGCCATCTTCCGTACCCGCCGCTCGGCTTCAGTCGACGACGCGAATCTGCTGAAGTTCTAAAGGACTGCAATGTTCCCACTCGAGACCGTCACGCCTGTGCCAGCAACCGGCTTCTTTACGTCGGCGTGGCTGCTCATCGCTATCCCAGCCGTAAGCGCTGCGATCTTGCTACTGATGGGCCGCCGCGCCGACCGCTGGGGGCATTTCCTTGGCGCAGCTGCCCCACTGGTCTCATTCGCGATCGGTCTCTACTACTTCATTAACTTGCTTGGCCGTCCCGCGCCAGCTCGTGCCGTATCGGTGCCGCTCTATAACTGGATCACTAGCGGACGATGGCAGATAAGCGTCGGGCTGCTAATCGACCAGCTCTCCATCGTCTTCGTGTTATTGATCACCGGCGTCGGCGGCCTCATCCATGTCTATTCCATCGGGTACATGGCCCACGACGAAAAGCGACGCCGCTTCTTCGCCTTTCTCAATCTGTTCGTCGCCGCGATGCTCCTTCTGGTCCTCGCTGACAACTACCTGGTGCTCTTCATTGGCTGGGAGGGCGTCGGTCTTGCGTCCTACCTACTGATCGGCTTCTGGCAATACAAGCCGGTGGCTGCGACCGCCGCCAAGAAGGCCTTTGTGGTCAACCGGGTCGGCGACATGGGCATGTCTATTGCCGTCATGCTCATGCTCGCGCTCTTTGGTTCATCCGCCTTTGTGGATGTCAACGCTGGGATGCCAAACGTAAGCAACACAGCCGCGTTGATCTTGGGTCTGCTGCTATTGCTCGCCGCATGTGGCAAGTCGGCGCAGGTTCCCTTGCAGTCCTGGCTGTTGGACGCGATGGAGGGTCCTACTCCGGTGTCGGCACTCATCCATGCGGCCACCATGGTGACGGCCGGGGTCTACCTCGTCACGCGTAGCAATGCGATCTTCACCGAATCGTTGGCGGCGAGCACGGCGGTTGTCGTGGTCGGCACAGTGACGCTGCTGTTTGGCGCTTGGATCGGCTGCGCCAAGGACGACATCAAGCGGGTGCTGGCCGGTTCCACAATGTCCCAGATCGGCTACATGATGCTGGCGGCCGGCATCGGGCCGGCCGGGTACGCGTACGCGATCTTCCATCTGCTGACCCATGGCTTCTTTAAGGCCGATTTGTTCCTCGGGGCCGGCTCGGTAATGCATGCCACGAATGACAACGTGGATATGCGGCATTACGGCGCGCTCAGGCGGATGATGCCGATCACCTTTGTCACCTTTGCCGCCGGTTATCTGGCGATCATCGGGTTTCCGTTCTTCTCCGGCTTCTACTCCAAGGACCACATCATCGAGGTGGCCTTCCAGCGGAGTGCGGTCATCGGCGGGCTAGCCCTGCTCGGAGCCGGCATCACTGGGTTCTATATGACTCGGCTGATGTTGATGACCTTCGTCGGTGACAAGCGCTGGCAGTCCGGCGTACATCCACATGAGTCCCCGCTGGTCATGACCGTGCCCCTGATCTTTTTGGGCATCGCGTCGGTGATCGGTGGAATGGTGCTCAACAACTGGATCGTTGGCTGGCTGGATCCCGCAGTGGGCGGCGGAGTTCCTGAGGAGCAGCACAGCTTGTTCTACTTCTCGACCACCGCGCTGGTCACACTCGTTGTCGTCGCAATCGGCGTCGGGATTAGCGTGTGGATCTTCGGTCCTCGCCGCGAGATTCCGGTGACACAGCCCGCGAATCCGTCCTTCTTGACCGTGGCCGGACGCAATGACCTCTCCGGCGATGCGTTCAATGAGGCGGTGTTCATGCGACCCGGTGAGCAGCTCACTGCTGGGCTCGTCCGATTGGAGAACTCCGGTATCGATGCTGCCGTGAACGGCACCGCCTCAGCGATTGGCGGAATGTCCGCGCGGCTGCGCCGGGTGCAGAACGGTTTTGTGCGGTCCTATGCGCTGACCATGACGGTGGGCGCTGCGATCGTCGGTGTGGTGATCTTGTTGGGTCGGCTGGGCTAAGGGAGGACAGACATGACTATTCCTTGGCTCACTATCTTGGCGTTGCTCCCGGCGGTCGGTGCGTTCATTCTGATCTTGATCGGTGTCAAGGCCGCGAAGCAGGTGGCGCTGGTCGTATCGCTCATCACCTTGGCATTTGCCCTCATCGTCGCGACGCGGTTCAGGATTGGTGGCGGGATCCAGCTTGTCGAGCAGGTGCCCTGGATCAAGCCGCTCGGGGCGTACTATGCGCTCGGTCTGGACGGCCTTGGGCTGACGTTGGTGCTGCTGGTGGTGATCATCACGCCGGTGGTGATCATTGCCTCCTGGCGCGACTTCGATCCCACTGCTGACTCTGACGCTGACACTGCTCCGACAGGAGCAGTAACGATAGCTCCGAAGTATGACGCGCGAGTGTTCTTCGCCCTTGTCCTAGCAGTTCAAAGTTGTGCGCTGTATCTGTTTCTGGCCACCGATGTCTTCTTGTTCTACGTGTTCTTCGAAGTCATCTTGGTCCCGATGTACTTCCTGATCGGCGGTTTCGGGCCGGGGCCGCGAAGGACGTACGCAGCGGCCAAATTCTTGATCTTCGGCTTGCTCGGCGGGTTCGTCATGCTCGCGTCGGTGATCGGTTTGTACGTCCAGTCATCCAAGGCGGGACAGCCGAGCTACCTGCTGAGCACGTTGTCCCAGCTCGACATCGCTACTGGCACCGGCCGCTGGTTGTTCGTAGGCTTCATGTTCGCGTTTGCGATCAAGGCGCCGCTGGTGCCGCTGCACACCTGGCTGCCGGATGCGGCGGAGGAGTCTACGGCGGGCGGCGCAACGATGATGGTCGGCGTCATGGACAAGATCGGCACCTTCGGCATGATCAGGTTCTGTCTCGGCCTGTTTCCGGAGGCTAGCCAGTGGGCCACACCCGTGGTAATGGTTCTGGCAACCATCTCGATCTTGTATGGCGCCATCTTGGCGATCGGCAGTCGAGACATCATGCGGTTCATCGCGTACACCTCGATCAGCCACTTCGGGTTCATCGTGCTGGGCATCTTCGCCTTCACCAGCCAAAGCTTGACCGGTTCCACGCTGTACATGCTCAACCACGGCATGGCGACCGCCGCCTTGTTCGTGATGGCCGGGTATCTGATCAAGCGTCGGGGTTCCCGCGATATGAACGCCTACGGCGGCGTGGATCGGGTGGCTCCAGTGCTGGCGGGCCTGCTGCTCTTTGCCGGGCTCAATACGTTGTCGCTGCCTGGCCTGGCCAGCTTTGTGTCGGAGTTCATGGTGCTGGCGGGGAC
>DATDKX010000533.1:0-17995 GCA_036519615.1 Propionibacteriaceae bacterium
GGACGGTGCGGATGCGGTAGTCAGCACAGCGGCCGGGTACACCCGGCACAGCAAAGGTGACACCGACGAGATCGACATCATCGGCAACCAGAATCTTGCTGACGCGGCACGTCGGGCCGGTGTCAACCGATTCGTCTTGACCAGCATCCTGACCTGTGATCAGACGCCGCAGGTCCCTCACTTCTGGCACAAAAAACTCGCCGAGGACCGACTGGAAGAGCTGGGCGTGCCGTTCGTCGCGCTCCGGCCCGGCGCGTTCCTCGACATGATCACCCAGATGGGTGGTGACCCGTTCACTAAGCGCCGGCTTATGTGGTTCGGCTCCCCGACAATCCCGCTTACATTTGTGCTCACCCGTGACCTGGCCAGCCATCTCGCCGACGCTGTCGACGCGCCGGGTGTGGACGGGCAGCGTATCGACATCGGCTGGGACCGGCCCGTCAGCATGGAGGAGATCGCACAGATTTCCGGACGGCTGCTCGGCGAGAAGATCCGAGTGTGGAGCATTCCGGCCCCCTTGATCAACACGGCCGGGGCGGTGGTGGGCAAGTTCAATCCCATGATCAAGGACATGACCGCAATGATGCGGTGGTTCCAGACCGGCCAGTACGTCGCCGATACGGCGCGGCAGCGCGAGGTGTTTGGCCAGGTGCCCACCGCGGAGGATGCGATCAGCAGGCTCATACGCAGCCTGGGACACACCATCACCGCGGAAGCATCGCCGGGACTTTAATGCCAAAGGCCTAGTAGGACGCGCACCCGAACGAGCGACACGCGGATTGTGACAACGGCCGCGGCCGGTGCCGCCCGATACGATTTGGCTATCGCGGAATCGGACGGGGAGCGTTGAAGTGGAGCTGATGCTCGTTGCGCTTCAGTCCAATTCTGACGGAGCCCTTATCGTGGTTATCTTGATCATCATCCTTCTCGTCTGGGGTCTGTCCCGCTAATGGTTCAGGCGTGATCGTCAGCGTCGGCTAACCGGCAGCTTTGTCGTAGGCCTTGATTGCGCGCTTCGTCGCGGTCATCCGCCAGGCCTCCTCGAGGAGCTCAAAGACCTCTTCGGGGTCAGCGAGCTCGAGGCGGACTGTCACCCACGCGGAGGAGTTCGTTGCCCATCCAGCCTCGTACACTGCGGGCGCTGTAGCCAGCAGGGCCTCGCGCTCGTCGTGGTGGGCCTTGATCATTGCCCGGTTCTCCGGGTGGTTGATCCAGGCGAAGCCCTTGCCGTTGAACGTGATGTTGGTCCAGTTGTCGCCCTCCTTGAGAACCACCTCAGGCAGCGCGGTCGACATTTCGACGAGCTTCGAGGAGGAGAGAACCCTCGGTTTGCCCATGCCCGTGATCCTGCCACCAGGGTCCGACGACTAACCGGACTTAGTCGGCTTGTGGAGCCCGGGGCCGGGGCCGGTCAGGGATGCAGCAGCATCATGCCGACCAGCACGGCGAGAGTCACGAAGGCGATCACGAAGAGTAGGACGAGGTGGCGCGCGTGGCTGGCCGGCTCGACCGGCGGTTCCGGCTTGTCAGACAGCTCTGGCAGGTCGGAGGTCAGTGCGGCGAGCTCGTCCAGGGTCACCGCGGCAAGGGCTGCGGTGCTGCGCTGGTCGAATTCGTCCAGGCTGAGCCGGCCCTCGGCGGTGTGCCGCTCCAGGGCCCGCAGGACGGCGTCGCGGTCGTCGTCCGACGCCCGCAGTGCTGGCTTCGGCATGGCGTGAGCGTACTCGACAAAGCAATTTCTCTGGATCGTTCACGGCGGATACGTAATGCCGATATTTTCCTTCCAGCCGATCGAAGTGGACTGGGGGAAACATGGCTTCAGGCAAGCAGCTCATCATCGAGCGCATCCTGCGCGACCGCGCGGGGATCTGGGACCAGATCATTCGCGAGCGTGACCTGCCCAAACTAATCCTGCGCATGCTGCTCACCTCCGCGATCAGCCTGGCGGTCTACGGCGCGGTGCTCGGCGCCTCGAACGGCTGGCTCCAGGCGCTCGTCTCGACAGTCAAGCTCCCGTTGCTGTTCCTGGCCACCCTGGCGATCTGCCTGCCCACGCTGTACCTGTTCAACCTGGTCTTCGGCGCCCGGCTGTCGGTCCTGCAGGCCTGCGCCCTGATCATGGTGGCGATCACGGTGACCGCCGTGCTGACCCTCGCGTTCGCGCCGATCAGCTTGTTCTTCCTGATCACGGCCCGCAGCTACGCATTCTTCAAGCTGCTCAACGTCGCGATCCTCGCGCTGACCGCCCTCGTCGGCCTGCGGTTCTTGACCTCCGGGATGCGCGCGCTTAACGAGCAGGTCGTCGTCGAATCGATGCTGTCCAACCAGGCTGTCGTGACAGCCGACGTGTCACAGCGGGAACTGGTCTCGGCGACGGTCGGCGGCGCGGCCGCCCCCGCGGCCCAACCGCCCACCAACGGCGACGCCCGGACCGCCCGGCAAAACCAGAACGCCGCCAAGGCGAAAGCACCGCAACCCGCCGCTGGCGAGCGGCCGGCGAGCATGATCTTGCTGTACATCTGGATCCTGCTATTCGGTTTCGTTGGGACCCAGCTCGCCTGGACGCTGCGCCCCTTCTTCGGCGATCCCGGCAAGCCGTTCGAGCTCTTCCGCGACATCGGAGGCACGTTCTACAGCGACATCTTGAGCACGTTGGGCAGTCTGCTCGGCTGACGCGGCGCCGTTGGGACCGGGCGGTGCCCCCCGGTCGGTTTTGGACGCGTCGGCTCGGGTATGAGCGAGCGACCATGTGCCTGCTGATACTCCTCGCTGTTGACGAGGAGCAGCGGCCGTACGGGCCGGCAGTGCTCGCCTACCCGAGTGCCCAATGACCTCCACCGCCGCGGAACGGCGCGTCGAAGTTCGCCCGCCCGGGTCCGAGCGGCCGAGGTACGGGCTGCTGGCCGGCCTCGCCCTCGGGTTGCTGCCGGCCGAGTTGGATCACTCGATCTTCGCTACCGCGCTGACCGGCGGTGGTCGCGGAGCTCGGCGGCCTCGCGGGCCTGGCTGCGGTCGGCGGCCTACTGGTTCAGCGGCTGGAGGGCGTCGGCCTCGAGCCCATCGCGTACGCCGACGTGCTAACCCCGCTGCTCGGCGGACTGGTACCGGTCGCCCTGCTCGCGGCGGGACTGCTGGCCGCCGTCCGTCCCGTTCGGCTCCGAGTGGGGCATCGGTGACCGCATCGCTTCGGTTCTCGGTCGTTGTGCCCGCGCACGATGAGGCCGACCCCGCCACCCTGGCCTCGCTGCGCGCGCAGGACTTCCAGGGCGGGTACGAGGTGATCGTTGTCGACAACGCGAGCCGGGACGGCACAGCCGGGCTGGCTGAGGCGGCCGGGGTCCGGGTAATGGGTGAGGAGCCCCAGCTCGGGGTGTGTCGCGCCCGGCAGCGCGGTGTAGACGTCGCGCAGGGGGAGATCATCGTCTCGACCAATGCCGACACCCGGCACCCGCCCGACCGGCTGAGCCGGATCGACGCGGCCTTCGCCGTCGGTGGACCGGAGGTGGTCGCGGTTGCTGGTTCCTGCCGGTACGCTGAGCCACCCTGGTGGGCGGCCCTCGTACCGCCGCTGTGGTTTAGCGGCATCGCCGCGGCGGCTGAACGGGCCGGTTGGGTGCCCTACTTGACCGCGACCAATGTCGCGTTCCGGCGGTCGGGCTTTCCCGGGTACGACGAGAGTCTTGCCTTTGGCGGTGACGAGGTGGATCTGCTGCGCCGGCTTCGTGGGCGCGGCCGGCTCGTCTGGCTAGCCGACAACGCGGTCACGACTTCGTCCCGCCGGATGGACCAAGGCCTGCTGCACACGCTGCTGGTGTCCTACGGCTACCACTACGCGCTGGCGCAGCTGGTAAACCGGTTGGCCGGGCGGCCGGTGATCGGCCCACCGCAGGCGATTCGGCACCGGCATACCGACCAGGTGCGGCGGCGGCGAAGCCGGTGGCGGCTGGCGGGGCTGGGTTTTGCCGCCCTCGCCGGGCTGCTCCGGCTCGTCGGTGCCCGGGCCGGGGGTCAGCGGTGAGGCTGCTGCTGCCCGTTACACCCATCTACGGGCACATCGTGCCGCTGCTCGGCATCGGCCGCGGACTGGTTGCTCGCGGACACCACGTAAGCGTGATGACCGGTCGCAAGTACGCGGCGGCTGCCGCCGCGGGCGAGATGGCGTTTCGACCACTGCCACCGGCAGCCGACTTCGACGACGCGGATCTGGATGGCTGGCTGCCCGGACGGCAACGGCGCGGCCGGCTCGCGGCGGGCCGGGACGACGTGGTCGGCTTCTTCGTCCGGCCGCTGCCGGCCCAGCACGCCGCACTCCGCGATGAGCTGGCGGTCGGCAATTACGACGCGGTCCTCGGCGACGTGGCGTTCCTCGGCGCGCTGCCGCTGCTGCTTGGTACACCGCCCGCCGGCCGGGTGCCCATCCTTGGTGTATCCGCGACTCCACTGTCCGCGGTCAGCGTGGACTGCGCGCCATTCGGCTCCGGCATGCGTCCAGGGCACTCCGTGTTCAGCCGGTCACGGAACCGGCAGATCGACGCGCTGTTACGGCTCGGCCCATTGCGTCCGGTGCAGCGCGCGCTCGACGCTGTCCTCGCGCCGTACGGCGTACCGGCGGGCCGATTGCGCTACTTCGACCACGCGCTGGCCTTCGACACCACCTTCCAACTCGCCCCTCCCGGCTTCGAGTACCCGCGGCGGGAGCTACCGGATCGTTGCGGTTCGTCGGGCCGGTACGCAGCGGTGCGGGACCAGAGCCGGCCCTGCCCCACTGGTGGGCCGATCTGGACGGCTCCCGACCGGTGGTGCACGTCACGCAGGGGACGGTGGCGAACGCCAATCTGGGCCAGCTGTTGGTTCCCGTCTTGCGCGCCCTGGCCGGGGAGGACGTCCTGGTGGTCGCCGCCACGGGCGGTCGGCCGCCGGCTGCCCTGACAGCTGCTCTCGGCGGCGCGATCCCGGCCAACGCCCGGGTCGCGGAGTTCCTGCCGTACGGGGACCTGCTGCCGCGGACCGCAGTGATGATCACCAACGGCGGGTACGGCGGTGTTGTTCAAGCACTGCGGCACGGCGTACCGCTTGTCGTGGCCGGCCGTAGCGAGGACAAGCCCGAGGTGGCGGCTCGGGTGGCCTGGTCGGGCGCCGGGCTGAACCTGCGCACTGACCAGCCGGCACAGGCGCGGCTGCGGCGGGCGGTCCGGAGGGTGCTGGACCGGCCGTCCTATCGCGCTGGCGCAGTGCGCCTGCAGCACCAGATCGACGCGCTGGGCGACCCGATCGCGGCGATCGCCGCCGACCTGGACGCCGTGATCACGGCGCGCGCGGCGGCCGAGGTGCGGTCGACTAGCTAGCTGAGCAGCTCGCTGACCGATCTTGCGTCTCGGGCCGAACGCAGGCCGGGCGTGACGAGTGACGGCGGTGCAGAATCACATCTATGACCGTGGCAGGGGAGCCGTATCGGCACCACACGCACCGCCTCGACCTCGAAGATCCCTCGATTCGCGAGTGGACCGCTACTGTGCTGTCCGCTGATCCTGATCAGGGCATCGTTTTGGACCAGTCCGCGTTCTATCCGGGCGGCGGCGGGCAACCACCCGATCACGGCGTGCTGCTGTGGGGGAATGTCCGGACGCGGATTGTCGGCACACGCAAGGGTGACGACCTATATCTCTTGGCTGCCGAGGGAGACCCTCTGCCCCCGACTGGCACAAGCGTCCACGGTGGGCTTGACGACGAGCGCCGCACGAGCCTGATGCGCACGCATTCTGGTCTTCACGTCTTAAGCGCGATCGTGCTGCGGGACTTCGGCGCCCCAGTGACGGGCGGGAACATGGAACCGCTCATCGCGCGGATGGACTTCGACCTGCCCGACGTGCCCGCGGACTTCAAGCAGCGCGTTGAGGATGCCTGCAACCAGGCGGTGCGCCTGAACCGACAGATCGACGTCCGCGTACTACCGCGCGACCAGGCCATGGCGATCCCGAACATCATCCGTACGGCAAGCGACCTGCTGCCGCCGGATATCGAGATGGTCCGGATCGTCGACATCAACGGCATCGACATTCAGGCCGACGGCGGTACCCACGTGGCCTCCACGGCCATGATCGGGCGCATCGCGGTCACCAAGATGGAGAGTAAGGGTCGCGGCTTTCGCCGCCTGCGGATCCGGATCGAGGACGCCGAGTAGTACCACTGCATCCGCGCCTTCGGGCACAGCGCCCTGGCGGGCCGCCCACTTCTCGGCACGCCCGCAGGCTGCACCAAACCAGCCGCCGATCGGCGGTCGGCCATGAAGCTGACAGTACGGGTTCTCCGGTCATCCGCTCTCAAGGATCGCTAGTCAGTCTCTCGCTCACATGGGTCGTTTGGGATCACAATCGACCAAACAGCCCGCATCGAGCTCGAATGTGGGGTCGTTTGGGATCACAATCGACGCAACGGCACACCATGCAGAGAGACCGGGAGTACATCGTTCACCGGGGCTGACGCCAGTTGTCAAGCGTGCACTGTCAGGATCAGAGCGGGCGGGTTACGGCGAGTTGGGAAGGCTCCGTGACAGCATCGTGGCGGCCTGGGCGACGCATAACGAGTTGCAGGCACCACGTCGGTGGACACGTAGTCCCGCTCAGGACCAGTCCACTGACGTGTGGCGCGCCCACGGTCGAGTGGTGTCTAGGCTGCTCGCTTGGCTTGAGCGCGATAATGACCCATGCCCGGTCCGGCGTGGGCTACACCGCTGGTCCGTAGGACGGCTGAGCTGGTCCTTACATGGGGCCTTGGGTGCTGCCGCAGGTGGCCACCCGACAATTGCGGTAGTGCTACCAACCGAGCCCTAAGTGACGGCTGGTTGGCGGGTACCGAGCAGTGGAGGTTCGACCGGGCCGAGGCCTCGGCGCTGGTGGATGCCCGAAAGTCGATTTGTTGTTCGCGCCGATGGTCCGTGCGGACGAAAGGAGCAACGCATGGCGGGAGAAGCGGGCGAGATTGTCTTGCGGTTCCTTGCCGCACCCTTCGACATCACGTACGGAGGAACGGTTCACGGCGGCAAGCTGCTGGAGTGGATCGATAAGGCCGGCTACGCCTGCGCGGTCGGCTGGAGCGCACACTACTGCGTTACCGCGTACGTCGGAGATGTGCACTTCACCCGTCCGGTGGCAATCGGCGAATTGGTGGAGGTCTCAGCGCGGCTGACCCACACTGGACGGTCCAGCATGCACATACTGGTCGTGGTCTCCTCCGCAGACCCCAAGGATGGCATCTTTACAGAAGCGACCCGATGCCTGACGATCTTCGTGGCCGTCGACGCCGCCCGTCGCCCGGTGCCGGTGCCCCGTTGGCAGCCGACGACCGATGAGGATCAGCACCTACAGGAGGGTGCGATTCGACGGATCCAAGTCCGCGCCGACATCGAGGCCACGATGAAGCTACAGACCTACTCCGACGCCGGCACCGCACCCGAGACGACGCTGCGTTTCCTGGCAGCACCGACGGACGTCAACTGGGGTGGCAAAGTCCACGGTGGCACCGTAATGCGCTGGATCGACGAGGCCGCGTATGTGTGCGCGGTCCAGTGGAGCCGCACCGAATGCGTCGCGGTGTACGCCGGCGGCGTCCGGTTCTACCAGTCGCTGCAGATCGGGTCCATCGTGGAGTGTCGAGCGCGGCTTCTGCACACCGGCCGCACCAGCCTGCACATCTCCGTCCACGTACGATCCGGCGACCCCAAGACCGACAAGCTGGACTTGACCACACACTGTCTTATCGTGTTCGTCGCGCTCGATAAGTCCCGTCAGCCCAAAGCCGTCCCGAGGTGGGAGCCGCGAAGCGACGAAGACGTCGCCCTGGAAAAGCACGCCCGGCAGCTCATCGAACTCCGGGGCAACGCCCCGCCCTGGGCATGAGGGGTACTCTGAGTCATCTGCCGGCCGGCCTTTCAGAGGGCCGCCGGCAATTGTGACCTCGAGTGCCTCTGCACCGGGGCAGTCAGAAATTATGACAACGCCAGGGCGGGGCTTTCCGAAGCGATCACCGAAGACGTACTTCCAGCGGTCGCGGGCTCAGGTTCCGGAAGTCCGAAGTTGGCCCCAAGGACACCACGGTGTCCGGGCCGACCGCGAAGCAAGCCTAGATGGCTTTGAACGACGGGTACTGCGGTCGCCACATCGCCTTCTGGACCTGTTGTACCGGGTTGTCCAGTCTCGACTGAGCCAGGCCCTCCTTGTCCGCCGCCTGCGCCACCGCGATCGCGACCGTGGCAGACACGGTGCGCAGCTCGGACATCGGCGGCAGCAGACTCGCGCCCCGCGTCGTCGCGTCCGACAGGGCGGCCACCGTCTGCGCCGCGGCGGTGATCATCGTCTCGGTGATTCGGGCCGCCCGGGCGACTGTCACGCCGAGCCCAAGGCCGGGGAACACGAGTGCGTTGTTCGCCTGCGCGATGCGATAGGTGACCCCGCCGTGCTCGACCGGGTCGAACGGACTACCCGTCGCGACCAGCGCCCGCCCGTCGGTCCACCGGATCAGATCCGCTGGTACCGCCTCCGCCTTCGACGTCGGGTTGGACAACGGCATGATGATTGGATGCTCCAATGTGGACGCCATCTGCCGCACGATCGGCTCGCTGAAGGCACCGGCCTGAGTCGAGGTGCCGATCAGCATCGTCGGTTTTACGTGCGCCACTACCTCGGCCAGATTCGGCGCACCGCCCGACGTCGACCATTCGGCAACCTCAGCGACCGGCCACGCGTAGGGCCGCTGGAAGTCGAACTGGTGCTCGGTGCGGTCGTCGGTTAGCAACCCGCGCCGGCCCAGCGCCCAGAAACGGCGGGTCGCATCCTCTCGCGAGAGGCCTTGCCGAACCATTTCGTCGCGCATCAGATCGGCGATGCCGAGACCCGCCGTACCGGCGCCGTGGATGACCACGCGCTGGTCGCGCATGCGGCTACCGGCTGCGTTGACGGCGGCGAACGCCGCAGCCATCACCACCGCCGCCGTGCCCTGCATATCGTCGTTGAATGTGCACACGTGATCGGCGTACTTGTTGAGAATTCGGCGGGCATTGCTCGCACCGAAGTCCTCCCAATGCAGCATGGCGTGCGGGAATAGCCTGGTCGCGACTGTGACGTAGGCGTCGATCAGGTCGTCGTAGCGCTGGTCGCGCACCCGGGCATGTCGGTTGCCGATATACATCTCGTCGTTGAGCAGGGCCAGGTTGTCCGTGCCCATGTCCAGAACGACGGGGATCACCCGGCGCGGGTGCAAACCGGCGGCGGCGATGTACACGGCAAGCTTGCCGATCGAAATGTCGATGCCACCGACGCCCTGGTCACCGATGCCGAGGATGCCTTCGGAGTCGGTAGCGACCAGCAAGTCCACATCATCTGCGCCGAGGCCGTAGTTGGAGAGCGATTCCTCTACGTCCTCGGGATGGTTGACGTCGAGGAACACCCCTCGTGGACGGCGGTATTCGTGGCTGTAGCGTTGGATCGCCTGACCCACGGTGGGGGTGTACACGATCGGCAGCATCTCGTCGAGGTGCTCCGTCAGCAGCCGGTAGAGCAAGACCTCGTTGCGGTCACGCATGTTGGCCAGGAAAACGTTCTTGGCCAGGTTGTCAGGCTGTCGTTGATACTGCGCGTACACGCGCCGCAGCTGGCCATCCAATGTCGATACCCCGCTGGGCAGCAGGCCTTCCAACCCGAGCTCGCGCCGCTCCGCATGGGTGAACGCCGTGCCGCGATTCAGCATTGGGTTCGTCAACACCGAACGCCCGCGGGCACGGATCCGTACCGGATATTCCTCGGCCGCCGGGCCGAGTTCGTACGCTGCATCCAACATCGCTACTTCTTCTTCCTCGGCGGGTAGTGGATTGGTGATGATGCCCTCGGACGCGTCGGCTTGATGGGTGCGATCAAGCGCGCTCGCTTGTCTCCTTGGCGCCCCCCGCAGCCACGAGCGGCTCGACGTTGGCGGCGTGGTGTGGCTCGGTGATGCCGGCCCAGGCGGCTTCAGATGATGGTGCCGCCGACGGCTCGATATCGTCGAGCATCGTAGTTTCGTCGAACGGTTCCTCGTTCTGGAACACACGGGTCGCCTGGGCCCGGTCGAACTCACCCACCCACTTACCGATAATCACTGTCGCGACGGCGTTTCCGGCGAAGTTGGTCAATGCTCGAGCCTCGGACATGAACCGGTCGATCCCCACGACCAGGCCAACGCCATCGACGAGGTCCGGCCGATGCGCCTGCAGGCCGCCGGCGAGGACCGCCAGGCCGGCGCCGGTCACCCCGGCGGCGCCCTTCGAAGCGATGATCATAAAGACAAGCAGCGAGATCTGCTCGCTGATCGACAGGGGCTTGTCCAACGCTTGCGCAATGAAGATCGACGCCATCGTCAGGTAGATAGCTGTGCCGTCGAGGTTGAATGAGTATCCGGTCGGCACAGTGATACCAACCACTGATCGGGAGACGCCCAGGTGCTCCATCTTCGCGATCAGCCTGGGAAGCGCGACCTCCGAGGAAGATGTCGAAACGATCAGTAGAAATTCCCGGCGCAGGTAGTTCAGCAGCTGAAAAATGCTGACCCCGGTAGTGGCTCGCAACAGCAGGCCCAGAAGCACGATCACGAACAGCAGACACGTGATGTAGAAGCCGAGCATGACCTGTCCCAGAGCGACCAGCGCCTTCCAGCCGGTCGCGCCGACTACGGCAGCGATGGCGCCGAACGCGCCGATCGGCGCCAACCACATGATCATGCTCATAACGCGGAACACCAGCCGCTCCAGATGCTTAACACCCCGGAGAATCGCCTCCCCGCTGTGCCCGAGCACCTGCAAGGCGAAGCCGACCAGTAACGCGACGAACAGCGTCTGCAGCACCACCCCGCTGGTCAGCGCGGAAAACAAAGTGGTTGGAATGATGGTCAACAGAAAGTCGGTGGTGCTCTCCGCCGCGCCGGCCTTCGCCTGTGCCTGGCCGGCCTGCACCTGCGCCTGGCTCAGATTCAGCCCAGCGCCTGGCTCCAACAGGTTCCCGACGAGCAGTCCGATGATCAGGGCGATCGTGGACATCACCAGGAAATAGGCCAGGGCCAGTCCGCCGACCTTGCCCACGGTCGCCGCCTTGCGGATGGAGCCGACGCCAAGCACGATCGTGCAGAAGATCACCGGGGAGATCAACATTCTGACGAGGTTCACGAACCCTGTTCCGAGCGGCCTCAGCGCGATACCGAATTTCGGCCACAGAAAGCCGACCATGATGCCTGCCAGCACGGCGATGATGACTGCGATGTACAGCCAATGACTTCGGTCACGCTTGCGCGGTGGGGCCCCCGTTTGGGTTGCAACTGCACTATCGGACATAGATCCTCCCAGTGGTGAGGAGTGGCGAGCAGAGTGCGCATGCCACGTGACCCCGGTGGGCAGGATGCTCTTGGATCCGTCGCCGTTGCGTGACCGGCGTCACGCTTTCGTTCGTTATAAATCTACAAAGGCACGCTCGCGCCGTCTATGCGTCGTGCCGATCGAGCACGAGCGCGTTCCGTGGGCTCGTCGCCGCAGGGATCATCGTGGAGCCCATCGGCCAACGTGTGCGTGATCAGCTCCTTGTGCTGATCATCGCCGCCGTGACCGAGCTGCGCACACAGACCACTTGATCGGTGGCGATTTTGCCCAGATGTCTCGGTGCGAGGGCCAGCCGGCCCGCGTTAAGGCCCTAAACCTGAAGGCAGGTGCGAACGCCGGGTCGAACGCGTGACCGAGGGAGCCTGGTCCAGCGAAGCTGGACCCGATCGGCGTGGCATCGGAGCGCGGCGTCAGTTGCCACGCTGATCAGGCGCCACGCACCCGCGTGCCGGGCGTCGCTGAGGCGGTCATCTTGTGGCCTAACGTCGTAGCAACTGAAGTTGCCTTGTCGCTAGACCACCGCATTCTGTCGCGCTGCCTGGCGAAACCACTCGGCGCTGAGCTTCGGCGTCCGCTCGAGCGTTTCGAAGTCGACGTAGATCAGTCCGAAGCGGTTGCCGAAGCCGGCGTTCCACTCGAGGTTGTCTTGCGCGCTCCAGTGGAAGTAGCCGTCTACCGGCACGCCCTCGGAGGTTGCCCGTTGGAGCTGTCCAAGGCATCCGCGCAAGAACATGACCCGATCTGAGTCGTAGACCCGCCCATCCTCGGCGACAGAGTCGTCGGCCGCGCAGCCGTTCTCGGTGATAAAGATCGACTTCGCGCCCCAAATGGACTGAACCTGACGGGGGGCCCAGTACATCGCCTCCGGGTCGTAGATGTGCCATCCCGACTTCATCTTCGGATGTGAGGCGCTGATCGGGACGGTGCGATACCCGGCCTGTTCGTCTGTCGGCTCGACGTAGCAGGTCGGCCGGTAGACGTTGATTCCGACGAAGTCGAGCGGCGAGCCGATGATCTTCAGCTCGTCGTCGGTGAACTTCGGTGCGTCGCTGCCGGCGTTCTCGAGGTAGCCGTCGGTGTAGCGGCCCTCGAGCATCACCGTGAGGAACGGGGCGTTGTCCTCGCGCGTCCACGTCTCCGCGGCCCGCACATGCTCAGGTGTGTCCATGACCGGGACGGCGACCTGCATGTTCTCGGCGAACCCGACCTTGATGTCGCTGCCGCGGGCCCGGATCGCCTCAGTCGCGAGGCCGTGCGCGAGCACGGCGTGGTGCCGCACCTGGTTCAGCTCGGCATCCGAAAGCACAAGCGCCGGTGCGAGCAATACGCGATACGTCTGGCTACCGCCAACGTCGGCTTCCATGCCCTGATGGCCGTAGTCGGTGAACGAGCGGAACTCGTTGAGCGTGAAGATGTGCTTGACGCGGTCGCCGAGCTGCTCGGCCAGATAACCCGCGTACTCGCCGAACGCCTTCGCGGTGTCGGCCGACTGCCAGCCGCCGAACCGGTTCTGGAGCGCCTGGGGAAGATCCCAATGGTAGAGCGTGGCGAAAGGCTCGATGCCGGCCTCCAGTAACGCGTCCACGAGTCTGCTGTAGAAGTCGAGTCCTTTGCGATTGGGCTCGCCTGTCCCCTCGGGGAAGATTCGCGGCCAAGAGATCGAGAAGCGGTACGCGTTAACGCCGGTGGACTTCATCAGCGCGACATCCTCCGCGTACCGGTGGTAGTGGTCGTTCGCCACGTCGCCGCTGTCGTCGTTGCTGATGTTGCCGGACGTGTGCGCGAACGTGTCCCAGATGGACACGCCTTTGCCGTCCTCGTCCCAGGCACCCTCGATCTGGTACGCGGATGTGGCGACGCCCCAGTAGAAGCCCTCCGGAAAGCGGCGGCGCACAGAGACGTGCGCCTCGGTCGTCGTGGTACTCATGTCACGCTCCTCCTATCTGCTCGAGTGGGACCCCGCACACACCCCACCAATCGATCGACGTTGACGTGGTCACCGATCCAGCCCTATTGGCCGGGCCGTACATGAGGGAGATGGCCGGCACCTTGACGCAAGACCACGGACATTCGCGGCTTGGGAGACCGGTTCCGGCGGCTCGGTCACAGCGACGGCCATACGCAAGCGAAAACAATTCTACGACCGCTGGATCGGCGGCCGCAGGACGGAATGGCCTGTGCGCTCGAGCTCGAGGCGGAAGATCGCAGCGGCCATCGGCGGCCACATGAACATCCTGACGCCCTTTGATACGAGTATCGGCCCTCGTGCCCGGGAACGCTGCGGGATGGGTGTCAGAGACCGGTGCCTAACAAGGAGAAACTTCATGACCACCCGGGAGAAGGCATGATCAGGGGGCGCTCCCGAGCACGGACAGCAAAAGCGCCGACAAAAATGGTGAGCGTGGACAGGTCGGTCTCGGGTTGTCGCCGGCCAAAATATTCAACCCTGTATGCGTTGATAACAGTCAGCATCGGCTAGTGGCCGTAGTGCTGTTGCTTACGTAACCCCTCGAGAACCGAAAACCCTCCGCCGAGCAACGCTGGCACGAACTAGGGGGAATAAAGCGTCATTTCGGAAGAGGAGGGACCCACTCCCTGGCATCGCTGTCGTAGAAATATGTGGTCAAATCCTGCTCTGTATTAATCCTAATCTTTTCGAAACCACGATCTACTATTGTCGTTCCGGACCGGCCTTCACTAGTCCAGTCGATTGCCAATCGCCAAGAGCAAACACACTCCGGCCCGCTCACCCACATTTCAAAGACTTCCGGGTCAATCTTCGAAACTTTGAACGGAAACTTGACGGCGGGTTGTACTTTGTCGTCCGGTGGGATGGGATCCGATGGTCTGGGTATGACTCTAGGGCGCTTACCCAGATCCACCTCAAAAAACCTGACAGCCTGCAGGCCACCTCCCGGAAAGCATGGAATCACCTCGACGCTATCGACTGGCGCAGGGTTACGTTCAAAGTCGACAATACGCATGGCCTCCAGTATTACCGCTGATCCAGTCCTGCCCTGGATAGTGAGAATCATTTTGCCGAACCGCGTTGCACCGCCGTTTCCGTACGCCCATTCAGCGTTGACATCTTTTGGCTTCGGCATTGACCGAAGGAGCTTCTTATTGACCGCAAAACCCTCACATGGTGCTAGTACCTGCCCGAATCTGATGTTTGTGGTGAATGGGTCCAGCTCGCTTGGCGATGGGGAAGGCGGGGGCGATTGTGATGGCGGCCTACTTAATGTTTCTGTGCTGGTCGGAAGGGAAGGTCTTTCCGGTATTGCCAGAATGGCAGCCAAGATGCCTGCGAACGTGCCCGCCACAATTGCAAAGGTGCCCAACCTGTGACGTACCCCGAGCGGTAGACAGAGCGCGCCCGCTCCGAAGGCAGCACCAGCCGCAACGACGACCGACGCCGTGACGGCGAAAGAGTCTGGCGGGCGCACGAAGAGCCACACCACGAGCCCAAGAGCTATGAGTAATAGCACTCCCGCAGCCGCGACATGGTACCAACGAAGACTGGTGTCCTTGGTTTGGTCTGCGGCCTTCTTTACCGCAATGCCTGCACTTTCCCCTTGGTCCTGACTTTCCGCTTGGCCGTTGGGTCGTCCTTCGGGCTGACCCTTGGGTGGTTCCGCATCCGCCACGGCCAAAGTATCTATCATGGCTGGCGAGTTGCCGCAGCCGTCTCATAGAATTTTTGGCAAATCAAATGCCCTCACCGAGCAACGTTGACAACGAGCTATGGGCCGTTAGTCCTTTTCCCAGAAAAAAGTGTATTCGAGGGCCACAGTTGGCGGGTGCGTGCCACTAATTTGGCGACGAATGACTGTAACCAGGCGCCAGCCGTCGGTTGACCACCTGTTCATATGCTCATCGACCTTATGGCCCTCGTGTTCACCGGACAGGTCTACCACTACATGACTATGGGAATAGTACAAGACAGCCCCTTATTGACGGATCAAATTGAAACCCCCGCCCAGCAAGTTGGCACGAACCAGGCGGGGAAATAAATGCATCATAACATGGCCGCCGCCTGTGGAAAAAGACTATTGACGTTGTTTGATTTTGCGCTCATAATGCTTAACAAGTAAACAAAGGCACGAACCAATGAGCAACAAATCAATTCATATCAAACCCTCACCCGACTATCGCAAAGCCAAGTCTGATTGGCTGAGCGCCGTTGTCGGTTCATAATCATATTCGGCATTATCTTTGCCGTAATGGTGGCTGGCGTTCTAGTCGGCCTGCCGGAGACAGCCTGGAGGACGCCAAGCGCGCCGGATTGGTGAAGACGGGATCGAGCTGGGAAAAGTACCCCTCGAACATGCTTTTCGCCCGGGCGATCAGCTCAGGCGTCCGGATCTACTGCCCGGACGTATTCAACGGTAACCTCGTTTGGGTTCCCGACCTGACTTGGCTCACTTTCGGCGATTCTCGGGTTGAAGGTGCTATTGGCTAGGGGCTTCGGTCTGGAGGTTGTGCACTAATGCGGGGTCTCTAGCCTGTCGTGGTGGCGTATGTCCGGACGGTGAAGACCGCCAGCGGTGCGATCGCGGTCCAGATCGTGCACTCCAACCGGCGCGGGTCACGCGAGATCGAGCACATCGGCTCGGCGCACACCTCGGGCGAGGTGGAGGTGCTCAAGACCGTTGCTCGGCAACGGCTGCACGCCAATCAGGACACCTTGGATTTCGACGACGGACAGCTCGGCGAAGATGAGGCGCCGATCGTGGCGAGCCAGGCCAAGCATCTGTGGGAGACCCTCAGGACCCCCTACCAGGTTCTCGGGTTGGATCGGGCCTGCGCTGATGAGGTGTTCTGCCAGCTGGTGCTGGTCCGGGTTGTCGAGCCGACCAGCAAGCTGGACTCGATCCGGGTGCTGACCGAGCTCGGGATCACCGCACCGTCGTATCCCACGATCAAGCGACGCCTGCCGGTGTATGCCACCGAACAGTGGCGGCAGACGCTCGCCGCGGCCTGTGCGGATCATGTCAGGCTCGGGCCGTCCACGTTGATTTTGTATGACGTCACGATGTTGTACTTCCAGACCGATACCGGTGACGGGTTTCGTGAGCCCGGGTTCTCCAAGGAACGTCGGCTGGAACCCCAGATCGCCGTCGGTCTGCTCACCGATGTGCGCGGGTTCCCGCTGCAAGTGCATGCGTTCGAGGGCAACACCGCCGAGACCACCACGATCCTGCCGGTGTTGAGGGCGTTCATGGCTGCCTACGGCCTGCCGGAGGTCACCGTGGTGGCTGATGCTGGCATGTTGTCGGAGGCGAACTTGGCCGCGATCGAGGATGCTGGGCTCCGCTTCATTGTGGGCGCTCGGATCCCGGATGTTCCTTACCAGGTGAAGAAGTGGCGTCAGGCCCATCCCGATGAGCCGATCGAAGACGGTCACGTGTTCACCCAGCCGACGGTGATGGGTACCAAGGCAGACCAGCGGAAGCGGACGATCTTCTACCAGTACCGCACAGCCCGGGCGAAACGCACGATGAAGGGCATCGACCAGCAAATCGCAAAGGCGGAGAAGGCGATCAAGGGCCAGGCCGCGATCAAGCGGAACCGGTTCGTGCAGATCATCGGCGCCACCAAGACGATCAACCGGGATCTGGAGGCCAAAGCCCGCGGCCTGGCCGGCTTGAAGGGCTACGTCACCAACCTCGAAGCGCCGACCCCCGACCACGTGCTGGGCGCCTACCACCAGCCGTGGCAGATCGAGAAGAGCTTCCGCATGTCCAAGAGCGACCTCCGGGCGCGGCCGATCTACCACCACAAACGCGACTCGATCGAGGCCCACCTCACCATCGTGATGGCCGCCCTGGCCGTGAGCCGCTGGCTCGAACGTGTCACCGGCTGGTCGATCAAGAAGCTCGTCCACACGCTACGCCGCTACCGCAGCATCGCGGTGAAGACCGGCGACCACATCCTGCACGCCGGCACCCCGGTCGACGACGACACACGAGCCGTCGTCAACGCCATCAAGACCGCAGCGGCTGGACACTAATTCGAGCCAAGTCAGGTTATAGCGGCCTGCGCTTTGGAGAGCTGGCCGCGCTCAAGGTCGGCCGCTTTGATCCAGTCCGCAAGCGCCTGAGCGTGGTCGAGAGTGTCACAGAGGTTGGCGGCCAGCTTGTGTGGACTACACCAAAGACCCATCAGACGCGCTCCGTGCCGGTTCCTGCTCAGATTGCCCTCGCTATCGAGGAGCTGTGCACGGGCAAGCAGCCCGGAGATTTGATCTTCACGTCACCTCTTGGAAAGACGCTACAGCTGAACAACTGGCGGAAGAACGTCTTCGATCCGGCATGTAAGACGGCGGCGCTGGTGGGGCCCACGAGGCCGCTGACAACGTTGTCGATCTCGACGCAGCAAGGGCAAGAAAACCGCAGCTGACAAGGGAAAACGATGCGGTGGGCCCCGTGGGACTCGAACCCACAACCTACGGAGAGTCAGGATGGCCAAGTCAGCCGTGTCAGCCGACTGTTTCTGAGCGTCGAAGCCTGGCAGCAGTAACGATCAGTTGCGGGTGAGGGTGGACAGTGTGTGACAGCACCGTGACAGTGCGTGACTCTTGATCGGTCCGGTAGGTCG
>DATDKX010000534.1:0-19561 GCA_036519615.1 Propionibacteriaceae bacterium
GCTGCTTCGTCGAGTTGCCGGTACATGGAGAGGGTGATCTAACCGTAGCCAACTTGGAGCACTCGGAGCTCGGCGGTCCCGATTGGACCGCAAGACGATTCATTCATGACTGTCCTACGTTCGATGCCCGAGTTCCGTATCGAGACCTCTTGGCCAAGAAGGCTTTCGATGGCGTCAAGATCGCTGGCACTGCTTCGTTTGAGCCGCCCGCGGTGGTTAGCGTCGAGGTCAGAGGTCGGATAACAACGAGGCGCAGCCCGTTCGCTGGGCAACCGCCGCCCTCGCTGCGGACAATGAGGATCAACGCCTCACCGAGTCCGGCCCTCAGCTGACCGTCGTCAGGGAGCAGTCATGACCGTTTATGACTGGCTGGACGTGCTGATCGGCATCGGCGTGGCCCTCCTGATTACCTGGCTGCTGTTCATCGCCGCGCTCGCCATAGGACGACCCAAAGGCAGCATGCTCACTGAGTCACTGCGGTTGCTGCCTGACTTGTTGCGGCTGCTGCGCCAAAGATCCAGTGGCCACCGGACGACAAAGGGCGATCGTGATGGCGATTGGCGTGTGCAGCACGTAGCACGGGAGCACCGCCTCACGCGCGCGAGGGTGGAGTGGTCGTTGCATGAACCGGGTGCGCATGCCGATACCGAGGAGCGTCAGCGTCCACGCCCAGCTGGTGATCCCGTACAGGCCGAGCATGAGAAGGTACGTGGCGCCATATCGATGGGGCGAGCCCTGCCACTCCACGAACCCACGGCCAGCAGGGCGGCTGATCCAAGAACCGCGACGAAAAGCGCAGGAAGGAAGTCGCGCCACGCGGCTGCGAGAAGGCGCTCATCGCATTAGATGAGGTACCCGACCACGAAGGTGAGGCCGAACCTCCGAAAGCCCACCAGTCCCACAGCCCGGGTACGCATACACGTAGAGCGCTAGCACCGGCACGCTGACCGGCACTGCAAACAGCAGAGTCGCGCCGGGCCAGCGAACCAGACGAGCGAGCATGTCGACGAAGGAGCGCCCACGGCTGGACGAGAGCGCACGCGAAGACCGGTGACCCAAGCGCGGAGAACAGGAAGAGCAAGACGAGGTACCAAAGGTGGGCGCCGACCTGGAAGGGGCTAGCTGAGGACAGTTTCGCGGTGCGTTCCGCGTCACGGACGACGTCTTCACCTGGGTTGGCGATCGCTCCGGGGCTGAGACCGGCAGGGATCACACGGGAGACCTGACCCTCCGGGAGGCACGTTTGAGCGGGATGTAGATGGCCGGCCTAACGGCATCCTGACCGAGCTCGCCGCAACAGACACAGTGTTAGGAGCGAAGCCCGCACCTGACTATGACGAGCAAGTCAAGCGGCTGGCCAGTCGCAATGAGCACTTTTGGAACGGGGCAGTGTCGCGGTCAATGACCTGCTGGCGACGTTCGTCCCCACACCGCTGTAAATGTTCCGCGATGCGGCGAGAGCCGGCCTCCTTCCCCAGTGCGCGCTGTACTACGGCTGGACCGACCTGCAGGCGAATCCGGTACCAGATTTGACCGACGAAGACCGAACCGGCCGGATGAAGGTCGCCGGTATGAAGCTCTTCATGGACGGTGCGTATTCCAACCGGACTGCCTGGACCAACGATCCCTACCCCAATTCCACAGACCACGGCATGCGCACCCTGGCTGATGAGACCGTGCGTGAAGCCGTGGGTGGGCTCGGCGCAACCGCGTCCAGGTCACCTTCCACGCCATGGGCGACCGGGCCCTGAATCACATCATTGACATATTCGCCGGCCGGGTAACCACTGGCTCCTGAACTGCAGCTTCGGCGCCCAGCGGGGGTTCTGCTAGTGGTCAGCGCAGGTCAAAGACGATGCGAGCTTTGACACTGCCCTTCTCGACCTCTTCGAAGCACTCGTTGACCTCGTCGAGCCGGCGGGTCTCGCGGATCACTCGGGTTCGGCCCTGCGCGTGGATCGCATACACCTCAGCGAGGTCCTTTCGGGTCCCCACGATCGACCCGAGGATGGTGATGCCGTTCAGGACGGTCTCGAAGATCGGCAGGCTGACGCGGTTGTCCGCGGGTAGGGCGACGAAGACCAGGGTGCCGCCCCGGCGGAGCGACCCGAAGGCCTGCTCGAAGGCCTTTGGGGCGACGGCGACGGAGATGGCCGCGTGCGCGCCCCCGAGGTCTTGGATGGCCTGCACCGGGTCCTCGGTTAGGGCGTTCACGACGTGGTCGGCGCCGAGCTCCTTCGCGAGCTCCAGCTTCTCGTCGTTGATGTCGACCGCGACCACGGTGGCGCCGCTGATCCTCGCGTACTGCAGCGCGAGATGGCCGAGTCCGCCGATGCCGAACACGGCCACGAGCCACCCGGGGCGTGCTCCGGAGAGCTTGACTGCCTTGTATGTCGTCACTCCGGCGCACGTCAGCACTGCTGCGTCGAGGGGGTCCACCGCGTCGGGAACCTGAGCGATGTAGGCCGCGTTCGCCGTTGCGTATTCGGCGTATGAGCCGTCCCTGCCGTAGCCGGTGTTTACCTGCTTCTCACACAGAGTCTCCCACCCGTCGATGCAGTAGTCGCAGACCCCGCACGCCTCGCCGAGCCACGGCATTGCGACCCGATCACCCACCTGCGGCGTGCTGACGCCCGGCCCGACCTGCTCGACTATCCCGACACCTTCGTGACCGGGGATGAACGGAGGAGTCGGCTTGACGGGCCAGTCGCCGTGGGCCGCGTGGATGTCGGTGTGGCATAGGCCCGCAGTCTCGACCTTGACGAGGACCTCGCCCGAGCCGGGTTTGGGCTTCGGCACATCCTCGAGGCTGAGGGACTTGGTGAAATCGTGGACGACGGCTGCCTTCATGGGATGATCTCCTTGCTTCGAAGTATTGACCAGGACAGGTCCGTCATGCGCTGCGCGAAAGGTCCCATGCGCCTCGTCACGGGACCGGGCATGTCACAGCCGGATACACACGGATTTGACTTGCGTGTACAGATTGAGGACCTCGTGGCCCATTTCGCGGCCCCACCCGGACTCCTTGTAGCCGCCGAAGGGCAGTGCGGCGTCGAATATGTTGTAACAGTTGACCCAGACGGTGCCCGCATGCAGCCGTGCGGCCATGCGGTGTGCCCTGCTCAGATCCTTGGTCCAAATCCCGGAGCCTAGGCCGTAAATCGTGTCGTTGGCCGCTGGCAGTACGTCGTTCTCCCGGGAGAAGGGGTGGGCGGTTACAACGGGCCCGAAGATCTCCTCGCGCACCACCTTCATGTTCGGTTTGGTGTCCACTAGCACGGTCGGTTCTATGAAGTAGCCGGGGCCGTCTATCTTCCGACCGCCGCTCAACGCCCGCGCGCCCTCGGCGAACCCAGACTCAACATAGTCCCAGACCCGGTCCAACTGCTCCTCGGCCACCAGCGGGCCCATTTCGGTGGCCGGATCCATGCCCGGGCCGACCTTCATCTGCTTTGCCTGATCGGCTACTCCCTCGGTCACTTCGTCGAAGGCGCTCTTCTCGACATACAGACGCGACCCCGCCGAGCAAACCTGGCCGTGGTTGAAGAAGATCGCGCTTGCCGCACCGGGAATCGCTAGATCCATGTCGGCGTCGGCGAATACCACGTTCGGCGACTTGCCGCCCAGTTCCAGCGTTACCTTCTTCAGGTTGCCCTTGGCGGCCTCGATGATGCGTTTGCCGACCGCGGTGGAGCCGGTGAAGGCGATCTTGTCCACGTCCGGGTGAGCGGCCAGGGCCTCCCCGGCGATCGGCCCCGGCCCCGGAACGATGTTGACCACACCCTCGGGGAAACCGGCCTCCATGATCAGCTCGCCCAGGCGCAGCGCCGTCAACGGGGTGTGCTCGGCCGGCTTGAACACGACCGTATTGCCCCCGGCCAGGGCGGGACCCAGCTTCCAGGAAGCCATGAGCAGCGGGAAGTTCCACGGGACGATCTGCCCCACCACCCCCAAGGGTTCCCGCAGCGTGTACGCGTGGTACATCGCCCCGGGGGTGTACGGCACCGACAGGGGGATCGTGTTGCCCTCCAGCTTGTTGGCCCAACCGGCCATGTAGTGGAACAGTTCGGCCGTCAGCGGCACATCGACCGTGCGGGTGACGCTGATCGGCTTGCCGTTGTCGAGGGTTTCAAGCTCGGCGAGTTCCTCCAGGTGTTCGGTCACCAGATCGCCGAGCCTCCAGATGAGCCGCCCCCGCTCGGAGGCAGTCATGGCCGGCCATGGCCCAGTCTCGAATGCCCGCCGCGCGGCCCTGACCGCCCGGTCGATGTCGACCTCGTCGGCTTGCGCGCACTCGGCCAGTAGCTCGCCGGTGGCCGGGTTGCGGGTCTGGAAGGTCAGCTCGGACTTGGCCTTCACCCACTCGCCGTTGATGAGCAGTTGCCACCGACGGGCGGTGAACTCCTTGACCTGCGGCTCAACGGGAAAATCAACTGTGGCGGTCATGAATCCTCCAGATCGGTGCGGTGTCATACCTGCGGTTGTACTGGGCTATGTGGCCTGCTGGCTGACGCGGCCCACAAGCAATGGGCGCTGAACCGTCGAGGACGATCCGTGCCTGACCCGAGTCTTCGCGGGTGCCGACGATGGAGCCCATCATGTGATGCCGTTCAGCACCTCATCAGCCCAGGCAACGGCTTTGCTGGCGGCCAGGGATCGCTGGTGTCGTTGCTGGGCATTGCCGGATGCGAGCCGGCGCACCCCCTCAGGATGCCGCGCCTATGGCACTCGGGAAAGGGGGGATCGGAGCACGACCGATCACAATCGCCGATAACACGCTGGGATCACGCTGAGCTCGCCACCTGACCCTGCGGTTCCAGCCAGCCGAGCTGTTGTGACAGCGTGCGAGCGCATCGGACGAGCGCGCGGACGTGCTGGGAGGAGTCACCGACCCGCCACAGCACCGACCACGGATAGCGCGACGGCGGAGCCACCAAAGGCTTCCACACGATCCCTGTCGGCGGCGACACGCATGAGGACGGTGCACAGAGTACGCACTGCTGCCCCACGACCAGGTCAAGCGACGCCCGGATACTCTCGACGGTCCCCCTGTATGGCGTCGGGGCGAAGCCCACCGAGCGGCACAGCTCGATCACGAACTGGTTGAACTCCGGGGCCCGCTCCTCCTCGGCGAGCAGCAGTGGCTCCGCGGCCAGCGAGGCGACCGGGACGGCGGACAGCGCCGCGAAGCGGTGCTCTTCGGCGACAAGCACCCCGAGCGGGTCGAGGCGGAACAATTCGGAGGCCACCGTCGGCGGGGCCAGCGATGCACGCCCGAGCCCTACGTCCAGCCGCCCGTCCATCAGTCGCTGGAACTGCTCAGGAACACCTGCCTCGACCTGGTGGATCTCCAGATCGGGGAAGCGCTGTTGGATCGCGTGCAGGATCAGCGGCATCGAGTCGTAGCTGGCGTCGACGATCCCAACCCGCAGACTAGGTGTCGAACGAGCGGCCCGCTGGGCGGCCACCGCCGCCCGATCGACGTGGGCGAGAATCTGCCGCGCCTCGATCAGGAAGGCGGCGCCGGCCGGGCTCAGCTGCACGTGGTGTGTCGTACGCTCGATCAGGAGCACCCCCAGCTCCCGCTCCAGACGTTGCAACTGCTGGCTCAGCGCGGACTGGACGATGTGCTCGCGTGCCGCCGCCCGGCCGAAATGCAGTTCCTCGGCAAGGATGACGAAGTAGCGCAGCTGCCGAAGCTCCATGCGCTCCACCCCCTGCCCAGTCGTTGCAGTGGAGTCACTCCGCTCCGATCAGTTTGCTGGTTCGCATTGGCCCAGTCCAGTCCCGAAGTCGAAACGACGGTTCCGCTCATCATCTCGGGTGATGAACGCTGCGCACATTGGCCGTTTCGCTCGCGACCCCGGCGAGAGTTGGCTAGGCAGGGACACACATGCCTACGGACAACAAGACGAGGACCGTGATGCCACAATCGATCCACCGCGCGGACCACACCGGCGCCCCGCGCCGCTGCGCTCATGTTGCCGCCGCCCCCAACGTCGAGCCCCTCTCCACAGGATGTCCACAATGCCGGGAGCACGGGGAAGGCTGGGTCGAACTGTGGCTGTGCCTGTCCTGCGGCTGGGTAGCATGCTCGGACAACTCGCCAAACCAGCACGCCAGAGCCCACTACGAAGAGACCGACCACCCCGTCGCTGGCCCACTGCAAGGCGACACACGCCCGCGCTGGTGCTACGTCCATGAACGCGCCGTCTGACCTGAATCCAGTAGGGCTCATTCCATGGATGCGCTCTGAAGCCATGGACTGGCTCGGGAATAGGTACCGAATCGTCGGTCCGGAATCCACGAGAAGGATCCAAATTTGGGAGCCGGCGAATGCTGTCTACCGCCTCATCGGGTGATCGGCGTGAGCGAGGAGTCGTGGGAGGCAGCGGCACGCGGCAGCAGCGACCGTCCGGAGTCATGCGTCGCCCAGATGTCCGGCAGAATGTGACCATCGAGAACGGCCAGGTCACTAGAGCGTTCGGCACTTGCACCTCGTGCTATTTTGCGTTCCCCCTGGCGGCCACCTTCGCCTGGAGCTCCCGAACTACCTCCGGATCGCGCAGCGTGGTCATGTCGCCGAGGTCATGGCCCTCGGCAATGTCCCGGAGTAGGCGCCGCATGATCTTCCCGGACCTGGTCTTCGGCAGGTCGTCGGCCCAGATGATCGACTTCGGTCTGGCCAGTTTGCCGATCCGTGTCGCCACATGCTCGCGAATCTCTGCGGCCACCTGGTCGTTGCCCTCGAGATCACCGTTCAGTGTCACAAAGGCGACGATTGCCTGGCCGGTCAAGCTGTCCGGCTCGGCGACGACGGCAGCTTCAGCGACCTTCTCGTGCGCGACAATGGCCGACTCGACCTCCGCGGTGGACAGTCGGTGACCTGACACATTGATCACGTCGTCAGTGCGCCCAATGATCCAGAGGTAACCATCAGTGTCGAGGCGGGCGGCGTCGCCGACCAGGTAGATGTGCGGACCGAAGCGGCCGAAATACGTCGACACAAATCGCTCATCATCGCCGTACAGCGTGCGTAACATGGACGGCCACGGCCGGGTGATCACCAACAGCCCCGTGCCTTCCTTCATCTCGTTGCCGTCCTGGTCCACCAGCGCTGCGCTGATCCCCGGGAGTGGGTGCGCGGCCGAGCCGGGCTTCGCCGGGGTGATGCCGGCCAAAGGCGCGATCATGATCTGGCCGGTTTCGGTCTGCCACCAGGTGTCGACGACAGGACAGCGCTCGTGCCCGATCACCTTGTGATACCAAAGCCACGCCTTGGGGTTGATCGGTTCACCGACCGACCCGAGTAGGCGCAAGGACGACAGGTCATGCTTGTTCGGGTTTTCGACGCCCCACTTCATGCAGGCGCGAATCGCCGTTGGCGCGCTGTAGAAGATCGTGACGCCATAGCGCTCGATGAGGTCCCACCAGATGTCCTTTGCGGGGTAGTCGGGCGCACCCTCGAACATCACGCTGGTGGCGCCGTTGGCCAGCGGACCATAGACGATGTAGGAATGCCCGGTCACCCATCCGACATCGGCTGAACACCAGAAGACATCAGAATCCGGTCGGAGGTCGAAGACGTCCCGCTGAGTGGCGGCCACTCCGGTGAGATAGCCGCCCGTCGTGTGAACGATGCCCTTCGGCTGTGCGGTCGAACCAGAGGAGTAGAGGATGAATAACGGGTGGTCGGCCGGCATGGGGTCCGCGGGGCAGCTTGGCGCGCTGCGAGTCAGCAGCTCGTCGTACCAGACGTCTCGCCCCTCCTCCATCGGGCAATCGGTTCCAGTCGCGCGCACCACGATGATGGTCTGAAGGCTTGGCAGATCTGACACGACTCGGTCGACCACACTCTTGATGGGCGCTGTTTTCCCTTTTCGCCGCGCGCCATCAACCGTGATGAGCGCCTTCGCGTCCGAAACCTCCATCCGATCCCGGACTGACTCAGGAGAGAAGCCACCGAAGACAACGCTATGCGGTGCGCCGATTCGCGCACAGGCGAGCATCGCGACCACGACCTCAGGGATCATGGGCAGGAAGATGGCTACCACGTCGCCCTTGGCCACGCCAAGATCCTTCAGCCCGCTGGCCAGTCGCTGTACGTCCCGGTGCAGGTCGGCATACGTGATCGCTCGCGCCTCGCCTTCCTCACCATGCCAGTGATACGCCACACGGTCGCCATGGCCCGCCTCGACGTGGCGATCCACACAGTTGTAGGAGACGTTCAGCTCGCCGTCTGCGAACCATTTGAAGAAGGGCGGGTTCGAGTCGTCGAGGACCTTCGTGAACGGCCGGTGCCAGTGAAGCTCGCGCGCCCGAGCGGCCCAGTACGCTTCCGGGTCCGCATTGGCTTGGGCGTAGATATCCGGGTCACGGATCAGGGCCTGCTCGCGAAACTGGGCTGGAGGGTCGAAAGTCTCAACCTCCATGAGGTCGTCGAGCACCCTCTCCAGCTCTTCGGCATCTTTCACATTGGTGGCGTTGACTGTCATTTCTGACCTCCTGGGGTCAGCTCCGGCGGAAGAGATCAACGACGAATGCCGGTCGTCGGCACCGGGCAGGAACGCTGCCAGCAGCTTGATCGGCAGGAACGCTGCCAATAGCTTGATCGCTTCGGTAGGAGCGTTACCCCGAATTTAGCATTGCTCCAACCCTGACGAACGTCGGCCTGAGCCCAGCGACCGAGCGTTGGTCGGAGCGACCGTCAGCCGGTGATTCTTGTTCCCCTAATCGCGTCAAGTCGGCGTCGGGCGACGGCGACGCAGGGCCTCTGAGACTCTGCGTCCCGGGCTACTTGGTCTTGTCTTGCACCGTCTTCGTCGCTGCTTCGGCCTGCTGCCGGGTCGCGTCTCCGGCAGCCGCGGCTATGCTCGCGAGATTCTTAGCGAACTCGCGCTGGACTTCGAGCATCTTCTCGGCGAAGTCGAAGACTTGGTCGATGACCTGTTTGGGATCTACCGCCGCCGTAGTCAGCCCAGGCGAGGAAAAGGCGCTCTGTAGCCTTTCGACCACGCCTCGACCGCACCCACCACGGCCTGCTGGCTGGTCCGGATGGTTTCGGCGTACTGCTCTTGAATTGACGACATGGTGGATTGAGCTCTCTATCAGGTGGGAAATTGGCTGGTTCCAAACACCTGAGCAAGCCGACCGAGCGTGCACCAGACTTGTCCGCTTCCCCGACACGGTTAATTTCTTTCACCGTACGCGGTGCGCGCTGATCTCGGGCTGGTCGAACGGGTGGTATTACGCACACGAAGAACCGTCATCAGCGCCGCAAGCGCTAGCCCAATCGTTCACGACTGCCCGGGTGACACGGCGGGAGAACAGCGGAAGCCCTTGCGGAGAAAGCTGGACTGCTCAAGGTTCAAGATCGCCCATCTGGACGTCACTTGCCAGGTGGTACCTACTGCGCGGTCTCACGGGTCGTCAGTCAAATGCCGACTGGTCGAGTGTGTGGTGCCGCCCGCGGGGGCGATCGCGTTCACGGCTGTTGGCCGAGCGGGTCGGTCTGACCTTGTCGCCGGCGGGGACCTGGGCGAGGTGGTCGTGCTGGACGCCGACGCCCACCCTGGTTGCGGCTCAGAAGGACGAGGCCAGGACGACGTTCAAGGGCGGCTACGGATTCCACTCGAGCGGCTTGTGGTGTGTGACAACACCCACGAGCTGGGCGCGATCCATTCTGTAATCGGGAAACGCTTCAGCTCCACGCGTCCACCCGCCGCCGATGCGGCATGACACCGTCCTGAGGTCGTCCCACCCCAGGTTGGCAATGAGGGAAGTCGCCGGCCTTGGGGTGACCCGTGGCTTCACAGCTGCGCCGTCGGACCCGGACTGTACAGGCACGTGGGCAAGGTGTAGACCTGAAGTCGGTGATGAGGCGGGAGAAGGCCGAGCAGCTGGGGTTGAGCGTGCTGGCCGAGATCGGCGCTCACGGCGTTGTGAGTGAACCTGACGCGTCGCTGCAGTCCCAGCCGTCGAACGCGATCACCAAAGCTCTCATGCGCGAGGCGCTGAGCGCCAGCGATGTGGTTCTCTTCGAGATCTTCGAGGCGTTCGCCTCGGTTGCGATCCAGTCGATGAGGGACCTCGGCATTACGGATGTGAACGTCAACACGGATCCCGGTCGGCAGATTGTGAGAGCCGGACGGGGTCGCCCGGGTCGTAGAGTTCCTGGCCAGCCCGGACTCGGGTTGTATCACCGGACAGGTTTATGCGGTCAACGGCGGGCTGTATACGTGAGCAGGCAACGTTTGCCGGCTTGTCGCTTCGTGCCAGACTCCCTGCGCAGGCGTATCACGCCGTTCGTGGACCGACGGCACGGTTGGGGGTGAGCGGAGCCGTCCTCCTCTTGTGGGATGAGGAGCTGATGAGGTACGACCTAGGCGGCACCCACCCAATGCACCCGGGCCGGCTGGAATTGACGATGGCTCTCGCGCGGGACTTGTCAATACTCGCCCGGTCTAGCCTTTCGATCACCGCCCCAGAGCCGGCGACCGACGAGATCTTGGCGCTCGTGCACGACCCTGCCTACATCGCGGTGGTGCGGGGAGCGCCGTTGCGCGAGTTCGCTCACCTCCTCGCGGACTATGGGCTCGGCGGCCAGGACAACCCAGTCTTCGACCTGATGCATGAAGCTTCCGCCCTCGTCACCGGCGGCACAGTGGATGCAGCGCGTGCCGTGCGTGCAGGTGAGGTGGTTCACGCCGTAAATCTCTCCGGCGGTCTCCATCACGCCATGCCGGCTCGGGCGTCGGGATTTTGTGTCTACAACGACGCTGCAGTCGCCATCGCCTGGCTGCTGGCCGACGGCGTACGGAGGGTCGCCTACGTTGACGTGGATGCACATCACGGTGACGGTGTGGAAGCGGCCTTCTACGACGACCCGAGGGTGCTCACGATCAGCCTGCACGAGAGTGGTTACACGGCCTTCCCAGGCACCGGCTTCCCAGAGGAGGCGGGTGGTCGCGGTGCGGAGGGCACAGTGGTCAATGTGGCGCTACCCCCGCACACCGGGGACAGTGGTTGGCTCCGGGCCTTCCACGCCGTAGTACCGCCGCTGGTCCGCGCATTCGAGCCGGAGATACTCGTGACCCAGCTCGGGTGCGACACCCATCGTCTGGACCCGTTGGCCCAGCTCAACCTCTCGGTGGACGGGCATCGCGCTGGCTACTCGGTGTTACACGAGTTGGCGCACGAGGTGTCCGAGGGTCGATGGGTAGCGGTCGGCGGCGGCGGGTACGCCATCGTCGACGTGGTCCCGCGTTCCTGGACCCATTTTCTGGCCGAGATCACCGGCGCGCAGCTGGACCCGGCCACAGCCACCCCCGACAGCTGGCGCGACCTGGTCTGGGCGCGGATGGGTCGGGGGGCACCAGACCTCCTCACCGACGGGGCCGAGCCGACGTATCGGCCCTGGGATGCGGGTAGCGGTGACCCTGACGACGCGGTCGACCGGGCGATCGCCGCGACCCGGCGAGCCGTCTTCCCGGAGCACGGCCTTGACCCTTTCGACCCGCGATGAACACCGGCTACCCCTCGCAATGGGAGGCAGACGTGGTCATGATCGATGGCGGCACCGGGCACCTGCGCCCGATCCAGCCAAAGGATGCCGAACGCCTCGTCGCCTTCCATAACCGGCTGTCCGCTGAGACGATCCGCTATCGCTTCTTCGCACCTCATCCGACCCTGAGTCCGGCGGAGGTCGAGGACTTCACCCAAGTCGACCACGACCAGCGGGTCGCGCTCGTCGCAGTGCTCGGGGAAGACCTGGTGGCCGTCGGTCGCTACGACCGGATTCCAGGCACTGACGTGGCCGAGGTGGCGTTTGTGGTCGACGACGCCCAGCAGGGTCGCGGGTGGGGCTCTGTGCTACTCGAGCACCTGGCCGCCATCGCGAGTGAGCGCGGGGTCCGGCGTTTCGAGGCAGACGTGCTCACCGACAACGTCCGGATGGTACGCGTCTTTGTCGATGCTGGCTACCAGGCGACCCGCTCGTACGGGGAGGACGCCATCCATCTCGTCTTCCCGATCGAGCCGACAGCAGCCTCGATCGCTGTGATGCAGTCGCGTGAGCACCGGGCCGAGGCCCGTTCCATCGGAAGGCTGCTCTCCCCTCGGTCGATCGCGGTCGTCGGCGCGAGTCGAGATCCGCGCACCATCGGTCACGCCGCCTTCGTCAACCTGCTCCGGTCCGGCTTCCAGGGGCCTGTCTACCCGGTCAACGCGCACACCGAGTTCGTCGCGAGTGTGCGTGCCTACCCCACTGTCAACCACGTCCCCGACGACATCGACCTGGCGATCCTGGCCGTGCCGGCGGCCACCGTGGCCGACGTCATCGACCAATGCGCCCACAAGCATGTGCGTGGCCTCGTGATCATGTCCGGCGGGTTCAGTGAGGTGGGTCCGGCCGGGCTGGCGGCCGAGCGCGCTCTGGTCGCGAGGGCGCGCTCCAACGGCATGCGGGTGATCGGACCCAACTGCCTAGGTATCATGAGCACTGCACCTGAGGTGATGCTCAACGCCACCTTGGCACCGGCGCTGCCTTCGCAGGGGCGAGCGGGGTTCTTCTCACAGTCCGGCGCGCTTGGAATCGCCATCCTCGAGTCGGTCCGCCAACGCGGGCTCGGGCTGTCCAGCTTTCTGTCGGCCGGGAACCGCGCCGACGTCAGCGGCAACGACCTGTTGCAGTACTGGGAAGACGACCCGGCCACCGACGTCGTGCTCATGCATCTCGAGTCGGTCGGCAACCCGCGCAAGTTTGCCCGGCTGGCCCGGCGGCTCGGGCGAATCAAACCAATTGTTGCGGTAAACAGTGGCGGGTCGGTCTCCGCGCGGCTAGCCCAGGCCGCGGATTCGGAGCGGGCAGTGAACGCCCTCTTCCGGCAGGCCGGGGTGATTCGGGTGGACACTCTCGCCCAGTTGTTCGATGTCGCCGAGGTGCTGACCACCCAACCGCTGCCCGCCGGCCGCCGCGTTGCCGTCGTCGCCAACTCGGCTGCGCTGGGCCGGCTCACCGCCGACGCCTCGGTCGCCAACGGCCTGAAGGTCGGGCGGCTTTCAGCATCGACGCTCGAGTCGTTGCAGGCCCTCGCCGGGCAGGCGCCCGCCGATAACCCGCTTCTGCTGAGCGCCGAGACCAGCCCACTGGACTTCCACCGTGCACTCGCCGCCGTGCTCTCGGACCCAGCCGTCGACGCCGTGGTCACGATCTTCGTGCCGCCCCTGCGCGAGCCCGCCTCGGCGATCGCCGATGTTCTCTCGGCTTTGCGGCCAGATACCGCCAAGCCCGTAGTGGCCAACTTCCCCACCCTCGCCAGCTTCGTGTCTGGTGACCGCTACGAACCCTTGGCCCCTGGCCTGGTGGATCTAGGAGGGGTGCTTCGACTCGGCGGTGTCCCGTCGTTCCCGTCCCCCGAGGTTGCAGTCGCGGCTCTGGCCCGCGTTGCGGCATACGCCGAGTGGCGCCGCCGGCCCGAGGGTGACATGCCGAGGATGGTCGATATCGACCAGAACGCCGCCCGGGCGATCGTTGACGACGCTCTGCGGGCCAGGCCGGAGGGCGGGTTGCTGACCGCCGACGAGGCGGCCAGCCTGTTAGCCGCCTACGGCGTCCAGGTATGGCCTACCGTCGTCGTCACGTCGCTGGTCGAGGCGGTTGCGGGGGCGGCCGAGGTCGGCTATCCCGTCGCTTTGAAGGCTACTGCCGAGCAGCTGCGCCACCGGCCCGAACTCGGCACGGTGCATCTCGACATCAGCAACGAGGATCAGCTGCAGACGGCCTACGAGGCGATGGCGGCGCGGCTCGGTGTCGCCTCAGCCGAGCTCGCCGTGCAGGCAATGGCCCCGATCGGCGTCCCCACCGTGGTTCGCACCGCCGAAGATGCTTCATTCGGCGCTCTGATGTCCTTCGGGGTTGGCGGGGTGGCGACCGATCTCCTCGGCGACCAGTCCTTCCGAGTCCTTCCGCTGACTGACACCGATGCAAAGGAACTGATCCGGGGCGTGCGCGCCGCCCCAATGCTGTTCGGTTACCGCGGCAGCGTATCGGTTGATGTGGCAGCACTCGAACAACTGCTGCTGCGGGTTGCCCGCCTGGCCGACAACCTGCCAGAGGTGGCCGAGCTGGAACTCAACCCGGTGCTCGTCGCAGTCGATGGGATCAGCGTGTTGGACGCAACCGTTCGGGTCGCCGCGCCAAGCGCAAGACTCGACACCGGTCCCCGCCGAATGCAATGACGACTGCGGCCGGGGGGTTCCTGAGGGGGCCTCAGGCTCCGCCGTGTCGTTCCAAGAACTTCAACACTTCGGTGTCGTCGACGCCCGGAAGCACTCCAGGCGGCATGGCGGCCAGCAGGTGTGAATGCACCCGGGCGCTAGGCCACGCCAGTCCGTCCTAACGGATGGCGAGGTCCGCGGGCGGCATTGAACAATAGGCGGGGCACCTGGACGTGGGGCGCTCCCTTGTCTCGCGTCCGCACATCCACTTCACCTGGGTGTAAAGGCACTCCGACGCTCACCGAGAACAGTTCCGCCGGAGTCCGGTCGACCACAGCGGGGTACGACACATCGGGCCGGTCGAAGACTGCACGGCCGTCCAGTAGCGGCAGACCCGCTGTCCCTCGACGGCGCCGGTGGCATCGGTCGGAAAGTGCAAGCCGTTCTCGTAGGCCTTGTAGATCAGGCCGGTGGATGCGATACGCATGAAGTGCATTGGGATGTCCAAGCGACGTGTGGCCAGGTTGGTGAACCGATGTGCCGCCGTTTCGCACGACACAGCATATGCGTCGCGCAGATCTTAGATAGCGATGTCTTTGGCAGCCTTGGCCTTGCGCAGGAGGGTCAGCGCGCCCCGTTCCGGGATGAGTAACGCGGCAGGGATGTAGTTGATCTCGACTCGCTGCTCCAAGGCATCAGGCGAGGTCGAACCGATCGAGGTTCATGACCTTGTTCCATGCGGCGACGAAGTCACGCACGAACTTCTCCTGCGCGTCGTCGCACGCGTAAACCTCCGCGATGGCGCGGAGCTGGGAGTTCGAACCGAAGACGAGGTCGACGGCGGTGGCGGTCCACTTGAGGTCGCCAGTGGCGCGATCGCGACCCTCGTACCCATTCTCAGCCGTGGTGGACGGTTTCCACTCGGTACCCATGTCGAGCAGGTTCACGAAGAAGTCGTTGGTCAACGTCTCGGGGCGGTCGGTGAAGACGCCGTGTTGGGCGCGCCCAACGTTGGCGTTCAGGGCCCGCATGCCGCCGATCAGGACTGTCATCTCGGGGGCGGTCAATGTCAACATGAATGCCCGGTCGACCAGCAGGGTCTCCGGCGGCAACTTCTCACCGGCTCGGAGGTAGTTGCGGAACCCGTCTGCGGTTGGTTCGAGCGCGGCGAAGGACTCCACGTCGGTTTGCTCCTGTGAGGCGTCCGTGCGTCCCGGCGCGAATGGGACTGCGACGCCGTGTCCTGCGTTTTTTGCCGCTTGCTCGATGGCCGCGCATCCGCCCAGAACGATCAGGTCTGCGAGCGAGACCCTCGTTCTGCCGCACTGTGTGCTGTGGAAGTCCTGCTGGATCTGCTCGAGTGTCTGCAGCACCTTGGCCAGCTCGGCCGGATCGTTGACCTCCCAGTCTCTTTGCGGCGCCAGGCGAATCCGCCCCCCGTTGGCTCCGCCACGCTTGTCGGTGCCGCGGAAGCTTGCCGCCGAGGCCCAGGCGGTGCTGACCAGCTGGGAGATGGACAGTACCGACTCGAGGACCTTGTCCTTGAGGGCAGCAATGTCCTCGTCGGTGATCAGTTCATGATCGACCTCGGGGACGGGGTCCTGCCAGAGCTGCGGCTCCGGAACCCACGGGCCGACGTAGCGCGAGATCGGTCCCATATCGCGGTGCAGCAGCTTGTACCACGCCTTGGCGAACGCTTCGGAGAGCTGGTCCGGATTCTCATAGAAGCGTTTCGAAATCGGCCCATAGATCGGATCCAGCTTCAGCGAAAGGTCTGTCGTCAGCATCACGGGGGCGTGCCGCTTCGACCGATCATGAGCATCGGGCACGGTGCCCTGGGCCTCGGGATTGGTGGGAACCCATTGCCAGGCACCGGCAGGGCTCTTGGTGAGGTCCCAGTCGTACTTGTACAGATTGTCGAGGAATCCGTTGTCCCACTTGGTCGGTTCATTGGTCCAGGCGCCCTCCAGGCCGCTGGTAGTCGCGTCTGCGCCCTTGCCGGTGTCGTAGGAGCTCTTCCAGCCAAGACCCTGCTGCTCGATCGGGGCGGCCTCGGGCTCAGGGCCGATGTATTCGGCGGGGGCGGCGCCATGGGTCTTGCCGACCGTGTGGCCGCCGACGATAAGCGCAACCGTCTCCTCGTCGTTCATCGCCATGCGACGGAATGTTTCTCGAATGTCCCGGGCGGCCGTCAGTGGATCCGGGTTGCCGCGCGGCCCCTCCGGGTTCACATAGATCAGACCCATCTGCACGGCGCCGAACGGGTTAGCCCACTCCCCGGGCCCGCTGTAGCGCTCATCTCCGAGCCAGGTGTCCTCACTCCCCCAGAAGATCTCCTCGGGCTCCCAGATGTCTTCTCGCCCGAAACCGAAGCCGAACGTCTTGAAGCCCATCGATTCATAGGCGCAATTGCCGGCGAAGATGATCAGATCGGCCCATGAGATCTTGCGGCCGTACTTCTGCTTGACCGGCCAGAGCAACCGGCGCGCCTTGTCGAGGCTCGCGTTGTCAGGCCAACTGTTGAGGGGCGCGAAGCGCTGAGCGCCGCTGCCGCCACCACCCCTGCCATCGGCGATGCGGTAGGTGCCAGCGGCATGCCAACTCATCCGAATGAAGAGGCCCCCGTAGTGGCCGTAGTCGGCAGGCCACCAGTCCTGCGACGTCGTCATCACCTCGAAGACATCCCGCTTCAGCGCATCTACGTCGAGGGTCTTGAACGCTTCTGCATAGCTGAAGTCCTCGCCCATCGGATTGGACAGCGGCGAGTGCTGGTCGAGAACCCGCAGGTCCGGCTGATTCGGCCACCAGTCCCGATTCGACTTGGGCCGCGTCGGCTTCGGAGTCGGGGCGGGGATTACTGGGCTTTCGCTTTCGCTGCCACGGTCAGACACGTCGGTCCCCTCTCTCACTCTTCCTTACGGCTGGGTTGACACCGGATCGTGAATTGGCGCCGCGATGCGTGGTGCCCGTCACCGGCGCATCCGACCGCGGCGAAGCCGCTCTCAGTGAACAGCCGCCCAACAGGCAACCGGAACAGGGATCTCATCCTCTATAACGGGCGCCATAAGAATGAGTGTCGCACCATCCGGTCCGGTGACCTAGGGATGAATTTGTACTCCATCTTGAGGTATTCATCCGGTTGTGGCGAGCGGACGGGCGACGCCAGGGGACAGAGACTTCCCGTCATCGAAGGTCTCGGACGTGCTCAGGCGCGCGGCGGTGGTGTCATCACCGTCCGACCCGGCGACAGCATCTATACACCTCCCGGTGAGTTGGATTAGCATGGCGCGGCAGCCCACAAGTTCATGAGCTACCCCGCGATCTGGGAAGGCCCCGCGTCTGGCGCCGAGTCCGGAAAGTGGGCGCCATGAGCGGTGTACTTGCGGCCCTAGCGGTCGGTACGAGCCGCGGCACGAGCTTCACAGCCGCGGCTCGTGTCGGACCGTCATTTCCGTGGGTGCAAAAGCCCCGGCGAAAGGCGAGTGTGTGGGTGCCCGTCCTGGGCCATTAACGGGCCATTAGACACGGCGAAACCCGGTCATTCACGGCACTGCCGGGCGCATCTTGAAGCCCGCGGTCGCGCGCGTACACACGCTGACCGCGACCTTCCGCTGGTCATGCGAGTTCAACTCATGTTGTTGGTCTCGACCGCCCACTGTCGTTTCGCGACTTAGGGCCTTTGACAGTCGCCAGTCTGTGACTGTTCGAGCGGTCCGGCCGAGCAGCTTGCGGGAACGCCCCGGCGCCTTCACCCAGTTCGCCGCGCTGACTCGAGGGGCCAAAGCCTGCCCCGAAACCAACTATCCACGAGAAGGAAGATGATCATGACACTCCAGGCAGGAGACAAGCTCATGTCGCTCACCGATGTCTCGGAAATGTTGGGCATTCCAGTTCACACCTCGTACCGCTGGCGGTACAAGGGCTACGGGCCAGCCGGCTATCGGGTGGGCCGTATGTTCGGTATCGCAGAAAGGCTGTAGACGCTTGGCTTGAGCAACGAGCCGACAAGCGCTCCTCGAAGTGAGTCCGCTTCTTACTAGTTCCGGTGAGCCCGGCGATCCGAGACTTACCCAAACCTGACAATCGCGAGCCATACGCGGCACTCCCCCGACTGTGTGTGTGCAGGGGCAGTTGGGACCGACCGCACGCTGCGCTGGGTCGCGGTCGCGCACCTGTACCGGTAGGCGGTCGCCGCCTCGCGCAACCCGACGAAGATGATCGAGCAGACCTTCCAGATCAAAGAATCAACAACGGTTACTGGTTCGGGAAGGCGCGCCAGGCGGAGTACCTGGGCTGGGCCGGACGGGTGAGGCGAGATTCAAATGGGAATGGTCCCATCGGCAAGCTCGGCGAGCGGCGCTATCAAGCGTGCGGAGTCAACCCGAAACGGTTGGGAGTGCTCCAAAATCTTCACCCGTCGCACGGTTGCCGAGGACAGGGTCACCGAGCGTGAGCCCAGCAAGGTTGACGGCAGCTACGCCGACCACAACAACAAGATCACGGTTACAAGATCACAGCGAAAGGATCATTCCATTGTCGGTAATGGATCTGCAAGCGGTGGTCGACGCCATGCCGGAGCGTTGCCGAGCGATGGTGATCACGCAAACGCGGACTCGGTCTGGGATCGCCGAGTTAATGGCGCGCCGCCTACCAGAAGTCGACTTTTCTCCGGCGTAAGTGCGGGTGGACTCGGCACTTCGCCAACTCGGCCTCGCCATGCCGACCATCACCACATGCGGCCCGTACCGCCTTTCCTTTGAGCTTCGGATCGTCGTCGCTGAGTGGTCGATCTCCAGCCGCTCTCGTGACTCACACACGGCGCATAATTTTGTCGGCAAGCCATTCTGATCTCAGCGCGGCCAACCGCTAGCGCGGAGACTTCCACATCTATGCCAGGCGCCCAGGTCGATCGCCGTGCACTGCTGCAAAGCGCCGCCTGGTCACGCTCGCACTGGCGACACACTTGCTTGCCGCCTCGCCTGATACATGTGTTCTCAGGCGTGTGCTCGTGGTTCCATCTACAGTGTGTCTTCGGGGTTTTTTTGGGAGTCGGGGAGAGGGTGGCAAGTGGTGATGATCGTAGCTCCTGACCATGAACCTCCAGTCCTCAGCCAGTCCTCAGGACATTAGCTAATGACGCCAGGTGACGACGACTGATGACAAGGAGAAAACCCTAGCCAGCGCCGGAGAATGGTGCAAAGGGCCTCTAGCTCAATTGGCAGAGCTGCGGACTTTTAATCCGCGGGTTGAGGGTTCGAGTCCCTCGGGGCCCACAGGACCGTTTTCCCTTGCCAGAAGGGTTTTTTTTACCCTTGCCTCGTCGAGATCGACAACGTTGTCAGCA
>DATDKX010000535.1:0-3780 GCA_036519615.1 Propionibacteriaceae bacterium
CACCGCCTGATCATGAATCCGCCCGCCAAGCTTGTCGCCTTCTTGACGTTGCTTGCTGCTGTCTTTGGCGTCTCCTATATTGCGGGCACCCAGTCGCAGGCGCTGATTGCGCCGGTACAGACACACACCTCGGAGATGATCGCGCCAGCTGACACCGTTGAGGGCTATGCGTTCCGAGCGGTGGAGCCGACTCAGAAGCCAGGCAAGGAGGTGGCGGTCGAGTTCACGGTATCCGCGCCCGACGGCCGGGTGCTTTCTGACATCGATGAGGACGCGGGCGAGCACATGCATCTCATCGCGTTCCGGCGCGATCTCACCGGATATCAACACCTCGTAGCGCAGCAAGGCGAGGGCACGTCATGGTGGGGCCTGCTCGATCTGACGTCAGGTCCCTGGCACGTGATCATCCATTTTCAGTCGAAGGCCCTCGGCCGGGAAATCGCGCTGGCAACTGACTTCATGGTGAGCGGTGGCTATCATCCGGCGCCACTGCCGCCGGCTACCGACCAGATGCAGGTCAAGGGTCTGACGGTGACACGTACCGGTGACCTGACTACCAGCGCCGACAGCAACAGTGGGGTGATCGTCAACGATCATGGTCAACCGGTCACCGATCTGCAGCCCGCGCATGGCGAGATGGGGCACAGTGTGGTGATCCGGCCAGATGATCTCGGCTATCTGCACCTGCACTCGACCTCACAGGGCACCGGGCCGAAGCTGGATTTCCTCGGGAGCGTGCCCGACAAAGGTAGCTATCGGATGTTCGTTGAGTTCTATCGCGCCGACAAGCCGTATCTCGCCGAGTTCACCGTGCAGGTGACACGATGACGCAGTTGCGCGTCCCTGTTCAGACCATTGAGCTCGACGTCCAGGGCATGACGTGCGCATCCTGCGCCGCCCGAATCGAGAAGAAGCTCAACCGACTCGAAGGCATCAACGCCACCGTCAATTACGCGACGGAGAAGGCGACCGTCCACGTGGGCGGCGGCACCACGGCGCAGACCTTGATCGAGACCATCGAGAAGACCGGTTACGGCGCGACGCTGCCGGCCGAGAGTCCGCGGCACCCCGATCTTGAACTGCGCCAGCTGCGTCGCCGGCTGATCATCACTGCTGCACTGAGCCTGCCGGTGATCGTGATCGCTATGGTTCCGGCCTGGCAGTTTCCTTGGTGGCAATGGATCTCGTTCGCCCTAACCTGCGTAGTGGTGATCTGGGGTGCCTGGCCCTTCCATCGTGCAACGCTGCTGAACCTGCAGCACGGCAATGCGACCATGGACACGCTGATCTCGATTGGCACCCTCGCCGCGTTCGGCTGGTCGGCGTACGCACTGCTGTTTGGCGCGGCCGGTGAAATCGGGTTCACCCACCCGTTCGAGTTTCGGCTGGTCAGGCATGCTCCGACGGCCAACCTCTACCTCGAAGCAGCGGTCGGCATCACCACGTTCATCTTGCTCGGACGCTACCTGGAGGCACGTGCCAAGCGCCGATCTGGCGCGGCACTGAGGGCGCTGCTGGAGCTGGCGCCGTCGGAGGTGACGCTGCTAACTGCCAGCGGCGAGACGGTCGTGAACATCTCCCAGCTGCACATCGGTGACCGGTTCGTGGTGAAACCGGGCGAGCGGGTGGCAACGGACGGGGTGATCATCTCCGGACACAGTGCGCTGGATTCCTCAACAGTGACAGGGGAATCGGTGCCAGTGGAGGTGGGACCCGGCGATGCTGTGATCGGCGCCACCGTCAACACTCAAGGTCGGCTCGTGGTGGAGGCCACCCGGGTCGGTGCCGACACGCAGTTGGCACAGATCGTGCGGCTGGTCGAGGCGGCGCAGAGCGGCAAGGCCGCAGTACAGCGGCTCGCCGACCAGGTTTCGGCTGTGTTCGTGCCAATCGTGATCGCGATCGCGGTTGCTACCTTCGGCTTCTGGCTCGGCCAGGGCTCAGGTGTCTCGTTTGCCTTCACCTCCGCAGTGGCGGTGTTGATCATCGCATGTCCATGCGCGCTCGGATTGGCGACGCCTACGGCGTTACTCGTCGGCACCGGGCGTGGTGCTCAGCTGGGCATCGTGGTCAGGGGGCCAGAGGTGCTGGAGTCCGCCCGGAATATTGACGCGATCGTGCTCGACAAGACCGGAACGATCACCGAGGGCAGGATGAGTGTCGTCGCAGTGACTGCTGGCTCGTACGCGACTGAGGACGATGTGCTGATGGCGGCCGGTGCGGCCGAATCGGGTTCGGAGCATCCGATCGCCAAGGCGATCAGTGATCACGCGCGTAATCACGGCTCGTTGGCTACCGTCACCAAGCTCAACAACCACCCCGGGCTCGGCGTCCTCGCCGAGTTGTCAGAGTCCAATGCGGCTATAGCTCAACCAGCATCTGACAAGTCGGTCGTGGTAGGGCGTTTGGAGCTGCTGGAGGCAGAAGGGCTGGGGATTGCATCGGAGCTGCGGGGGGCGTACCAGGCAGACCAGGTACGGGGACGGACGCCCGTGCTGGTGGGCTGGGACGACGAAGCACGTGGAGTGATCGCTGTCGCCGATGTGGTCAAGCCGACTTCTGCCGAGGCGGTTCGGCGCTTCCGTACATTGGGCTTGCACCCCGTGCTATTGACCGGTGATCACGAACCCGCGGCCCGAGCCGTCGCAGCCGAGGTCGGCATTGATGACATCATCGCCAACGTCTTGCCACAGCAGAAGGTTGCCGAGATAGTCCGATTGCAAGACGCCGGGCATCGAGTCGCCATGGTCGGCGAGGGTGTCAACGACGCGGCTGCGCTGGCGCAGTCTGATCTTGGTATCGCACTCGGCACGGGGACGGATGTGGCAATGCAGGCTAGCGACCTTACGTTGATCAGTGGAGACCTGCGTGTGGCAGCTGACGCCATTCGGCTTTCTCGCGCGACACTGCGAACAATCCAGGGAAACCTCTGGTGGGCGTTCGCCTACAACGTCGTAGCTATACCGCTGGCCGCGATCGGTTTTCTCAACCCGATGATCGCCGCGGCCGCAATGGCACTCAGTTCGCTCTTTGTGGTCAGCAATAGCCTCCGGCTATTGAGGTTTCGCTAGCCCTTCCTAACGGCGTAGCGCAACATCGCAAAATCTGCCCCGAACTTGGTGACTTCGAGCAGTTGCAGCGGCGGCGTCACAATCCTGCGCGGCAACAAAGGCGCTCCCGAACCGAGGAATACCGACGCCATGCCGATGATCACTTCATCGAGTAGACCCTGATCATGAAACTGTCCGACGAGATCGCCACCGCCCACCAGCCAAACGCTCTTGCCCTCGGCCGCCTGCAGCATCTCTTCATGAACCGGCCCGACATCACCTGAGACGAAGCGGATGTCTGGGCCTTCCACACGAGGCAGCTCCCGGCTGCTGAAGACCCACGTCGGAAGGGTGTATTCCCACTTCCCTGGATCGCTGAGGAACCCGGTGTGGTCGGCGACCCATTCATACGTTGTGGAGCCCATCGCCATCGCGCCGACGTGTGCGATGAATTTCGGATATTGATCTTCCATTCCAGTCTTCTCACTGAATTGAAAGAGCCAGTCGAGTGAGTTGTCGGAGTCGGCGATGAAGCCGTCGATGCTGCTAGCGGTGTAGTACTGCGTAGACATGCAGTCAGCTTTGCATCCGCATCTGACAGTCTCTGCTACGCCCTACGCGTGGTGGGCGGCCTCGTGCTCCTGGTGGCCAACCGGCTCGAGCTGGAAGGTGCAGTGTGACACGTCGAAGTGTCCACCCAGACACTCACCGAGCCGGTCCAGCACCTCAC
>DATDKX010000536.1:0-4224 GCA_036519615.1 Propionibacteriaceae bacterium
ACCAAGACCGCCACATCGAAGCGGGCCGGCTGGAGTAGGCCGGAGCGCTGGCGAACGTAGCTACTCGGGGGAGCGAACGCGATCGCCTCGTACACGGTGACTTCAGTACACCGTCGACGCGTTCGACCTGCCGTCCAAGAACCTTCAGCCCACCTACCAGCTGCGACCTCTCCCGTGAAGGAACAACCGGTCCCGGCCGGGCCGGGGGTCGGACCTCGGCGCCGATATGCAGATAGCCGAGCGGCACCGGCTCGATGAGGCTCACCTTGCCGTAGGCAGGATTCGGATGAGCAAGTTGCAGCACGCTGGCCTCGTTCTCGTGATGTTCGCCGATAGCGCAACTGACGTGGCAGGTGTTGTTGAAATCACTCTATGCACGCGCACCCCTAAGGCCCACTCGCGGGCGAGCGATCAATGAAAGATCAAAAACGTAGCCGGATCTGGATTCTCCCGCCACGCTGCCATTGGGGAGCAATGATCAGTGACCGCCTGCGTCTCCCGCCAGCGCTTAGGGCCCGCAAGAGCTGTTTATCCACAGGTCATAGGCAGATCGACCTCACGGCCGTCACCTGTGGCTTCATTGGACAACTTCTACAGAGGAACGCTGAGCGGGCATGGAGCAGATGGAGACGGAAGTCGTCGAAACGGTGGCTGGAGTGGTGCGCTTACTTCGACGCGCCGGCGAGCTGGCTTGGATCGAAGCGGACGAAGGTGGTCCCAGGTCATCGCGTCAGCTACTTGCTTTGGGAATCGACTCGGCGGCGGACGAGGCATCCTGCCTGTTGCCTCGCCGCGCCCGGCTGGATGGGCCTACACCGGTGGGGCAGGACCCAGCCGAGCTTCTCGCGTCGGCGGAACAGTTGTTGCGCCGGATCTGTGTTGTGGGAGCACCGCCTCCCCTGTTGGGACTAAGGGCGCTGGTTGCCGAGCTGATCTGGGAGGCGGATACCGGTGCCGGCGCGTGACCGACGCACGGTCGGCGAGCTACTGGCCGATGGCGACGCACTCTCGCGAGAAACGCTTCTGGACGTGTCGGCCAGCCAGGGCCCGGCCATGGTGAGGACTTGGGGTCAGGTCGTCCAGTCCGCGGCTCGACTCTGGGCGGCGCTTCCTCCGATTTCGGTCGCTGCGCCATCCGGCCCAGATCTGATGGTGCGTCTCCGCGTGATCGGGGACGGCATTGCGCGCAGCACCTCGGCTAATGGCTGGCCCGGGCTGGGTCCTCTGGATGAACGCCTGCTTGAGATTGCTCGCAACCTCTCGCGGGCTGCCGACCTGGTCGAGCGTTTTGGCCGGGATGTCGAGCCAACCAGCGCGGCAACACGAGCGGACATTACTGCTGCCCGCGCCCGGGTCATGCACACGCTCTATGTGGCTGCTCACGGTACAGCTGTCGCGCTCGTGGAGTACGCGAACGACCTCCGCGATCGGCTGCATTTGGACACTCAAAGGCGCCGGCCCGTCGGGCTGCGGCCCACTGTTCGCGAGATAGAGGCAGCTGAGGCAGTGCTCTCCCGCTTCGGAGTCTTCGAGCAAGTTGCGGCCGGATATGTAGCTGCTCACCCAGTCAGTGCAAGCGTTCTTGGCGAAGTTCGCCCGACTCCTCCAACATCACGGCTCCAGTCCGCCTTGTCAGCGTGGGACATCCAGGTCCACCGCACACTTGCCGCGGCCACAGATGCCGCTGACCTGGTGCGGGTAGGACGCGTTCAGGCGCTTATCGCTAGCGCTGCCGCAATCGTCACTGAAGCGGCCGGAGAAAGGGCCGAGATCGACCCCGAAATGGTCAAACGACTCACGGTCACCCTGGATGCTTCCCAGGTGGCGTGGAGCCGAATGGCGAAACGATGGGGTGAGTTAGCCGGCCAAGACAGCCGCCCTGACCCAGCCTTGGCCCGCGCCGCCAGCGAGGTGCGAGCGGCAATATCCACGATCGCTTGCAATCCGACCGGATGGGCGACGCCGGACCAGATCGCTATCCGCGTCGATCTGAAGCGGGCGCTTAAGAGCCTCCATCTGAGCATGATCGGCGCGGTCGACCTTGCGCACATTGCGCGTGAGGTTGCGGCTACCGACCCAACATTGACTGCTCCGGCGCGTGTGATTGCCATGCGCGCGCAAGGAGAAGCTGAAATTGCAAGGGAGCAAGGCTTAGGCGCATACGAAGGCGTGACCTGGGCGAGTTCACGGCAGATCGCAAACAATCAGGTGATTCCGCTGCCCGAACCGGCTCGCCGTGGACTCGTCAATTTGTCAAACGATGTAATCGCCGCCTGCAACCGGGCAGTTGCTGCAGCGGCGCCGCTAGATCCCATTGAGTCAGCACCACTGAAAACGTCCAGTCCTCCGCCATCCGTTCGGCGTCCGCGCCAAAGCCGACAGATGCCTCACCAGGAACCGATTCCGAGGGGGCGTGCACGATGAGTCGGGACCCTGGACACAGACTAAGGAGTGAGGAGCCACGAGAGCTCGATCCCAAGTGGTTCACGGTTTCGCAGGTCGCTCAGCTCTTGGGTTACGGCGAAACAAAGGTCCGGATGTTGATCATCTCTGGAGACCTTCGCTCCCTCAAAGATGGCCGTGCTCGACGGGTGCTACCTGAGTGGGTAGATGACTACATCCGAAATCGAGCGTCAAGTTCGGACGACGGCTGGAGCCGATGACGCGGCGGCATAACGGAGAGGGCTCGATCTTCCCGTATCGAAACGGGTTTGCGGCTTACGCATGGATTGTGACCCCCGATGGCCGGCGTCAGCGGAAATACGTATACGGAAAAGCCGGCAGGCAGTACATGACAGATGGCTGAAACTGGTGGCGGCGGCTCGCCGTGGCCCAGTGGCGCCGTCAGTGCCATCGCTTAGCCAGTATCTCGACCGTTGGCTGCGTGAAACGGTCCGACCGAATCTGGCCCCTTCAACGGTTGCCAACTATGAGTTCTTCAGCAAGGCCTATATCAATCCGAGCCTTGGGTCGAAGCGGTTGGATCGCCTCACTGTGCGCGATGTGCAGCTTTGGATGAACGACCTACGTGAACGATGTCAGTGCTGCGCACAAGGCAAGGATGCGGCCAGGCGCCGACCGAGGTGTTGCGCCGCTGGAAGGTGTTGTCGACAGATTGCCTCTGAGTGGACCCGGCATCAGGCATGGACAATTCTGCAAAGTGCGCTGAGCGCGGCCGTGCGTGAAGAGCTGGTCTCACGCAACGTGGCGGCGTTGGTGAAAGTCTCCACACCACGAGCGCGGAGAACTCTGGTCTGGACCGTCGACCAGTCACGCCAGTTTCTTGAGAACGCACGTGATGAGAACGATCCCTATTACGTCGCCTACGTACTCATGCTGGTTCTGGGTCTCCGGCGCGGAGAAGTTTTAGGCCTCGGCTGGGACGATGTCGATCTTGCTGCAGGAAGGGCAATCATCGCCTGGCAGCTTCAGCGAGTCCGGGGACAACTCTTGCGGCGACCTACCAAGACTGCCGCTTCGGACTCAGCTCTGCCCCTCCCACGGATCTGTGTCACGGCGCTGGAATCGCGCCGCGATACCGAACGGCGGCTGCGCGCCAAGGCGCAAGCATGGCACGAGTCGCATCTTGTTTTGACCACTCCCCTTGGGACCCCTGTCGATCCACGTAACTTCCATCGCGCGTTTATCGCACGATGCAGGAAGGCTGGTGTCCCTGTGACAACGGTTCACGCAACTCGTAAGGCCTGCGCCTCACTTTTAGTTGCACTGGATGTCCATCCTCGGGTGGCGATGCAGATCCTGCGGCACAGCCAGATTGCGGTGACGATGGATGTATATAGCCAAGTCACCAGTGACGCCACTTCGAGGGCGTTAAAGCGCCTCGGCGAGGAACTTGAAGGCCGTTGAGCGGCGGCGTGTGCAACTGACGAAGGCCTATGACAGCGGGTCGTGGGCTTTTTGTCGTAGTCGTTCGTAGGGTGTCTGGCCGCCGAGAGCGCCGTGAGGGCGATGGTAGTTGTAGTAGTCCTCCCACTCCTGCAGCTTGTCGGTGAACAAGCGGGTGTCGTCGATCACTTGGCCCTGGAGGAGCCGGTAGAACTCTTCGGAGTCGATGCGGTGGGATCGCTCCACTTTGCCGTTGAGGCGCGGCGTCCGAGGTTTGATCTTGACATGGTCGATGCCTTTGTCGAGCAGGTGGTAGTGAAATGAGGCGCCGAATTCTGAGCCGTTGTCTGTTTGGACTCGCTCGACGGCGAAGGGCAG
>DATDKX010000537.1:0-8635 GCA_036519615.1 Propionibacteriaceae bacterium
CGGACGTGGCTTGGCGGTCCGGGTCGACCTCAGCAAGGTCGGCATATAGGGGTACTTCTTTATGATGTCCGGGTCAGTGTAGAGAGAGGCGAGAACCGGAGCGTTCGAAGTGGCCATGTTGTAGGACTTCTGGGCCTCCGGCGATGCCATGAACTTCAGGAAGTCCACCGCTGTGCCCTTGTTCTCCGCGTACTTGGCGATCACATAGTTCTGGCCGCCGAGGCTGGATACGCCCGGGCCGGTGATCCCGGGCAGCACCGCCACATCAAACTTGCCCGCGACCTTCGACGAGCCGTCGGTCTTGCTCAGCACATCGTAGACGGCACCACCCCAGTTCCTGTGGAAGATCAGTTCGCCGTTCTGAAACGCCTTGCGGCCTTGCGCCGGTCGCCAGGTGAGGGCGGCCTCGGGGATGTCGCCGTCCCTGAACCAGTCGACAAGCGTCTGCAGACCTTTGACAGCCTCGGGTGTCGCGACATTCGGCTTGCCGTCGTCACCGACGATGACGCCACCCGCACCGCGAATCGCCTCGTCGATGTTCACCGTCATGCCCTCGTGCTGGTTGTATTGACCGGCGAAGCAGCCCAGCTTGGGGTCATTCTCTCCCGCCTGGATCCTGTGGCAGGCAGCCTTCATCTCATCGAACGTCGTCGGCGGTTTCAAGCCGTACTTGTCGAGCAGATCTTTGCGGTAGTACAACAGGCCGCCGCCAGTGGTACTCGGGTAGGCGTAGAGCTTCCAGGAATAGGTCGCCGAGTCAACCGAGGCGGGCAAAAAGTCTGTCGTGGGCAACATGTCCGCTGGCAGAGCCTCGATGTAACCCTTGGCCGCAAACTCAGCGGTCCACACCACATCGACGCTCATCACCGCCATCTTCGGGTTCTTGATTTGGGTGTTATGGATCAGCTGCTGCCGCTGCTGGTCGGCCCCACCGATTCCACCGGGCAGCTCGTGCAAAGTGACCTTGCCATTGGGATGCTGCGCATTGAACTCGTCGATCAGCTTCTGGAAGTTGCCCGAGATATCCTTGTCGTGCCAGACCTCGATGTCGCCCTGCTCGGTGAAGTCGGCGGGGGCGGCCGATGTTGACGTCGACGGCCTGCCGTCGGCTCGATTGTGGGTCGCCAGCGCGACACCGATCAGTAACGCCGCGATTGCGAGACCGATCACAATGGGTACTCGCCAGCGCGAGGCCGGGAGTTCACGACGTCGGACAGCTGGCCTCGTTGGAAGCGCTTCGGTAGCAGGCTGTCGTGCTGTCGACCCTGTTCCTCGTCCCGGCTGGGGCGACTGTCGGGGAACGGTTGGATTAGGGACCGGCGTCGAAGGAGGCGGCGACTGATGGATCGTCTCGGACCGTTGATCACCGTAGAGGAACGTCTGGAGCTCCTCCAAATCTTTGGAGGTATACCTCGGCTCCGCAGGTTCATCATGAGGTCGTGACCCGCCCAAATCGTCTGTGTGAACGGAGCCGAGTAACTTATCGATGTCCCTTGCGATGGCCACGGCGATATCCGGGCGTTCCCGAAGTCCTTGCACCAGCTGAAGGGCTATGCTCCGCTCTTCCTCGCGGCCAAGATATTCCTCGAGGTCGCCCAGCAGGTGTTTCTGTTGTTGATAGGAGAGGGCGGGCGCTTCAACCAGTTCACGAAATTCATTCATGTACGACATCGGGGCTGCCGGTGCTTCCGGCAAAGGATTTGGTAGCGATGGGGCTGGAGGACGGTTGGCGACTGCGGCCATCAAGGCCAGCGCGGAATCCACCGAACGCTTTCGGTAGTCGACGATCTGCGTACGAGCGACCACTGGATGAACGAGCTGAACTGCAACCTCATGAACGAGCACGGGCAGCAGTGGCCGGTTGAGAGCCAATGCGTAGGCCAACTCTGCCGAACAGGCGCGCGATTTCAACGAGTCAGGGCTCAAAGCGAAGATGAAAAGGTCGCAGGCCCGGATTTGCTCCAGTATGGCATCCCACCACGCCTGACCGCCGGTCAGCTCATTGTCCATCCAAACCCGGTAGTGGGCATGCTGAAGATCATTATGAAGCGCCGCGATGGCCCCCCGATCCTTCCGTGCGTAGCTGATGAAGATCGGCATGACACCACCTGACCCTGCCAACTAAGAGCAGCTCGGGTCACCCGAAATACGCGGTGGCCCGAGGCTCCAATGGTGACACATTTTCCGCGTGCCTTGCTTGCTGCACCGACGCAGGAGATTTCCTTCGGTTATCGCTAGCTGATCGACTCGCCGGTGGACCGGGTCAAGTCACGTCTGGAAGAAGAGCATCGACGGCAGCTAGACGAATTGAGTCGGCAAGAGGAGGACCGCCGAGAGACGGAAGAACTGCGCCGAATGGAAGCGCGAGAGGACGCCCCACCGGACAGCACGTAGCAGTGCTAGCTTAACGGCGATTAGATAAGTAGGGACCATGGCATAGGAGTGCCCCGCCTTTCCTTGTGCCTTTTATTCACACGCCTGGTCAAACTCTGCAAGGCACGCTGGATGTAGGGGCGTAAGCCAAGGCTCGGCCGTTCCGTGACCCGGTGGACGTTAAGCGGGGCAGCCGAACTGTACGCCCAGGGCTGGACTCTGCGCCAGATCGGTGCCGAGTTGGGCGTCACGGAGACCACGGTCAGCTATCAGCTACGTCGCGCCGGGGTGACCATGCGTCGCGGCGGTCCTCCCGCATTTCCCGCGTCCACCGATCAGATCGTGGAGCTGCGCGACCAAGGCTTGACCTGGAATGAGATCGCGGAACAGGTCGATATGACGGTCTCCGGTGTCTGGAGCCGCTACCGGAAGGCCCGGCCGCCAAAGCCCCAACGCCTGGGCCGTTGGCAGCAGGTTCTCGCCGACGTACTTGAGGAGAACCTTGCCATGGGCTTATGGCGTCAAGACGTTGTGTATTCCCATGGGTGGCGGCTGCACCATCTACTCGCAAACGCTCGGCGCTTTCAGCGTGCCAGCCTTCCCGTCCGCATACATGGAGGCCTCTGCGCCACGAGATGCATTCTGTGCCGCTCTCGCAGCCAAACTGATTGATAGCGATCGTGAGTTTTCAGAGGGAGTCGCTCTATGGGCGACAGCCGCTATGGCCGCAACAATTGCCGACTACCCCTTACTTAACCCAATGCCTGATCGCCGGCGGATCGAGCACTTTCTAGAGCGATCACGATTCAAGGTGGGCCCCCTTGCTCAGGTCGAAGGCGGCATAGGCACCGACCTTCGTGGTCGCGAGTTCATCGTCCCGCCTTCGGGATGACACTCTCGGCTGGAGGCGCCGGAAGCCCAATCCATCCCGATCGACTGCGAGTCGATACGTAAGATCGCCATCGGCCAGCCGATGGGCCACCTTGTTCTAGGACCGCACCCTCCGGAAGCCGTCGGATTGGTTCGGCGCTCCACCAGCCGCGCTCGATCAATGCGGTTAACCGTGGGCCCCAGGGTTGAGGGGGCTATGCCGACGAGGCGGGCCAGTACGGCGCAGGTGAGCTGGCCCTCGATTGCAGGCAGGCTGAGCAGGGCGAAGTCGCCTGAAATAACCCCGCCTCGCATAGGCCGTCCGAGATGCAGGCCTCTATTCGAGTCCGCATGACGAAGACGTCAAAGGCGAGCGAGGTGCGCTCCTCGGGAGGAACCTTTTCGGCGTCCACAGTGCTGTCCAGCTGCTGCCGGATCTGGGGCACATTGCCACTCAGCCGGTCGATCGCCGCTCGCTCCGAGCCAGACAGCTGGCCGTGTAGTGCTCGCAGGGCAGTCGCTGGCGTCACGCCCGCCGTTAGCGGCGTCTGTAGGTTCTGCAGCCAGCGCACATCTTGTTCATCGACGGTACGGTGACCGCCTCGCGTACGTCCGCGGCTAGGCAGATGCCCGTGCGCCTCGTGATAGCGAATCATCCGCGAACTGAGCCAGTTCGCTGGGCAACGACTCCGATACGAACGTACGGAAATTAACAGCCGATAGCCGTGCAGTCACCCTGATCAATCACCAGCGCCAATTCTTAAACCACAGGACCGTCGATGATCCCAGAAATCAGCAGAATCTACGGCACTCCCGTCGCTGAAATTCGTGGAGGCGCCAACATAGGCAGCCGTTGGGGCAATCCACCCCCGAAAATACGTATCAGCCGCGGCCTAAGCCACTCTAGAATTACCTGAACACGGGGGCAGAGTGGTGATTGCCTATGACAACCGACGCCCCTGGCGTTTTCATCAGCTACCGGCGCAAAGAGAGCAGCCATATCGCTGGCCGCCTCTATGACCGTCTCGTCGAGCGTCTTGGCGAGGCCCGGGTATTCATGGATGTGGACTCGATCAAGCCCGGCCAGGACTGGACTGAGGCGATCTCGCGCGCGGTCGCTCAGTGCGGTCTGATGCTCGTGCTCATCAGCCATCAATGGGGTCAGATGCGCAGGGGCGCTGCTCGCATTATTGAGACCGACGACCCGGTGCGGCTTGAGGTCGAGGCCGCGTTCGATCAAGGCATTCCGATCATCCCGGTGCTGTTGGAAGACGCCACGATGCCTCGACGCGCCGACCTGCCGGAGACGCTGACAAAACTGACCCATCTGCAGGCGATCCATCTCAGACACGAGTCGTTTAAGTCTGATATGGCAAACCTCCTGACGTTTGTCCAAGAGGTTCTGGGTGCGTATGAGAAGGAGGGCGGTCCGCGTCGTGCGCACGTCGTGGTCAAGAACATCCTCGATAAATCCGAAGTTGCCACTCCTTCTTCTGATGCCACCCGCCTGCAACAGGCCGACGACGCATCCGGCCCAAGCTCCCGAAGCGGTGCGCGATCGGGTCCTCCCCCCAAGGAGCCAAGTTCTGGCCCTCGTCGCAGTGTCGCGCGTCGAGTTCTTATGCCATTACTCTTGTTGATCTCCATACTGATCGTCGGGGTTGCGGCCTGGATCCTCAGGCCCATCACCAGCAATAGCCCCGATCAGGCCTCCGGAGTGGAGACTGCCGAGCCGGTCAACAGTTCCCAGGATGCGTTCATGGAGGGCGTACCGGACGCAGAGACGCCGCCGCCACGCAAGCCCAAAGCTGAGGGTGCTGTGACAGGTGAGACCCGAGGTCTCTACGGCGGTACTAAAAGTAAGACGAGCTGCGACGCGCTGAGGCTAGTTGACTTCCTTCAAACACATCCGGACAAGGGGGCCGCATGGGCCAGCGTCCTAGGGATGAGCGTTGATCAGATACCGTCCTTCGTTGCGCAGCTGACACCAGTCATCCTTCGAGCAGATACGCGCGTCACGAATCACGGCTTCGTGCGCGACCATGCGACGACCTTTTACTCCATCCTCCAGGCGGGCACTGGCGTCTTCGTCGACAAACATGGGGTGCCCGCTGTCAAATGCTTCTGCGGCAACCCGTTGACGCTAGCCCGGGCCGATGTACCACACCCCTACCAAGGCAACCCTTGGCCAGATTTCGATTCAAAAAAGGTGATCGTCGTTAAGCCAGCGCCTAGTGCCGTCAAGTCGTTCAAGGTTGTCGATCATGACACAGGAAAGTTGCTTTCGAAACCGACTGGCGTGAAAGTGCCGTCTCCTAAGCCCGCACAAACGGACGGAAACGGGGCCGGGGAAACACCGAGTCCCGAGTCCTCGATTCGTTCGCCATCGGTAAGTCCCGGCGCAGTTGAAAACGCAAGCCCGGCGGCATCATCGGTTTCTCCGAGCACGGTTGATGAAGGCTCAATACCGGCCGTTAGTCCTAGCGCAGATACGACTACCGCAGGCGAAGACTCGACCGGTCCAACCGAATCCGCCACAACTGATCAGTCCAACAGCGGCGACTCCCCCACGAGCGAGGAAACCAAGGGGACTGGGAAGGAAACCGAGAGCGGCAAAGAGAGCGCCAAAAGCGAAGAAACCAGCGGGAGCAAAAACAGCGAAGAAAACGGCACCGGCAAAGCCAAGACCGGTACAGACAACAGTGGGAACACCGGCACAAATCGAGACACGGGCACGAATGGCGGCAGCGGCACGAATGGCGGCACCGGTACCAATGGCGGTACCGGTACCAATCGGGACACAGGTACTAATGGAGAACCCGGAGGTGGAGCGACCGGTAGTCCTGGCACAGGATGACAGGACGGAACCTGCTGGAGCGATACGGCGCGCTCAGTGAGAACCCCGCAGTTCACATATCCGCCGGGACGAGCGTGCCACGTGTTTGTACGCGGAGACAGCCAGAGGAAGCTACTCGCCCGGGCGAACGAACCGGCAATCAAGCGATGAGGTGCCGTTCGAGCGCCACTTAGTTCAGGCGGTCAACTCGACGCACCAGTTCGGCGCGCGACCGTATCCCGAGCTTCCGATAGGTGTTACTGAGATGGAACCGATGGTCTTCCGGCTCACGAACAGCGCCGCGGCAGCCTCACGAGTCGTGTTGCCTTGCGCCACGATCAGGCCACCTGAAGTTCTTGCGGCATCAGCGATCGCAAACTACGGTTCGTCGTCTCCGTCGAAGAGCAGCGTTGTCGTCCAGCCCGCGCCCGAATCGCACGGCGTTGAATTCGCGCAGGAAGGGCATCTCCGCCGAGATCGCGTCGACGTACGGGAGCAGCACCGGAATGACTGGTGCCCTCGCGCTCGAGGCAGCTACTGATTCGGACGCTACCGACTTAGGCTGTATGGGCGAGGCCTTGGCCGTACAGAGCTGAAGTCCTCATCTTCGGGGCTGGCTACGGGGACACAAGGCAAGGCAGACAAACATGACATCCGAGTTCTCAGCAGACTCGGCACGGTCCAGGTCGGATCGGCCATTGCTGTTTATCAGTCACCGGCACGGCGATCGAGCGATCGCCGACGTCGTGCGGAAGTTCGTGACCGATCGGAGCGGTGGGCGCATCGCCGTCTTTCAGTCGTCCTCTGCCCAGGCGGATAATGCACGGGTTGGTCGCGAGCTGCAGAGAGAGCTGAAGGAGCGACTTTGGGCGGCGAGTGCCGTCGTTTTGGTGTTCACCAGTCCGAAGGAGGACTGGTCCTATTGCATGTGGGAGTGCGGCGTCGCCACCCACCCGGCGAGTCCGGAGACCAAAATCGTGGTGCTGCAGTGCGGTCCGCACCCGCCGACGGTGTACGCCGACGCCGTTCGCGTCCAGGCCCAGGATCCGGTGAGCATCCAGAAGCTTGCGAATGATTTTCTAACCAGCCCCGATTTCTTTCCCGACCATAACGAGGCCGTGGCTCCCGGGTTCGCAGCCAACGGGGAAGAGGTCCAGCAGGCAGCCAAGGCGCTGTACGAGGCGCTGAGTGAGGTCGTGCCGAGCGACTCAGACGAAGGAGAGGATTGGGCAACGGTCCCGTTCTTGCGCCTTCAGCTGACCTTTGCGGAGGTGGACGGGATACGTGCGCTGGACCCGGTCGAGGGTGCCCGAGCTGTGCTCGAACAGGCACGGGTGAACGAGATCGACGCGGAGGCGAAACGTCTGTTCGGGGTTGGCCGGGTCGAGCCGTTCGCGCCCTTCCGCTGGCTCGTCGACGCCTGGCAGTACGGTCGGCCAAACTTGTCAACCGGGTGGATCGACGAGCTGGCGGAGCAGGTCCGTGTCGCAAGCCATTGGCGTAACCCCCGGTTCAGGTGGCAACTCCTGAGAAGCGTGGACGAATCCGACCACGCGATGTATGCACCGATTCTGAGTCGGGTCCGGAGCGTTCCCCGTGAACGCTGTCACCATTTCAATGTCTACTTCAGCAAGTTCGACACCGACGATAACGGCGCCATACGGATCGGCTTCGTGGACGAACCTCAGGCGGCGCCCGGGGAGATTGCAGTAGTCGCGCCGACCGCGTCGCAGCCCGCGCGTTAGCCAAACGCGGCGGGAAGGCCTGACCGCAGCGAGCCGCCTTAGTGCACCTTCCGGCCCGGACTTAGTTGCCGCGGTCCGGCTATTGAGTGAGGCCTCTTGGTGCCGGCTGGCTTGGTGCCGAGTTGCCGGGCATGCCGGCGGGTGCGGGCCCTGGCGCCCAGCGGTGCCGGCCCTGACATCTGGGCAAGTCCCGCTTCGTGGTTCTGGTTCCCGTTGTGGCCCATCCGTGACGGTTCGGAAGTTGTTGCTGGTCAAGCCATAGGACAGCGAGCTGCCCATAAGGGTGGTGCCTGCCTCGACGCTACGCGAAACGATCAACGCGCTCCTGCCTTTGATGCGTTAAGCATCTTGATCGAGCTTGACTGCGATCAGGTCTACGGCAAGATGCTCGTGCGAACGACTCACCGGCCGCGGCCGTTATGGAGGTGGCCTACACGTGCGGCTGGGCCCGCCCGGCGCGCCACCCCGGTGTTCTTGGCGACGTAGCGGCTGGCGCTCTCCGCCGGCCTCGTCCCGCCCGACGCGGCGGTCGACGCCGGGCACGTCGACGCGGTGGACGAGGTCCGCAAGCTCACACGGCCGCGGCGCCGACGTCATCATCACCGCGTGGTGTTGGCCGGAGGTCTTGGACCTGCAGCTCGCCGCGATCGCCGAGGGCGGCCAACGACAGCACCCCGCAGGTGTAGGTGATGGCACCGATGGTGGCGACCGCCGCAGGGGGCGGCCGTGTTCGTCGACCGCTGCCGCGCGGGCTGGGCTGGCCACGGCCGGCGTGATGGCCGAGGTGCCCGCCGCCCGCTGCGCGCCGACG
>DATDKX010000538.1:0-4467 GCA_036519615.1 Propionibacteriaceae bacterium
AGTGATCTTTCCGCGCACAGCGCCGACGACCTCGACTGGGTCGCCGCCGAACTCAACGATCGACCACGCAAACGCCTAGGGTTCAAGAAACCGATCGAACAGATCGGACCCTTGCTGTTGCGTTGACCGCCAGAAACCGCCACCGCCTACCGGGACGGCGTTCAGCGGAACCTTTGTCACACCTGGAAGCGGGTGAGCAGCCAAACTCCGGTGATCCGTAGGGGACCTGGAAGCCCAGCGGTGACGCAAGGGCGAAGCCCAGCGGGCTGTCGGTGACTTACGTCCCGTATGACCCGTCCTTTGAAACGCCCGATGAGGGTGGCCTAGCGGACGCCTAACAGCGGCCTCAATCCCGACGCGAGTCAGACCAGCTGAGTACAGCTGGCCGTTTCTAAGCCGGCGCATTCTCCTCTCTCGAACGCCGCGGTTCATTCGTGCTCCGATCTGTTTCGCGCGTCGCGGGCGCCCCGACAACCTTGATGCATCTAACCCGCGAACCCCAAGCTGGTCACGCTCAGGTGCGCCTTCAATACAGTGGAGGCAAGCGTCTGCTGCGTCATTGCTGCCATGAATAGTCGAAAGCCTTTGGATCCGTTGCCGCGGGCTTATTGGCCTAGTTTGTATTGGCCTAGTTTGGCTATGGGTCTGACCACCATTTCGGTTCGTCCAGCGAAAATACGCCTAAGTGCAAAACCGTTATTTTTAGGGAAATTGGACGTCCAAAGACCTCAGTCGACACGCTGCCGATGTCTGGGGGTCAAGTGCTCGCGAGTTGAATCTGCTAAACAGGAAATTCCTCAATTCATCATTCGAGACGTCTAAAGGGTGACCGCTCGGCCAGCCGGAAATTCATAGGGGAATGGAGTCGCTGTCGATGAGAAAGCGGTGCGGTTATGGGCAAGCAGACAATGAGACAGGCCGCCAGACTGGCAGCATCGCAAGTGCACGCTAAACGTCGTCGTGAACGGGCGGAACGTGACCGGCGCTTGGAGAAGCTGGCGATCGAGGTGTTGATCGCGCTTGGAGAGCGAGACGCCACGATCGCCGCAACCGAGCAACGCGCCGCCGCCGCGCTCCAGGCGATGATCGCCAATGAATCCTTGACGGTATCCGAGGCGGTGCAATGGTGCGCCGGTGCAATCAGCCAACGCGAAGCGGCCCGGCTTCGCCGGCTAACCGCGCAGGCCCACGCCCAGCCCGAGGATGACACCACGAGGTCCACGCGCTAGATACCAAACGGTTTGCCGTCAGGTCAGCTCCGTTTGCAGGCTTCAATCAATCCGCGGCGATCAGCACCTTTTCTCCCTCCGATTCGATCATCGGGACAACTTCAATGGGCCGCAGCTTGATCACTTCAGCTGTGATCGATGGCGTTCTGAAACGTTATCGAAGTTCTACATAATCGGAGAGCTAAGCCAAGCCAACGCCGATTCCGTTCCTCGATGCAACGGCCATGACCGCCTGGGTCTTCTGCAAGGACTTAGGGCTCGCAAAGCGTCCTTGTATCCACAGGTCATGGCCTATCCGACCTGACGGCCGACATTTGTGGCTTCATTGGACGGCCTTCTGAGCAAAAGGAAACCGAGTGGGCATGGAGCAGATGGACACCGAAGTCGTCGAGACGGTGGCTGGTGTCGCGCGCTTACTGCGACGCGCAGCTGAGCTGGCTTGGACGCAAGCCGACGTAGCCGGTCCCCGGTCATCGCGTCAACTACTCGCCTTGGGGATCGACTCGGCAGCGGATGAAGCCTCCAGCTTATTGCCTCGCCGCGCCCGGCTGGACGGGCCTACACCGGTTGGGGACAACCCGGCTGAACTTCTTGCTTCAGCTGAGCAGTTGTTGCGCAGGATCTGTGTCGTGGGCGCACCATCTCGGCTGTTCGGCCTACGGGTGCTGGTCGCTGAGCTGGTCTGGGAGGCGAATACCGGTGCCGGCAAGTAACAGGCGCACGGTCGGCGAGCTATTGGCCGATAGTGATGCACTCGCCCGCGACACGCTCCTGGATGTAAGGCCCAACACCGGGCCAGCAATGGCGAGGGCATGGGGCCAGGTCCTGCAGTCAGCGGCTCAGCTGTGGGCAGTTCTCCGGCTGCGCGTGCTGGGGGAGGGTCTTGGTCGCAGCACCGCTGGCCAGTGGCCGGGGCCCGGCCCGCAAGATCAACGCCTGCTCGAGATTGCTCATAACCTGTCCCACACACGGGAGCTCATCGAGCGTTAGGGCCGTGATGTGCAGCCCACAAACGCCGAAGCACGGACAGATATTGCCGCTGCCCGCGCCCGGGTCATGCACACGCTGTATGTGGGCGCTCACGGTACCGCTGTTGCGCTCAGGGACTATGCGGCCGACCTTCGGGATCGCCTGCGTCTTGATACACAAAGGCGCCGGCCCGTCGACTCGCGGCCGACCGTGCGCGAGATCGAGGCAGCTGAGGCCATGGCGTCCCGGGTCGAAATCTTCGAGCAGCTTGCCGCTGGATATGTGGCGGCCCACCCGGTCACTCCAAGCGTTCTGGCGAAGTTCGGCCAACCCCTCGACCATCGCGGCTGCAGTCGGCGTTGACGGCGTGGGAGATCCAGGCCCACCGCACGCTCGCCACAGATCCAGATGCCGCGGACCTGGTTCGCATCGGGCGCGTTCAGGCGCTTATTGCAAGCGCCGCCGCAGTGGTCACCGAAGCGGCCGGACAGAAGACCGAAATCGACCCGGAGATGACTGATCGAGTGACGGCGACGTTGGATGCTTCCCAGGTCGCGTGGAGCCGACTAGCGAAACGATGGGGTGAGTTAACCAGCCCAGGCAGCCGCCCCGACCCAGCATTGACCCGCGCTGCAGGCGAGGTGCGAGCGGCGATAGCGGCGACCGCCTCCACTCCAACCGGATGGGCCACACCGGGCCAGATCGCTAACCGCGTCGATCTGAAGCGGACGCTCAAAAGCCTCCATCTCAGCATGGTCGGAGCCGTCGACATCGCGCACGTTGCGCGCGAGGTCGCGGCCACACATCCAACACTGACCGGTCCGGCCCGCGTGATCGCCATGCGCGCCCAAGGAGAGGCCGAAATCGCACGAGAGCAAGGCGTCACCGCATACGACGGCATCACGTGGGCAACCTCACGGCAGATCGCCGCCAACCAACTCATCCCGCTGCCCGAACCGGCTCGCCGTGGACTCGTCAATCTCACCAGCGACGTGATCGCAACCTGCAACCAGGCAGTCGCCACAGCAGCGCCGCTTGATCCCAGTGAATCGGCCCAACCGAAAAGATCCGGACCCCCACCTGCCCTACGACGTTCAGGTCAAGGCAGAACGATGCGGCCGCAGGATCGTGCTTCGGAAGGACCTCGACGATGAGCCGGAACCACGCCCGCAGACTCGATGCCCGCGAGCCGCAGCACCTCGATCCCAATTGGTACACCTTTCGCAGGTTTTCAGCTTGGGAGAAGGCGGAACGAAGGTCCGAGTGATCTCCGGAGCCTTCCCTCCCTCACAGATGGGCGGGCGTGACGCGTATTGCCAGAGTCGGTCGATGTCTACATCCAACAGCGCATCAAGTTCGGACGACGCCATTGACAGCCGGGCGCTCTGACTTGGGAGAGACCGGCGAGCAGATGTCAACGGACCTTCGATCCGTCTGCAGAGCTGTGACCATCCCGTCAGCTACGACCGCAGCACAAATCCAGCCCACCTGTACCACCTCAGCGAGAGGACTGCTTGATGATGACTCGCGATGACCTCAACCAACTTCTTCCTGCGAGATCCGATTCGCTTGCGGCTCCGTTCCCCTTGGTGCTGACGGTTGAGCAGGCCGCCGAGCGTCTCGGGGTCGGCCGAACCGTCATGTACGCCCCTGTCAGCTCTGGCGCTGTTGAGTCCGTCCAGATCGGCCGGCTGCGACGGGTACCCGCCGACGCCCTGGTCACCTTCCTGGACGAGCTCCGAGCCCGGCGCCGAGGGGGTGCGGCGTGACACGCCAAGCCAATGGACGCTCAACGATCTATCAGGGAAGCGATGGTTACTGGCACGGTCGGGTGATAGTTGGCGTCACCGATCAAGGGAAGCCGGATCGACGACATGTCATGTCACGATCCAAGTCCGTCGTCACTGCCAGGGTGCGGGAGCTCGAGAAGAGACGGGAGAACGGGAGCGTCCCCCTACCCGGCGTTCGGTGGACCGTCGCCGGCTGGCTTGAGCATTGGCTCGAGAACATCGCTCGACCGACAATCAGGCAGAGCAGCTATGACGCCTACAGGGTTGCTGTCCGAGTTCATCTGATTCCCGGTGTCGGAGAACACCGCCTCGACCGTCTGCGACCTGAACACCTCGAGCGACTGTATCGACGGATGATCACGACCGGAGCCCGGCCAGCGACCGCTCATCAGGTGCATCGCACGATCCGCACTGCGCTCGGCGAGGCTGTACGGCGGCGGCAGGTTCCGGAGAACGTGGCGACCCTCGCAAAAGGGCCA
>DATDKX010000539.1:0-2512 GCA_036519615.1 Propionibacteriaceae bacterium
AGCCTTTGCTGCGGAGCAGTTCGTAGATTCGCATCGCCAACCTCCTGACGCAGAAGGGTAGCCTGGCCGCCTTGTCTTTGGATAGGTTCGAATTTCCAGTCACGACGGTCCACCGGGCCAAGCACAGCCCTGACTAAACGCCAAGGGAGTGACCACTGTGACGATCGCCCGGCAAACCGTGTTACCTCTGTTGCTGGTGCTAGCCTACGCAGCTTGCGGATTGGGCGAGGATCCGCTGGCGGGGTCGAGCCTCGGGTCGGCCAGCTCGCCGACGGCAGCAAGCAATCCGCCGAGCCCGGCCCCAACGCGTATGCCGGCGCCAAGTTCCCAGCACAGAACCACCAATCCCGCACAGGCCAGCTTGCCGCGCGGCGGCCGCGATGTATTCCCGCGGTACCGTTATCTCTCCGGTCTGGTCAAGTACTACCACCTTCCTGAGAATGTGATGGTCTATCACCAGGTCGCCCGCAGCGTGGTGCGCAGGGAGTCCGGTCTGAAAGATCACGATGAGTAGCGCGCCTGCAGGTTCTCGGCCAACCTCGGCTCAGGCAGAATATCCCGCATGAATGCTCCGCTTCGGCTCACCGGCGATCCCGAAGCCGATCAACTGCTGACCGATGATGACAATGCGCTCCTGATCGGCATGGTGCTCGATCAGCAGGTGCCGATGGAGAAGGCGTTTAGCGGCCCACTGGTGATCGCGCAGCGGATGGGTGGCCGCTTGGACGTTGCCAAGATCGCCGCAATGAGTGAAGACGAGTTCGTCGCGTTGTGCGCCGAGCGACCGGCGATCCACCGATTTCCTGCTGCCATGGCCAAGCGCATCCAGCAGGTCTGCCAGGTGCTCACCGAGGACTATGACGGCGAGGCTGCGAACATCTGGAAAGATGCCCGGTCTGGCGATGAGATCAAAGCTGGGCTGGCCCGACTTCCAGGATTTGGCCCTGACAAGGCAGCAATATTCACAGCCGTGCTCGGCAAGCAACGCGGTATCACACCGGACGGCTGGCGTACCGCAGCTGGCTATTACGGCGAGCCAGACACCTTCCGTTCGGTCGCCGACATCGTTGACGACGACTCGCTTCAGAAGGTGCGTGAGACGAAGAGGTCGGTCAAGGCCGCTAAGAAGGCATCCGGTTAGCGCCGTCGGCTGATGGCAGCGTCGCCGACGCATCATCTTGCGTCGGCTGGGTATGTCACTGACGTGGCTGGCATCCGTACCGAAAAGCCCTCGATTGCAGAGGTCAGACGCAGCCGGCCGTATCACGCACTGATCGGCATTGGGCTGGCCAGCTACGGCCTGCTGCATCTGGTGCTGGCCTGGCTTGCTATCCAGCTGGTGCTCTCGAGACGACGTGACGCATCCAGCGAAGGCGCCTTGACCCAGCTAGGAAGGCAGCCGCTGGGCGCTGTGCTGTTGTGGGTCATGGCAATCGGACTGTTCACGCTCACCCTGTGGCAGGCGGTCGAGGCCACGATCGGTCGCGATCAGCCAAGTCGCGACAGCAGGTTGCGCCGACGTCTCATGTCGGCCGGTCGCGCCGTCGTTTACCTCGCCTTGGGCGTACTGGCGGTAGGCGTTGCTATCGGCGCCGCATCTCATTCAGGCAAAGGTGAGGAGACAGTCAGCGCCAAGCTGATGGCCGTGCCGTTCGGTCGGGTGCTTGTTGCCGCTATCGGCGCGGCGGTGATCAGCGTTGGGGTCGCCCAGATCATTAAGGGCGTGAAGCAGAACTTCACCGAAGATCTTGATCGTGGCGTGCCGCCAGCCGTACGGCGGCTCGGCACCGTTGGCTATTGCGCCAAGGGAATAGCACTGGCGATCATCGGGGGACTCTTCGTCTGGGCAGCGATCGCCTATGATCCGAAGAAGGCTGGTGGCATGGATGCAGCCCTTTCGACGATTCGAGGTCAGCCTTTTGGGACAGTGCTGTTGACGATCATGGCGGCTGGCATTGCCTGCTTTGGCGTCTACTGCTTCTTTTGGGCCCGAATGGCGCGCTACTGAGTTTCGAACCTCGCCTCGCAACTTTGCCCGGTGCCTTGATCAGCCAGGAGTCAGTGATCAAACTCTCGGAGCTCTTCATGATCAATCTTGTCGAGACTCACGGCACGATGGGTGAACCGTGGTGGCCATCGGCCAACCACTTCCCGGGAGGCCCAGATCGACGTTGTGGCGTGGGATCTAAGCGGCGACTCGCCGCACCCGGAAGCCAGGCGCGCACCGAATGGACGGCTACGATTCTCGCGGGCAGGGTGGGGGAGCGCTCGATCGGTTCGCGATACCGGAGCATGTGCCGCCATGGGTTTGACCATATGGCAGCCCGGCGTAGCGGGCGTGTCAGGGCTGCGAGGTATCCGAACTGCCGTAGAGGAGGTTCGGCTGGGCGTGACCGACGGCGAGGCGCACGATATGTGGCAGCTGCCCGTGGATCTGGAGTGGGTGGCCACTGTGCTCGAGGCCGATCCGATGCGTTGTCAAGGTGCGTGCTTGGATCTTCAGACCGGCGAG
>DATDKX010000540.1:0-6101 GCA_036519615.1 Propionibacteriaceae bacterium
CAATTGGGCCAATCCCGCCGTGCGCGAGGAGATGGCGAAGATCATGAACTTCTGGCTGCAGCTGGGTGCCGCTGGCTTCCGGATCGACGCGGCCCCGTTCATCCTCGAGATGGTGAAGCCCGGCGTCGATTCTGGGCCGCAGGACTTTTCGATAATGGACTCATGGCGGCAGGAGACTCAGTGGCTGCGTGGCGACTCGGTGCTGCTGTGCGAGGCCAACGTGCCGCCGACCGAGGTCGTGAAGTTCGTGGGCAGTCGCACCGAAGGGCCAAGCGACCGGGCCCAGATGATGTTCGACTTCCTACTCAACCCGCGGACCTGGCTCGCGTTGGCGCGCAGTGATGCGGAGCCGTTGATCGAAGCCTTGACGACAGCCGTCAAGTTGCCTAAAGGGGGCCAATGGGTCACTTTTCTGCGCAACCATGACGAGCTGGATCTCAGTCGGCTGACCGACGAGCAGCGCGGTGACGTTTTTCGTGCTTTCGCACCCCGGCCCGAGATGCGGTTGTACGGCCGCGGCATTCGCCGCCGGCTGGGGCCAATGCTTAAGGGTGATCAGCGCCGAATTGAGCTCGCGTACGCGCTGCAGTTCTCGCTGCCCGGCACGCCGGCGCTGCGGTACGGCGAGGAGATCGGGATGGGGGAAGACCTCAGCCTCGCCGGGCGTGATGCTGTACGAACACCTATGCACTGGGACGACACGCCAAACGCAGGCTTCAGCTCGGCGGCGCCCGATGCGCTGTTTCGGCCCGTCGTCATGACAGGCAAGTTCGGCGCGAAGGAAGTCAACGTGCGCTCCCAGCAGCGAGACCCTAATTCTTTGCTGCGCTGGTTCGAAAACCTGATCCATACCTTGCGTATCGCGCCGGAGATCGGAACCGGCACGTGCTCCGTCGTCGACGCCCCGCTGCCGCGCTCTGTGCTGGCACACCGGTTCGACGCGCCGGCCGGATCGATCTTGCTGTTGCACAATTTGGCCGACACGCCGGTGACCGTTGACATCGGCCCGCTGCCAGGCATGAATGGCGCGCCTTACGATCTGTTCGTCGACGGCCCGTATGACGCGCCGACCAAGAAATTGACCGGCCTTACGCTGAACGGCTGGGGCTACCGATGGATACGTCTCTCCCGAAGCGATCAAGGCTAGGAATGGGTTAGCGCAGATGGGGGCGCGATGCGCGAATGGTTGCGTGATCATGGACTGCTAATCGCCAATCTGGCTCTGTTCCTGATTTTCTTTGGCGGCATGGTGCTGTCGGGCGTCAAGGTGTACAACAGCAACCAGCTCGAGCATGGTGAGCGACCGGTCTCGCTCGCTGGCTATCTGCTCAGTGGCGACTTTTACGAGGCGACGTTCGAGAACTGGGAGAGCGAATTTCTGCAGATGGGCATGTATGTCGTGCTGACCGCTTTGCTATTTCAGAAAGGATCCTCGGAGTCCAAGCCGGTTGACGAGCCTGCGCCCCAGGACGAGGACCCACGGGAGGCAGCCAACCGTCCAGACGCGCCGTGGCCCGTACGCCGCGGCGGCTGGATGCTGACGCTGTACAAACACTCGCTCTCGGGTTTGTTCTTTATCTTGTTCTTCCTCTCCATAGCAGGGCATGCGATTGGTGGTGCCAAGGCCTACAGCGATGAAGAGCTCGCACATGGCGGGCACCCGGTGACGACGTTGCAGTACCTCGGCACCTCGCAGTTTTGGTTCGAGTCGTTTCAGAACTGGCAGAGCGAGTTTCTCGCTGTGGCAGTGATCGTTTTCGCGTCGGTGTATCTGCGGCAGCGCGGATCGCCGGAGTCCAAGCCCGTCGCCGAACCGCATCACGAGACCGGCTCCTGATCACGCTAATCGCGCACGTCACCGTCCGGTGTGACTGCCATATCGTCATGTTTGGTCAGTAACGCCATCAGCCGCCGCGGCAAGTCAGGACGATACAGGAGCGCAACACCGCTCAGCAGCGCCGCGATCCCGAGCAGCAGGAACGCGACCCCCACGTGTGTCCATCCGGCCAGTAGGGCCGCGACACTACCCAGCAAGAGCGCGACTCCGAGCAGCAGAAACGGGACTCCCACGAGTCTCCATCCGGCCAGTAGGGCAGCGACACCACCCAGCAAGAGCGCGACTCCGAGAAGCAGAAACGCGACCCCCACGAGTGTCCATCCGGCCAGTAGGGCCGCAACACCGCTCAGTGGGGCCGCGACCGCACCCAGCAAGACCGGGACCCCAGCCAGCGTTCCTCTGTCTAGCAGGAATGCGACTCCAAGCAGCAGAGCCGTGACCGGGCCCATCAGCAACGCGACCCCCACCAGGGTCCATCCCTCGAGCAAGGCCGCAACACCGCCCAGCACGGCCGCGACTCCAAAGAGCAGGAATGGCACGCCCACCAGTGACCATCTGTCCAGCAGAAACGCGACCCCTAGCAGCAGTGCCGCGACGCCGAGCAGCAGGAACGCGACCTTAACCAGCAAACCCCCGACCACGCCAAGCGTCGATGCATCCGGCGGGTTCGCGACTCCGAGCAGCATGAACGCCGAAGCCACCAGCAAACACCCTGTGCCGATGGCGACATGGTTGAGGTCCGCGCGACTTCGGAGGGTCGACCACATGAGCATCACCGCAGCCTCCCAGAGATACCCCAGCGACAAGATCATTACTGCCAGCGGCCACCCAGTGACTGATCCCCACACCACGACCGCCAGATAGCCGGCCAGCGCGAGCAAAGCCATGCCCCGAGCCCGCGTAGTGCCATAACGCTCGCGCCGCAGCAGACCAGTACTCGGCACAGCGACCAACAGCGCCGCAACAAACGCAGCCGGCGGAAGCCAGGCCCACTTCTGGGCCACAACGAAACCGCCGAGCAGGTTGACTCCCACTCCTATCACCACGACCCCGATGAACCACTTGATCAAACGATCTGCATTGCGGACGGGCGCACCGTCAGGGTTGTGTTCGGGCACGCAGCACAGTTTGGGGCAAATCGCGACGTGATCGAAGGGCGACATCCGCTGGAGCCTTTATTAGGTCTCAACGGGAGCCAGCGAGATCCCGCCACCGACATGGACAGGCCTGAGGCCCGCAGGACCCCCGGACCCTTGGCACCGGCTCCGGAGCGTCGGGAGCAGAGGGGTTCAGCCCCAGCATTCCCGGGTAACTGACCCAGCACACCAATATCGAGGAGGAGATATGAGCCAGCCCCCACAACAGCAGGAAGTGCCGGGCGTTCAGTCGAAAATGACTCCGGTACCGGACTGCGGCGAGGAGAGCTATCAGGGCAGCGGGAAGCTTACGGACAAGATCGCGGTGATCACTGGCGGCGACTCAGGCATCGGACGTGCCGTCGCAATCGCATACGCGCGGGAAGGCGCCGACGTACTGATTTCTTATCTCAGTGAGGATTCCGACGCCAAGGACACGGCAGATTATGTCGAGAAGGCCGGCCGGCGTGCCGTACTGGTGAAGGGCGATATTGCCGATCCGCAGCATTGTCGGGACATCATCCAGACCGCGGTCGATGAGCTTGGCGGCATCGACATCTTGGTCAGCAACGCCGCGTACCAAATGACCCACGAGACGCTGGAGGAGATCTCCGACGACGAGTGGGATTACACCTTCGATACCAACATCGGCGCAATGTTCCGTCTGTGCAAGGCCGCGATCCCGCACATGAAGTCCGGCGCGTCGATCATTGGCAGCTCATCGGTGAATTCCGACATGCCCAGCCCGCAGCTTGCACCGTACGCCGCCACCAAAGCGGCGATCGCCAATTTCTGTGCGAGCTTGGCGCAGATGCTTGGTGAGAAGGGCATCCGCGTCAACAGTGTCGCGCCGGGTCCGATTTGGACACCGCTAATCCCTGCCACGATGCCAGAAGAGAAGGTGGAGAAGTTTGGCGAGAACACCCCACTCGGCCGGGCCGGCCAACCCAGGGAGCTGGCGCCGGTTTACGTTTTGCTCGCCTCCGATGACGGTAGCTACATTTCTGGCGCGCGGGTGGCGGTCACCGGCGGACGGCCGATGCTCTGAGATACGAATATGACGCTGCCTCGTGAGGTCGATGCGGTCGTCATCGGTGCGGGCCCCAACGGCCTGGTAGCCGCAAACCGACTGGCGGATGCCGGATGGGAAACGCTGCTGTTGGAGGCGCAGCCGGAGGTCGGCGGGGCGGTCCGCAGTGATCGGGAATTGCATCCGGATTTCGTCTCCGACACCTTCAGCGCGTTCTATCCGTTGGGGTACGCCTCCCGAGTGATCAAGGGGCTGCATCTGGAGGAGTACGGGCTGCGTTGGAGGAACGCTCCTGCAGTACTCGGACACTCTCGCGGCGACGGTTCCTGGATCACGCTGCATCGTGATCTTGATATCACCGCCAAGCTACTGGACGAGGAGCATCCAGGCGACGGGGCGGCTTGGCGAACCCTTGTTGATCAATGGCGCAAGATCGGTCCGAGCCTTGTCGACGCGCTCGTCACACCTTTCCCACCAGTGCGGCCCGCCCTACGAGCCATGATCAAATTGCCGCGGGTGGGCGGGTTGTCTTTCGTACGCCAGCTGCTGGCTCCCGCAGGTGCGGTCCTCGAACCCAATTTCGGCGGTCAGGCGGTACGGCTCCTGCTCACCGGAAACGCCTTGCACGCAGACATTCCGCTAGATGGTGCCGGCTCTGGCTTCCTCGGGTTGCTGTTGATCATGCTCGGTCAAACGGTCGGGTATCCAGTTCCCGAGGGCGGCGCCGGCAAGCTCGCGGTGGCAATGCGGGACCGCTTCACCGCACGCGGGGGTGCCGTAGTCTGCAATGCAGAAGTGACCAAGATCAGCATCGAGCATGGGCGCGCGGCGGGCGTCCAGGTTCATGATCAACTTGTGCGGGCCCGGCGCGCCGTGCTGGCGGATGTGGCTGCCGAGCACCTCTACGGCCGGCTGGTCACGTTCGAAGAGCTGCCCTCTAAGGTGCGGGCTCAAATGGCCGGTTTCCGCCGCGACCCAGCCACCTTCAAGGTCGATTGGGCCCTCAGCACGCCGGTGCCGTGGCGTACGCCACCGCCGTACGCGCCCGGGACCGTCCATATCGCCGACTCCTATGAGGAGCTGGTGATCAGCTTTGCCCAGCTGAGCGCCGGCAGTGTTCCTAGCCGTCCGTTCTTGTTAATAGGCCAGATGACCACCTCGGATCCGACGCGCTCGCCGGAAGGCACCGAGTCCATGTGGGCCTACACCCATGTACCGCTGCACGTGCTGGACGATGCAGGTGGAAATCTCACCGGTTCCTGGGACGCCGACGAAGCCGAGCGGTTTGCCGACCGCATGCAGGACCGAATCGAGCAGCGCGCCCCGAGCTTCTCGGATCGGATCATTGCGCGTCGCATTCTGACTCCATTGGACATGGAGCGCCGTGACGCAAGCCTGGTCGGCGGCTCCCTGAACGGCGGGACTACGGCACTTGACCAGCAGTTGATCTTCCGGCCTATTCCGGGTCTGGGTCGGGCGAACACGCCGATCCGCGGGCTCTATCTGGCGTCATCATCTGCGCATCCCGGCGGCGCCGTGCATGGCGCCTGCGGCATGAACGCGGCGCGGGCCGCGCTGGCATCCGCCAGGCTCACTCCTCGGATCAGTGCTCGCGGTCGAGCTCAAGTCTCAGTGGAGCCGGATCGCTCGGATCGCTCGCCGATATCCGCCTGATCATCGTGGCGGCCTTCGGCGAGGTAACCAAGCCGCCGCAGCGTCTCACGGTTGCGGAAGTCGATGACGGGCTGGCGTATCGGCTCCGGAATCAACCGCGCAGGGCCACCGGTGGCGTCTTCAGAGATCGAGACCAAAGAGCCATTACCGTGTGCCCCGACAGTGATCTCTACTCGAGCCTTGCCAATCGGCCATCCACGAGCTTCCAGTACCAACCGCTTGCCGGGCTCGATCTCAAGAACCTCAGTACTGTCATCGATCAACAGCGGCCATACCCCAAACGAGTGGTGCAGCTTGCTGCCCGGCGCAGGCCAGCCAGCATCGACGTCACGTATCCGCGATGCGCCAACAACCCATAAGGGATAGCTCCACCCGTCGTTCAGTACGTCGAACACTTGCTCTGGCGAGCATTTCAGTCGGCGAT